>NZ_CEEDMJ010000013.1:0-82977 GCF_979255925.1 Kineococcus sp. AC630
GGGCAGGGCCGCCCGGGTCAGGTCGATCTCGACGTGGGCGGGCCGGACGTCCCCGGGGGGTGTGACGGCGGGGAGGGCGATCACGCTGCCGGAACCCCGCACGCTGGTGACGTACCCGGTCTCGCGCAGGTGCGCGTAGGCCGCCGCGACGGTCGTCCGGCTGAGCGCGAGGGTGGCGGCGAGCTCACGCTCGGCGGGCAACCGGGTGCCCGAGGTGATTCGCCCGTCCAGCAGCAGCAACCGGATCCGCTCGGCGAGCGCCCGCAGGGCCGGGCCGGTGTCGCGCCAGTCGCCGAGGAGGTGGCCGAGGGTGGACGCGGACAGGGTGGGCACCAGTCCACCGTAGCCGGATTGGCACTGTCGAGGCGAGAGCGGACTGCGGTCCAATCCGTGCTGTGAGAAGTCCAGTGCTCAGTGCCCGCATCGCCCGTCTCCTCGTCGGCCTCGGCCTCTACGGCGTGGCCGAGGGGCTGATGGTCCTCGCCGGGATCGGGGTCGGGCCGTGGACGGTCTTCGCGCAGGGGGTCTCTCGACACACCGGGGTGGGCCTGGGCTGGCTCGCGAACCTCATCGGCCTCGCCGTGCTGCTGCTGTGGATCCCGTTGCGGCAGAGACCAGGAGTGGGGACCGTGCTGAACGTCCTGCTGGTGGGGACGGCGATCGAGGCGACGGTCGACCTGCTCCCCGCGCCGCACGCGCTGCTCGTCCGGATCCCGTTGTTCGCGGTCGGTCTGGCGCTGCTGGCGGTGGCGAGCGGGCTCTACCTCGGGGCGGGTTTCGGGCCGGGGCCGCGGGACGGGCTGATGACCGGCCTGCACCGGCGGACCGGTCTGCCCCTCTGGCTCGCCCGCGCGGTCGTCGAGGTGTCGGTCCTGGCGGTCGGCTGGGTCCTGGGCGGCAACGTCGGGGTCGGCACGGTCGCGTTCGCGCTGGGGGTCGGACCGCTCGTCGGGTTCTTCGTGCCGCGGTTGAGAACCGTCGCTGCGACGCCGGCGAGGATCGTCCCGGTAGCGTCCGGGCCATGTCCTTCTTCGTCGTGACCTACGCCTACTCCCCGGACGTCTCCGCCCGGGACGCCGTCCGCCCGACCCACCGCGAGTGGCTCGCCTCGCTGGGCGACGCCCTCGTCCTGTCCGGCCCGACCGACGCCGAGGGCGCGTTCCTCGTGTTCGAGGCCGAGACCGCCGCGGACGTGGAGGCGACCCTGGACGCCGATCCGTTCTTCGTGGACGGCCGGATCGTGGCGGGCCGGACCGTGGCCGGCTGGACCCCCGTGCTCGGACGGGCCAAGGACCGGCTCTGACCCGGCCGGCCGTCACCGCCCGACGTGACGGCACGGAACCCCGGCGCGGTGCCACGCGTTCGCAGCACGAGGCCCCGACGGTGGAGAGGTGAGGTGCGCGATGGGCGTGGCGTCCGTGGAGACGGGAGAGAACTCCTACGGTGCAGCCGATCTCGAGGCGTTCCGTCGTGTCCGTGAGGACTTCGTCCGGTTCATGATGGCCTACCGCTTCGCCGTCGACGAGGTGCTGACGAAGGTCTCGATCCTGCGCGAGGAGTTCACCCACCTGCACCGCTACAACCCCATCGAGCACGTGACGTCCCGGGTGAAGTCCCCGACGAGCATCCTCGAGAAGGTCGTGCGCCGCGGGTTGGACCCGTCGTTCGACACCATCCGCGAACACATCACCGACATCGCGGGTGTCCGCATCACCTGCAGCTTCATCGCCGACACGTACCGGATGCTCGAGATCCTCACGGGGCAGGCGGACATCCGCGTCCTGGCCGTCAAGGACTACATCGCGCACCCGAAACCCAACGGCTACAAGAGCCTGCACGCCATCGTCGAGATCCCGGTGTTCCTCTCCGACGGCCCTGTCCCGGTGACGGTGGAGGTCCAGATCCGGACGATCGCCATGGACTTCTGGGCCAGCCTGGAGCACAAGATCTACTACAAGTACGACGGCGAGGTCCCCGGTCACCTGGCCGCGAGCCTCACCGAGGCCGCGGCGGTCGCCGAGCAGATGGACCGCCGGATGGAGGAGCTGCACACCGAGGTGCGTTCCCTCGCCCCGGACGTCGGGGAGGCCGCACCCGAGCTCGGGATCGACGACCGGGTCCTCCGTCAGCTCCTGGCGCTCTCCGGCGGCACCCCGGCCTGAGGGGTCCCCGAACTGGCGTAGAGCTGGCGCAGCACGTCGGCGATGTCGGGTTCCTCCACCGACAGGTCCCGCACCTCGGCGTGGGCGGAGACTCCCGCCAGCACCGCGGCGGCGGTCGTCTCCTGGGCCGAGAAGGCGAACCGATGGCGCAGACCCCCCGCCTCGACGCCGAGGAGCTGGGCTCCCTCGACGTGGATCGGCCCGGTGGGTGCGGTGAGGTCCACGACGAGGACGCGCCGGGCGCCGACGCGGCGCACCAACCCGGGCAGGTCGCCGTCGTAGGCGGCGCGACCGCGGTCGACGACGAGCACCCGGTCGCAGAGACGCTGCACGTCACCCATGTCGTGCGTCGTCAGCAGCAAGGTCGTCCCGCGTTCGGCGCGTTCGGCCCGCAGGAACCGGCGCAGCCGTTCGCTGGACAGGACGTCGAGGCCGATCGTCGGTTCGTCGAGCAGCAGCAGTTCGGGGGAGTGCAACAGCGCGGCTGCGACCTCCCCGCGCATCCGCTGGCCCAGGGACAGTTGCCGCACGGGGGTGGTGAGGAACTCGCCCAGCCCCAGCCGGTCGTCGAGGTCGCGCAGCCGTGGCCGCCAGACCCCTGCGGGGAGGTGGTGGATCGCGGCGAGGAGGCGGAAGGACTCGCTCAGCGGCAGGTCCCACCAGAGCTGGCTGCGCTGCCCGAACACCACGCCGATGCGGCGGGCCAGGTCGCGACGCCGGGCCACCGGGTCCAGCCCGCACGTCCGCACGCTGCCGGCGGAGGGGACGAGGATGCCGGTGAGGAGTTTGATGGTCGTCGACTTCCCGGCACCGTTGGCGCCGATGAACCCCACCGATTCCCCCGGTTCGACCCGCAGGGACAACCCGTCGACGGCGCGGACGACGCGACGTCGCCGACGGAACCTCCCCTCGACCTTCTCGCGGACGACGTACTCGCGGACGAGGTCGGTGACCTCCAGCGCCGGATTCACGATCCGCTCCCCGTGTAGTGCCGGATCCCCTGGCGCCACAGCAGCAGGGCGACGCTCCAGAGCGCGGCGGCCGCGACCGGCGAGAACCACCCGAGCCCGGCGGGCAGGCCGGCGGGCCCGTCGCTCCTCAGCAGGGCCAGGACGGGGAGGTAGGCGACGAACGCGGCCGGGACGACGTAGCAGAACAACCAGCGCAGCGGTGTCCCGTAGATCGAGGCGGGGTACTGCGCCGCGTTGGAACCGCCGTAGGTGAGGGAGTTCACCGCTTCCTTCCCGTCCAGCAGCCAGAACTGGCAGGCGCCCGCGATGACGAACAACGCCGAGAAGATCGCCGTCCCGCCGACGAGCGCGGTGGCGAGCAGGGCCACGGCGCGCAGGTCGAGCGCGATGCCGGTGTGCGGCCACGCGACGCACAGCACCACGACGCCGACCAGCACCCGCCCGATCCGGCGCAACGAGACGTCGGAGGTCGCCAGTTGGGCGAGGACCGGGAGGGGACGCAGCAGGAACGCGTCGAGGGTTCCGCTGCGGATGTGGGTGGGCAGGTTGTCGAGGTGACCGGCGAGGAGGTCCGCGGCCGCGAAGGCCACGTTCGCCAGCGCGAACACCAGCGACGCCTGCCACACGTCCAGCCCGCCCAGGGTGGAGGTCCGCGAGAAGACGACGTAGATCGTGGCGAACTCGCTGATCCCGATGCCCAGGTTGGAGAGCAGGTCGGCGACGAAGGACGTCCGGTAGCTCAGCTGGGCCCGCACCCGGCTGCCCAGGACGGCCCGGTAGGCGGCGACCGCCGAGCCCTCAGCCACCCTGCACCACCAGTCGTCGGGACCCCAGCGCCAGCAGGACCCGACCGGCGAGCAGGAGCCCGGCCAGCCAGCCGACCTGGACCGCGACGAGCCGGAGCGCGCCGGTTCCCGTTGCGGTGCCGGTGAAGACGTCGATCGGCGACTGCAGCATCGACGGGAACGGGGTGGCGTGGGCGAGGGTCGCGAGCCACGCCGGGAACCAGCGGACCGGGATGGCGAGCCCGGTGAGGATCGTCGCGAGGACGGTGTAGAGCATGAGGATCCCGCGGATCTCGGTGAGCCAGAACGCCGTGAGGTTGACCAGCCAGCGGGCCGAGAAGGAGACCGAGACGCCGAGGACGAGGCTGACGACACCCAGGAGGTAGCTGCGCGGATCGCTCGGCAGCGCGAGTCCGGTGAGCGCGATCCCCAGCACGAGGGGTGGGACGCCGCGGGGCAGGAACATGTACGCCGCGCGGCCGAGGTCGGTGGCCCAGGCCGCGAGTTGCGGGTCGACCGGACGGGCCAGGTCGACGGCGATGTCCCCGGTCCGCACGCGCTGCGCGACCTCGTCGTCGGCGAACACGCTGACCGGGGCGAGGAGGGCCTGCGTCACCCAGGCGAAGGTGGCGGCCTGCTCGACGTCGTAGCCGGCGACCGCACTCCCGGCCCCGGAGACCGTGCCGACGAGGACGGCGGCCTTGATGGCGCCGAACACCGAGTTGGTCAGAGCGCCGGCCGCGGTGGCGGCCCGGTAGGTGGAGAACCGCCGGAACCCCGCCGCGACGAGGGCGGGGTAGGCGGACACGACGTTCGACCCTAGTCGGGTTCCCCGTCGCTGTCAGGTGCGCAGCAGGGGCGGGTGCACGCTGGTGGCGCTCCCGCGCCGGAAGAGCTGCGCGGGGCGGCCGCCGTCGCGGGTCGTGCTCGAGCCGACCGGTTCGAGGAACCCGTCGGCGCCGGTGACCTTGCGGTGGAAGTTCCGGGCGTCCAGGGGGTGTCCCCAGACCTGTTCGTAGACCCGGCGGAGTTCGGCGACGGTGAACTCCTCGGCGCAGAAGGCCGTCGCGAGCGGTGAGTACTCCAGTTTCGCCCGGGCGCGCTCCACGGCGTCGGCGAGCAGGCGGTCGTGGTCGAAGGCGAGGTCCCGGGCCTCGCGCACGGGTACCCAGCGCGCGTCGGCGGCGTCGGTGCCCGCGTGCGGGGTGGGCAGGTCGGGGGCGAGGGCGAGGTAGCAGACCGTCACGACGCGCTGGCGGGGATCGCGGTCGGGGGCGCCGTAGCTGGCGAGCTGTTCCAGGTGCACCGAACCGCGGGGGAGTCCGGTCTCCTCGGCGAGTTCCCGTTCGGCGGCGCCGAGCAGGTCCTCGTCCGGGTGGACGAAACCCCCGGGCAGCGCCCAGTCGCCGAGGAACGGCTCCTCGCCGCGTTCGACGAGCAGGACGGACAGCCCCTCGGGCCGGACGGTGAGCACGACGAGGTCCACGGTGACGGCGACGGTGGGGTAGGTCACCCGGTCAGCGTACCGGCTTGTCGTCGACTTGACGATTAGGGGAGGCGCTGGCTTATCGTCATTCCGACGACAACAACTGTCCGAGGAGGACGACATGGCCGACATCACCCGCTACCCCTTCGCCCGGCACCTGCGCAGCACCCCGACCACCCACGTCGTGCACCACCGCGGTGGGAAGCTCGTGCACTCCGGCACCGGCCAGGCGTTCTGGTTCCGCCCCCTCTCCGCGGCGCTGTCGGAGGTGCCCGTCGACGACCGCGAACTCCCGCTCGTCCTGCACGCCCGCACCGCCGACTTCGTCGACGTCACCGTCCAGGCCACCGTCACCTTCCGCGTCGAGGACCCCGAGCTCGCCGCGACCCGCGTCGACTTCTCCCTCGACCCCGTGACCGGCCGGTGGCGGAACGCCCCGCTGCAGCAACTGGCCGGGCTGCTGACCGAGACCGCCCAGCAGCACGTCCTCGACGTCCTCGCCCGGCTGCCGCTGCGCGAGGTGCTGGTCAGAGGGGTGACGCTGACCCGGGAGCGCATCACCGCGGGCCTCACCGCCGACAGCCGGCTCGCCCGGACGGGCCTCGCCCTCGTCGACGCCCGCGTCGTCGCCGTCCGCCCCGATCCCGACGTCGAGAAGGCGCTGGGCACCCCGACCCGGGAGGCGTTGCAGACCGAGGCCGACCACGCCACCTCCCAGCGCCGGGCGCTCGCCGTCGAACGGGAACGGGCCATCAGCGAGAACGAGCTGCAGAACGAGATCGAGCTCGCCCGGCGCGAGGAACAGCTCGTCGCCCAGCGCGGGGCCAACCAGCGCCGGACCGTCGAGGAGGCCGCCGCCGCGGACACCGTCCAGGCCACCGCCGAGGCCGAACGCGAGGAGCGGCTGGCGCAGGCGCACGCCACGGCGACCCGGTTGCAGGGCGAGGCCGACGCCGGCGCCGAGGCCGCCCGCATGGCCGCCGTCGCCGGTACGCCACCGGAGGTCCTGCTCGCTCTCGCGCTGCGGGAGTTCGCCGGTCAGCTGCCCGAGATCGGGACCCTCGTCCTCACCCCGGACGTCATCACCGGGGCCCTCGCCCGGCTGGCCGGTACCCGGTGAGCCTCGCGCCGCGCGCGGTCCTGGTCCACCGCCGCACCCCCTTCGCCGACGCGATCGCCCGGCACGGGACCCGCGGAGCCGCGCAGTTCTTCCTCCGGACCCGCGGGCGCACGCTCGACGACCTCGAGGCGGGCGACGAACGCCAGCGCGCCGCCCTGGTCGCGGTGGCCGCCGCGGTCCCCCTGGACTGGCGGACGGGAACGGTCGAGCGGGCCGACCTCTCCCGGTTCCTCTTCGCCCCCGAGGACGTCGTCGTGGTCGTCGGGCAGGACGGGCTGGTCGCCAACGTCGCCAAGTACCTCGACGGCCAGGTCGTCGTGGGCATCGACCCCGACCCCGGGGCCAACGCCGGTGTCCTGGTCCGCCACCCCGCCGCGCACGCCCGTGACCTGCTGCAGCGCAGCGTGTCCCGGCCCGTGTGCGAGCAGCGGACGATGGTGCGCGCGCGCACCGACGACGACCAGGAGCTGCACGCCCTCAACGAGGTCTTCGTCGGTCACCACAGCCACCAGACCGCCCGCTACGTGCTGGGCCGCGGGGACCGGCGCGAGGAGCAGGCCTCCAGCGGGGTCGTCTGCGGGACCGGGACGGGCGCCACCGGCTGGCTCGCCTCCCTGGCCCGCGCCCGCGGGGGAGCCGCCCTGCCCGGGCCCACCGACCCGACCCTGGCCTGGTTCGTGCGCGAGGCGTGGCCCTCGCGGACCACCGGTGCCGACCTCGTCGCCGGGTCGGTCGGGGCCGAGCCCCTGACCCTCGACGTGCTCTCCGACGAGCTCGTCGTCTTCGGCGACGGCCTGGAGGCCGACCGGCTGCTCCTGACCCGCGGCCAGCGGCTGACGATCGACGTCAGCCCCCGCCACCTCGCCCTCCTCACCCCCCACCCGTGATCCCGCTGGGGGACCCGGCGAGATCACGGATCGAGTGGGGGTGGCTGGGTGCGGAGCACGGCCCGCGCGGCGGCACACTGGACACGTGACCCTGATCGACGAGACCCGCGCCGAGGCCGCTGCCGGTGCGGACCTGCTGACCAGCCTGAACGCCGCCCTCGGCACCACCGCCGGGTCCGGCGTCGTGGACGCCTCGAGCCGGCGCCGCGCGGAGTACACGACCGACGCGTCGAACTACCGCGTCGTCCCGCAGGTCGTCGTCTTCCCGCGCACGGTCGAGGACGTCGAAGCCGTCTGGGCGGTCTGCCGCCGTCTCGGGGTGCCGTTCACCTCCCGCGGCGCCGGCACCTCGGTCGCGGGGAACGCGATCGGGGAGGGAGTCGTGCTCGACTTCTCCCGTCACCTCCACCGCGTCCTCGAGATCGACCCCGAGACCATGACCGCGCTCATCGAGCCCGGCGTCATCCTCGACGACCTGCAGCGCCAGGCCGCGCCACTGGGTCTGCGGTTCGGGCCGGACCCCTCGACCCACGCCCGCTGCACCGTCGGCGGGATGATCGGCAACGACGCCTGCGGATCGCACGCGCTGGCCTACGGCCGGACCTCGCACAACGTCGTCGCCCTCGAGGTCCTCGACGGTCACGGCCGCCGCTACTGGACCGACGCCCCGCCCGCGGACCTCCTCGCCGAGCTGCAGGCCGTGGCCTCCCGCCACCTCGGGACCATCCGGACCTCGTTCGCCACGTTCGGCCGTCAGGTGTCCGGCTACGCCCTGGAACACCTGCTGCCCGAGACCGGCGGGCCCACCGGGACCGCCCTCGCCCGGCTGCTCACCGGGTCGGAGGGGACGCTGGTGACGATCCTGCGCGCCCGGGTCCGCCTCGTGCGCCAGTCCCCGTCGACGACGTTCGTGGTCCTCGGCTACCCCTCGATGCACGAGGCCGCCGACGCGACCCCCGCCCTGCTGGAACACGCCCCGCTCGCCGTCGAGGGCATCGACCGTCGCCTCGCCGACATCGTCGTGCGCCGCGGGGGTTCCGTCGACGGCCTGCCCGGAGGCGACGGCTGGCTGTTCGTCGAGATGGGCGGGGAGACCCCGGAGGAGTCGCTCGCCGCGGCGGAGGCGATGGTGCGTGACTCCCAGGCGCTGGACTCCGTCGTCATCCCGACCGCCGCTGCCGCGCGGAAGTTGTGGCGCATCCGCGAGGACGGCGCCGGGTTGGCCGGCCGTTCCCCCGAGGGGTTGCCGGCGTGGCCGGGCTGGGAGGACGCCGCCGTCCCGCCCGCACGGCTGGGCGAGTACCTGCGCGAGTTCGACGCGCTGATGGCGACCCACGGCGTCGACGGGCTGGCCTACGGGCACTTCGGGGACGGCTGCATCCACGTCCGCATCGACTTCCCGCTCTACGAGAACGGCGGTGGCGCCGTGGCGAAGGCGTTCCTCGAGGACGCCGCCCGGCTCGTCGCGAAGCACGGCGGTTCCCTCTCGGGAGAGCACGGCGACGGCCGGGCCCGCGGTGGGTTGCTGCCGTTGATGTACGACGCCGAGGCGATCTCCGCGTTCGAGGAGGTCAAGCGCGCCTTCGACCCCGACGACCTGCTGAACCCGGGGATCATCGTCCGCCCCGCCGACGTCGCCGCCGACCTCCGCGTCCCGTCGGCCCGTCCGGCGCACGCGCTGGGCATGCCTGGTCGTTCGGGGTTGAAGTTCGCCTACTCCCAGGACCAGGGCGACCTCACCCGCGCCGTCCACCGCTGCGTCGGGGTCGGCAAGTGCCGCGCCGACTCCGGAGGCGTCATGTGCCCGAGCTACCTCGCGACCGGTGACGAGAAGGACTCCACCCGCGGGCGGGCCCGGCTGTTGCAGGAGATGGCCAACGGCACCCTCGTCACCGACGGCTGGCGCTCGCAGGAGGTCAAGGACGTCCTCGACCTCTGCCTGTCCTGCAAGGGGTGCAGCGCGGACTGCCCCGCCGGGGTCGACATGCCGACCTACAAGGCGGAGTTCCTCGACAAGTTCTACGCGGGCCGGTTGCGGCCGATGAACCACTACCTCCTGGGCTGGTTGCCGCGCTGGTCGAAGCTCGCCTCCTACGCGCCGAAGGTCGTGAACGCGCTGACCTCGGTGCCGGCGCTGGCGTGGACGGCGCGGGCGCTGGGCGGGGTGGACCAGCACCGGCCGCTGCCGGCGTTCGCGGAGGAGACGTTCCGGGCGTGGTTCCGCCAGCGCCCCGAACGTGCGGGTGAACCCGTCCTGCTGTGGGTGGACTCCTTCACGGAGAACTTCTCGCCCGAGGTCGGCAAGGCCGCCGTGAAGCTCCTGGAACACCTCGGTTTCCAGGTGCGGCTCACCGAGCAGCAGGTCTGCTGCGGGCTCACCTGGGTGTCGACGGGACAGCTCGACGGGGCGAAGCGCCAGTTGCGTTCCTCGCTGGACGCGCTGGGGAACTCCGAGGTCCCCGTGGTCGGGCTGGAACCGTCGTGCACCGCGTTGCTGCGCGAGGACGCCGCGGAACTGCTGCCCGACGACCCCCGCGCCCACGCGCTGGAACGTCGGGTGAAGACCCTGGCGGAACTCATCGCGGAACGGCGTCCGGACTGGATCCCGCCGCGGGTGGACCAGAAGGCCGTCGTCCAGCCGCACTGCCACCAGCACGCGGTCATGGGTTTCTCGCCCGACGAACGCCTGCTGGCCAAGGCCGGGGTCGAGGCGGAGGTCCTGAACGGCTGCTGCGGACTGGCCGGGAACTTCGGGGCCGAGAAGGGCCACTACGACGTGTCGGTGAAGGTCGCCGAGCACGCGTTCCTGCCCGCCCTGCGCGAACGCGGGGACGCGGTCGTCGTGGCCGACGGGTACTCCTGCCGGACCCAGTCGGACAACCTCACGGGGATCAAGCCCAAGCACCTCGCGGAACTGCTGGCCGACGCGCTGCCGGAGGACTGAGCCCGGTCAGGGGTTGCGGTGCAGCCGGCGCAGGACGAGCGCCAGCTGCAGGCGCTGCAACCCGGCCACGTCCTGCAGTTCCCAGCCCAGCGCGCGCTGGGCGGTGAGCACCCGGGCCTGCACCGTCGAGTGGTGGACCGCGAGTTCCGTCGCGGCCGCGCGCCGGCTGGACGTCGTGGCCAGGACGTCCAGGGTGCGCAGCATCCAGGGCGCGAGGACGGCGGCGCGTTCCACGGCCCCGACGTCGGGAACCGGGGGTGCACCGGCCGGCACGGTCGCGGCCAGCAGCAGCAACCCCTGCACCGCCTCGGCGTGGACGATCCGTGGCCCCGGGTCGGTCGCGGTGCCCTCAGCGGTGAGGCGCAGCGCGCGACGGGCGGCGACCCAGGAACCCGGGAGCTCGTCCACCGTCACGACCGGTCCCACCCCGGCCCGCCGCGACCCGAGCAGGGGTTCCACCGGGCCGGTGAGGACCAGGGCGCTGCCGTCGACCACCGCGACGGCGCGGCAGGGGGTCCCCGGGGCGAGGCCGAGGCTGCGCGCCGCCCGACGACGGTCGTCGCGCGGCGTCCGCGGGTCGAGCACGACCTCCAGGAGGTCCGCGTCCTGACGTCCCGGTGCCGACGCCGCCAGCGGGCGGGTGCGTTCGAGGACGCTGCGGGCCAGGGCGCAGGCGCGTTCCAGCACGACCGCGTCCACGACGCGGGGCGGACCCGGCCGTTCCAGCCACAGGACCGCCCCGTCGTCGACGGCTGCGCTCAACCACGCCGGGTCCGGTCCCGACGACCCGTCCGGAACGTCGTCCTCGCCGGGCTCGTTCTCGCCCGCGGAGTTCACCCGCAACCGCAGGTGCCGGCGCGCGTCGAGGAACCCGGCGGGACTGCCGGTGAGCGACGTCGCCCCGCGGACGATCGCGTGCAGACCGGCGTGCCCCGCGGCGAGTTCGTCGAAGTACGACACGACGCGCAGCGCGGCCCCCGCGTCGGGGTCGAGCGCCGAGAGTCGCACCGTCAGGTCCCTCACGAGCCCATCCTGCGCTCGCGGGGGCCCGACGGGAAGCGGTTCAGGCCTGCACGAGGCGGGACAGCCACGCTCGTCGCGCGGCCCGTGCCGCCTGGGAGATCGCCGCCTGCGGGGCGAACACGTCGAAACCGTGGAACCCGCCGGGCCAGACGTGCAGTTCCGCCCGCCCGCCGGCCTGCCAGATGCGGCTCGCGTAGGCGACGTCCTCGTCGCGGAAGTTCTCCGCCGAGGCCACGTCGACGAACGTCGGCGGCAACCCCGTCAGGTCCTGCGCCCGAGCCGGCGCGGCGTAGGGCGAGACGTCCGGACCACCGCGGGCCGTGCCCAGCAACGCGGTCCAGCCGGTGTCGTTGGCCGTGCGGCCCCAGGTCCCGGTGTCGGCCATCTGCACCGCGGACGGGGAGTCGTTGCGGTCGTCCAGCATCGGGTAGATCAGCAGTTGGCCCAGCAGTCCGGGACCGCGGCGGTCACGGGCCAGCAGGGCGACCGCGGCGGCCAGCCCGCCGCCGGCGCTGGCCCCTGCGACGACGATGCGCGCCGGGTCGAAACCCAGTTCGCCCGCGTGGTCCGCGGTCCAGACCAGCCCGGCGTAGCAGTCCTCGACCGGTCCGGGGTGCGGGGTCTCGGGTGCGAGGCGGTACTCCACCGACACGACGACCAGGCCGAACTCCTGGGCCCAGTCCAGGGCCTCGGCGATGCCGCCGCGGTTGTCGCCGAGGACCATCCCGCCACCGTGGATCCAGTAGACCGCTCCCGTCACGGTCGTCGTGGGACGGCAGATCAGCAGACTGACGTCGGGGGCGCCGTCGGGTCCGGGGACGCTGCGTTCCTCGACGGTGAAGGCGCCGTCGCGGGCGAGTTCCTCGTCGCTGGGGGGCAGCTGACCGGGCAGGCCCTGGCGCACGACCGGGATGAGGTCGGGGGTGATGGGCGGGAAACCCCCGAGGGCGGCCAGCGCGGCCGCCGCTTCGGGGTCGAAGGGGGTGACGGAGCCCGTGGTGGCGGTGGTGGTCATCGTTGACCTCTCGACGGTGTGTTCCGGTCGACGACCCGACCGGTCGCCCCCCAGACTGCACCCGGGGCAGGCCCGCCGAGCGTGCGAGGCGGCGGGCGCCGTCCGCCAGGTGGCGGACGGCCGTCCCGCCGACCGCTGAGTCCTGACCCCGACGGAGGTCCCACCCGCATGAGTCGTGTCGTCTGCCACCAGACCGTGTCCCTCGACGGCTTCACCGCCGGTCCGGACCAGAGCCTCGAGCACCCCATGGGGGTCGGGACCGAACTGCTGCACCAGTGGCAGTTCCGCTCCGGGGAGCCCGGCCACGAGGCCGACGCGGCCTGGCGAGCGGGTCTGCTGGCCCCGCTCGGGGCAGTGGTCATGGGCCGCAACATGTTCGGTCCGGTCCGGGGTCAGTGGCCGGACGAGACCTGGCGCGGGTGGTGGGGCGAGGAACCGCCCTACCACGCGCCGGTCTTCGTCCTCACCCACCACGAGCGGGCCCCCCTGGAACTGACCGGGACGACCTTCCACTTCGTCACCGACGGTTTCGACGCCGCCTTCGCCCGCGCCCGGGAGGCGGCCGGGGCCGGCGACGTGCGCATCGCCGGCGGTGCCGCCACCGTCCGGCAGGCGCTGGCCGCGGGCGTGGTCGAGGAACTCGCCCTCGACGTCGTCCCGATCCTGATCGGGGCGGGAGAACGACTCCTCGACGGGGTGACCGATCCCGGTCTGGTCCCCGTCGAGGTCGTCCACTCACCGCTCGCGACCCACGTCCGCTACCGCGTCGGCCGCTGAGGCGCGCCGCACGGCGAGGTCCACGAGCACGTGCACGTCACGGCGCTCACGACCGGCGAGGAGCTTCCCGGGCCGGTGGACGTCGCGCAGTTCCTCCGTGCCGCCGACGGGGCGCCGGTCGTCGGCCGGCCCCCGGACCGCCCAGTTCACCACCTGGACCCGGACCGGGAACCCCGTCGTGGCGGGGGTGGAACCCCGCGGTTCGTACGAGGCGTGCAGGCGGACGGACCCGGAGGGCCAGGGGACCCGGTCGTCGGGGCGTTGCGTGAGGAACCAGGTGATGTCGTCGCCGACGGTGGGACGTGGCCGGCCGCCGGTGAGTTCCCGCACGTGCAGGACGACGGGGACGAGCTGGAAGAGGCGCAGGCTGACCGGGGTCAGCGGCGTGTGGCGATGCAATGAACGACCCGTGCACTCGACAGGTCCGGGGTGCGAAGCCCCCGGGCACGGGTTCACCGTCCGCGGACGGTACCTCCTCGCGCGGGTCGGGCGCCACCCACCGGCACCCGGTCGGAGGCGGGCATGCTGGGGGCGTGCGCACCGTCCGTCACGACGACGTCCCCGACCAGCCCTGGCGCAACGGGGGCGGGACGACGCGGGAACTCCACCGCGACGAGCGGTGGCGCCTCAGCGTCGCGACCATCACCGCCGACGGCCCGTTCTCGACGTTCCCCGGGGTGACCCGCTGGTTCGCCGTGGCCCGCGGCACCCTGGTGCTGGACCTGGACGGCGCACCCCATGACGTCGGCGGGGACGTCGGCGGGAACGCGGTGCTGGTGTTCGACGGTGAGCTCCCCGTCGTGGCCCACCCCGAGGGGGAGGTGCTGGCGGTGAACGTGATGGCGACGTCGCCCCCGGGGATCACCGTCGCGGGCGGCCGCTACGCGGGCGGGAGCGCGGTGGCGGTCGTCGACCTGGACACCCTGCAGGCACACTTCGAGGTGGCCCGCGGGGACCTCCCCGCCCTCGAACGGGCCGTCGTGATCCTGGAGGCGTCGGATGTCGCAGTTCCTCGTGGTCGGAGCCGGTCTCGCGGGAGCGTCCACCGCCTGGCGACTGACTGAGCGGGGTTTCCCGGTCACCCTGGTCGAACGCGACGTGCCGGCCTCGGCGCAGGGCAGCTCGCACGGGTCGGCGCGGATCTTCCGGTTCGCCTACCGGGAGCGGGACTACGTCGACCTCCTCGCGGCGTCGGTACCGCTGTGGTCCGAGCTGGAGCGGCGGCACGGAGCCCCGCTCATCACCCGGTGCGGGGCCCTCGACTTCGGTCCCGACCACGACGTGGCCGGGTTGGCGCGGGTCCTCGCCGCGGCGGGCGTCGAGCACGAGCTCGTCCCCCGGCGCGCCGCCCGGGAACGGTGGCCGCACGTCGCCGCCGACAGCGACGTCCTGCTGCACCCGGCGGGCGGTGTCCTGGACGCGGAGCGGACCGTGGCGGCGATGGTCGCGGCCGCCCGGGCCGGTGGTGCGGAGGTGCTCACCGGCTGGCCGCTGCAGCACCTCGAACGCACCACGACGGGGTTCACCGCCCACGCCGTCGACGGGCGCACGCTCGCGGCGGAACGCGTCGTCGTCAGTGCCGGCGGGTGGCTGCCGGACCTGCTCGGGAACCTCTCGTTGCCGGCGGAGTTCCTGGCCGCGTTCCCGCCGCTGCAGGTGCGCGAGGAGAACGCCTTCCACTTCCGCTACCGCGACCCTGGTGCGTCCTGGCCGACCACCATCCACGAGCAGGACGGCACCTCCGTCTACTCCCTGCCCGGGGGTCGCGACGCGCAGTTCCGCGGGCAGAAGGTGGCCGAGTTCAACGGTGGCCGGGTCCTGTCCTCCGCCGCGGCCCGCACCGGCGCGATCGACCCCGCGAACCGCGCGCGGGTCGTGGAGCACGTGAGCCGGTTCCTCCCCGGCCTCGACTCGGAGCCCTACGCGGAGACGACCTGCCTGTTCACCAACACCCCCACCGAGGACTTCGTCGTCGACGGGGTGGACGGGGTGACCGTCCTGTCGCCCTGCTCCGGGCACGGCGCGAAGTTCGCACCGCTGCTCGGTGAGGTCGCCGCGGACGTCGCGCTCGGCACCGGGACCGTTCCCGAGCGGTTCCGGGTAGGTTCGGCGGGTGTCCGAGACCTCTGACCTGCTGGCCGCCATCGCCGACACCGGCCGGGACGCCACCCGGGGCGGGTACTCGCGCCCGGTCTTCTCCACCGCCGAACGCGATCTCGTGTCCTGGTACACGGCGGAACTCGCGGCGCGCGGGCTGGAGGCCGAGACCGACCGCAACGGGATCGTCTGGGCGTGGTGGAACCCCGCCGGTCTCCCGCTGGAGGGGGCCGTCGTCACCGGTAGCCACCTCGACTCCGTCCCCGGGGGTGGCGCGTTCGACGGACCGCTGGGGGTCGCCTCGGCGTTGCGGTCGCTCGACCTGCTGCGCCAACGCGGTGTCGTCCCCTCGAGACCGCTGGGTCTCGCGGTGTTCCCCGAGGAGGAGGGGTCCCGGTTCGGGGTGGCCTGCCTCGGTTCCCGGTTGCTGACCGGCGCCATCACCGCTGAGAAGGCGCTGGCCCTCACCGATCCGGAGGGCGACACCTTCGCCGACGTCGCCGCCCGCTCCGGGTTCGACCCCCGGGGTTTCGGCCGGGACGAGGAGACGCTCGCCCGCATCGGGACCTTCGTCGAACTCCACGTCGAGCAGGGCCGCGGGTTGATCGACCTCGACGCCCCCGTCGCCGTGGCGAGTTCCGTCATCGGTCACGGACGCTGGCGGTTCAGCGTCCACGGCCAGGGCAACCACGCGGGGACGACCCTGCTCGAGGACCGCCGCGACCCGTTGCTCGCGGCGTCCCGACTGGTCGTCGCGGTGCGCGAGGTCGCCGCCGCGAACCCCGGGACCCGGGCCACCGTCGGGCGGTTGCACCCGGTCCCCGGCGGGACGAACGTCATCGCCTCCCGCGTCGACCTGTGGCTGGACGTGCGTCACCCGGAGGACGGGGTGACGGTGGCCGTGGTCGCCGAGATCACGCGGCGCGCGCAGGAGATCGCCGCGGGGGAGGGGTGTTCCGTCGAGGTCCGCGAGGAGTCCTTCGGCGCCACCGTGGACTTCGACCCCGCCCTGGCCCGCCGCATCACGGGCGTGCTCGACGGCGCCCCGAACCTCGCGACCGGGGCCGGGCACGACGCGGGGATCCTCGCCGCGGTGGTCCCGACGGCGATGCTCTTCACCCGCAACCCGACCGGCGTCTCGCACTCACCCGAGGAGACGTGCACCGACGAGGACGCCGAACTCGGTTCGACCGCCCTCGCCGACGTGCTGGCGGACCTGCTGGTCTGAGGCTCAGGACTCCTCGGCGATGGCGGGGGCGCTGACCCCGGCGGGACACGGTTGGACGGGGAACTCGACCGGTCCACCGTCGCGGGTGTAGCTGTTGCAGACCAGGTCGATCCGGTCACCCTCGACGAGGAACCCACCCACGTGCTGCCGGTTCCAGACGAACTTCGAGTTCTGGACGATCCCGCCGCACTCGAACACGTCGAGCCCGGTACCGTTGCGCTGCAACGTGGTGCGGTCGACGTCGTAGCGCCCGTCCTGGCTGCAGGAGATCCCGGCGCCCCGGTTCCCCCGGATGAGGGAGTCCCGCACGACGAAGGCACCGGGATCGATGGAGAAGGTGAAGAATCCCGTCTGGTTGGCCTCGGCCGTGGACCGCTCCACCCGTAGCCGCCCGTCGAAGACCGCGACGCCGCCCCGGGAGTTCCCGCTGAGGAGGGAGTTCCGCACGACGACGTCGCCACCCTGCTCGCTGTCGACCCCGACCCCGTTGCCCTGCAGCCGGGCCTCGCGCACGGTGCCGCTGACGGTCACCGGCCCGTCGTCGTTGGAGTAGTTGGCGGTGACCCCCGTACCCCACCCCGAGACCGTGCCGTTGCGGACGGTCACGTCCCGGGCGGCGAAGAAGACGCCGCTGCTGTCCGTCCCGGCGCCCGGGCCGGTGACCGAGTGCCCGTTCAGGTTGAGTTCGATGCCGTCGCGCGCGAGCTGCAGCCCGCCGCCCTGGGGGCAGACGACGTCGGCGGCCAGTCGCACGCTGGTCGTGAGGGTCGTCCCGCAGGGGACGACCACGGCCCGCGGCGCAGCCGCCGCCGACGCCCCGGGAGCGAGGGTCAGGAGCGCTGCGGTGAGAGGAGTGATCGCGAGAACTGCCGTGCGCTGACGCATGAAGACCTTCTTCGCCCGAGACCCCGATGTCTCCACGCAGCGTAGCGCTCTGGTGACACTCAGGAAAGGTTCAGGCGGCGCCGCCGTGGTGGAGCGTCACTCCGCCCCGGTGATCGCCGGGGCGGTCCTCCCCGCCGGACAGGGTTGCACCGGGAACGGCACCGGACCGCCGTCCCGGGTGTAGCTGTTGCAGATCAGATCGATGCGGTCCCCCCGCGCGAGGTAGCCCCCGACGTGCTCGCGGTTCCAGACGAAGGCGGAATCGACCACCCGGCCCAGGCACTCGAACACCTCGAGCCCGTAGCCGTTGCGCAGCAACGTGCTCCCGGCGACGTCGTAGGCGCCGTCCTGACCGCAGGAGACGCCGGCGAAGCTGTTGTCGCGGATCAGCGAGTCCCGGACGACCATCCCGTCCGCGACGGTGCCGAAGGACCACGCACCGGTGGTGTTGCGCTCGAGGGTCGAGGACTCGATCCGCACCCGTCCCCCGAACTCGCTGGTCGCCCCGCGGCCGTTCCTGCGCAGCACGCTGTCGCGGACCGTGATGAGGGCCCCGGGGCGCACCGCCACCCCGATCCGGGAGTTCTCGACCCGGGCGTCGCGGACGGTGGCGCTGAACTCCGGGGGAGCGTCGGTGTCGGCGTCGTTCTCCGCGGCGCCCACGCCGGTGTTCCAGCCGGAGACGACCCCGTTGCGGACGGTCGTACCGCGCGCGGTCACGAACACGCCGGTTCCGGCCCCGCCGCCGACGAGGCGGTGGCCGTTGAGGTTCAGTTCGACCCCGTCGGCGGCGAGGACGATCCCGTTCGCCGTGGGGCACAGCATGTCGGCGGCGAGGCGGACGCTGGCCGTGAGCACCGCGCCGCAGGGGACGACGCTCGCCCGGGGTGGGGCGGCCGCCGCGCCCGGAGCGACGGCGAGGGCCGCGCCGAGCAGGGTGGTGGTGGCGAGGAGCGCTCCGATGCGCCGCACGACGACCTCCTCCGGTCGAGACGTCGTTGTCACTCCGGAGGGTAGTCCTGTGTTCACTCCCAGGAAAGGGTCATGAGGTCGCCCCCGTCCGGCCCGCACGCACGACGACCCGGTTCAGCTGGGGGAGGGGTCAGACCCCTGAGCCGCCTCGCGCAGGGCGGGGATGATCTCGCTCTGCGCCACCTTCAGGAACTCCGACTGGTGCTCCCCGCCGATCTGCACGAGCGAGAGGTCGGTGAAACCCGCCTCGAAGTAGGCGGACGCGGCTTCGACGATCGCGTCGACGGAGTTCCCGCAGGGGATCGTCCCGGCGACGTCCTCGGGACGCACGAACTGCGTGGCGCCCGCGAAACCGGCGGTCGTCGGCAGGTCGGCGTTCACCTTCCAGCCACCGGCGAACCAGCGGAACTGCTCGTGCGCCCGGGCGGTCGCGGCGTCCTGGTCGGCGTCCCAGCTGACCGGCATCTGCCCGATCTTGCGGCTGGGTCGCTGTCCGGGTTCGCGGGCGGCGTCCCAGGCGGCCAGGGCGGCCTCCGGTTCCACCGCGACGAGGTGGTCGGCCAACGGCGAGAACCTCGTCGCCGACTTCTCACCGCTGACCGCGACGGCGATCGGGACCCGGTGCTCGGGAACGTCCCACAGGCGGTGGGAGTCGACCCGGAAGTGGTCGCCGACGTAGGTGAGGAGTTCCCCGTCGAAGAGGTTCGAGATGATCTCGCAGGCCTCGACGAGCATGTCCTGACGTTCCTCGACCGCCGGCCAGCCCTGCCCGACGACGTGCTCGTTGAGGTTCTCCCCGGAACCCAGGCCGAGGACGAAGCGCCCCTCGGAGAGGATCTGCACCGTCGCGGCCTTCTGGGCCACGATCGCGGGGTGGTAGCGGATCGTGGGGCAGGTCACGTAGGTCATGAGTTCCACCCGGGACGTCGTCGCCGCGACCGCCCCGAGGACCGACCAGGCGTAGGGCGCGTGACCCTGCGAGGTCAGCCACGGCGAGGCGTGGTCGGAGAAGACGATCGTGTCGAAACCGGCCTCCTCGGCCGCCATCGCGTCCCGCACCAACCAGCGCGGGTCGGACTGCTCGCTCATGCAGGTGTAGCCGATGCCCGTGTTCACGCGATCGCCTCCACGAGGGCCTTGCTGAACGCCGGCAGGTCGTCGGGGTTGCGGCTGGTGATGAGGGGCCCGGGACCGGAGAGGTCCACGACGACCTCCTCGTCGACCCACTCGGCCCCGGCGTTGCGCAGGTCCGTCTGCAGCGAGGGCCACGACGTCATCCGTCGGCCCTTGAGCACGTCGGCCTCGACGAGGGTCCACGGGGCGTGGCAGATGGCCGCGATGGGCCGCGTCGACGCGGCGAACTGCCCGACGAACTTCACGGCCGACAGGCTCGTCCGCAGCGCGTCGGGGTTGGCGACCCCGCCCGGCAGGACGAGCGCGGCGTACTCGCTCGGGCTGGCGTCGTCCACGACGACGTCGACGTCGAAGGTGTCGCCCTTGTCGAGGTGGTCGAAGGCCTGCACCTGACCGGCCTTCGTCGAGATCAGCACGGGCTCCCCGCCGGCCTCCTGCACGGCCTTCCACGGTTCGGTCAGCTCGACCTGCTCGATGCCTTCGGTGGCCACGAGGAACGCGACCTTCTTGCCCTGCAAGCTGGTGTCCGTCATGGCCCCACGCTGACACCACGACGGGCGGTCGGCATCCGGGAAGGCCACCGTGAGGCCACCGTGAAGGCCACACTGCGCTGCCTGAGCGGGGCGTGGAAGGATCGCCCTGCCAGAGTCGCCAGACGGAGGAGTCTCCATGCCCATCGCCACCCCGGACGTCTACGCCGAGATGCTCGACCGCGCGAAGGCCGGTTCCTTCGCCTACCCGGCCATCAACATCTCCTCGAGCATCACGCTGAACGCCGCCATCCGTGGTTTCGCCGAGGCCGAGAGCGACGGCATCGTCCAGGTCTCCACCGGCGGTGCGGAGTTCCTGTCGGGCACGACCGTCAAGGACATGGTCCTGGGGTCGCAGGCGCTCGCCGAGTACGCCCACCACGTGGCCAAGGGCTACGGCGTGAACATCGCCCTGCACACCGACCACTGCCCGAAGGACAAGCTGGACGGCTTCGTGCGTCCGCTGCTCGACATCTCGGCCGAGCGCGTGAGGTCGGGCCGCGACCCGCTGTTCCAGTCGCACATGTGGGACGGCTCGGCCGTGCCGCTCGACGAGAACCTCTCGATCGCGGAGGAGCTCCTGGCCCGGGCCGTCGCCGCCAAGATCATCCTCGAGGTGGAGATCGGCGTCGTGGGGGGCGAGGAGGACGGTGTCGCCCACGAGATCAACGACAAGCTCTACACGACCGTCGACGACGCGCTGGCGACCGTGAACGCGCTCGGCTCGGGGGAGAAGGGCCGCTACCTGACGGCGCTCACCTTCGGCAACGTCCACGGCGTCTACAAGCCCGGCGGGGTCAAGCTGCGCCCTGAGATCCTCAAGGAGATCCAGGAGAAGGTCGGCGCGCAGGTCGGCAAGGACAAGCCGTTCGACCTGGTCTTCCACGGCGGCTCCGGGTCCTCCGACCAGGAGATCAGCGACGCCGTCGACTACGGCGTCATCAAGATGAACGTCGACACCGACACCCAGTACGCCTTCACCCGCCCGATCGCGGACCACATGCTCCGCAACTACGACGGTGTGCTGAAGGTCGACGGCGAGGTCGGCAACAAGAAGACCTACGACCCGCGGGTCTGGGGCAAGGCCGGCGAGACGGGCATGGCCGCCCGCGTCGTCGAGGCCGCCCAGGCGCTGCGCAGCGCGGGCAAGAGCGTGAAGTGAGGCGCTGAACGCGAGAAGGCCCGGTCCCCTCGCGGGCCGGGCCTTCGTGCTGCTCGGGTCTCAGGCGGGCTGCGGCCCGTCGTCGTCCGGCGCGGTCAGACCCGGTTCCTCGTCGACGACGTCCAGGAGCTGGACGATGTTCGTCGTCTCGATGAGGAACTTCACGACCGCGGGCGGGCGGATCAGCGTCACCCGGCGCCCCTTGGACCGCGAGGCCAGGCGCGCGAGGAACGCGAGCCCCGTCGAGTCCATGAAGGTCACGTGGTGGGCGTCGACCTGCAACGGCCGGCCCGAGGTCAGCGCGTCCTCGGCCGCCTCGAGCAGGTCCGGGCCGAGCTCGGCGTCGATCTCGCCCGTGAGCACCACCCGGGTGGCCCGCGGTTCGTAGAGGACGTGCACCGAGCCGGGGTCCACCGAGCGCACCTGGGGCACCCGGGGGGCCTCGCCCGGCGGTGTCGCGTCGTTCGTCATGGGTCCTCCGTGGTCCGACCGCTGTGTGCCGTGCCCGGCTTCTACAGGCAGCGGATGTCCTTCCGTCCGGTCTCGAACCGGGCGGTGGACCCGACGTCGTGCCCGCCACCCTCGACGCGCGCTCCGTTCGAGCCCCCTGCATGCTATCGACCGAGGCACGCACCGTTGTCGCGCACCTGTGACGACCCATCGCGTCCCAGACCACGAGGAGCTCCACCCCGATGTCCCGCAGCAGCCCGCAGGCGCTCGCGCTGCGCGAGCCGGCCGCCGTGCTGCTGCTGGTGTCCGTTCCGGCCCGTGCGACCGGTGAGCTGCTGGCCCTCGACGCGAGCGCCCGCGCTGCCGCCGGGGTGGCCGAGGGCGAGCCCCCGCCGCGCGACCTGCGGGACTTCCTGCGTCGGGCCGGACTGGTGGCCGATCCCGTCTGGGACCGCCTCGAACGCGGTGAGGTGGTCGCGGGCGCCCGCCTGCCCGGTGACCTCTGGGTCAGCGCCGGCCGGGTCCCCGACCACGACCAGCTCCTCGTCGTCGTGGTGCGCACCCACGCCGTCGAGCACGCGGGCCACGACGACACCCGCGACGACACCCGCGACGACACCCGCGGCGTCGTCGCCGCCGGCCCCGGGACGGCGTTGTCCGCCCTGCGCGAGGGCCACCTCGTCGTGGACTGGATCGACGGCGCCTTCACCCGCACCACCGGGGCCACCGCGCACGACGTGCTGGGCCGCTCCTGGGAGGAGCTGCTGAGCACCCGTGACGACGCCGCCCTGGCGGAGCTGACCCGCAGCGTCTCCCTGGCCCGGCCCACGACCGTCACGGTCCTGGACCACCGCGGCGACGGCACCGCCTTCCTGCACGAGGTCCGCACCGTCCCGCTGCTGGACCGCACCGGCGCCGTCTGCCACGTCGTCTCCTGGCACTCCGACGTGACCCGTCGCACCGCCGAGGCGAGCGCCACCGATCACACTACCGATCGCAGCGCCGAACGGCGGGCCGCCACCCGCCTCGAGGTCCTCGGCCGCCTCGACGCCGTCGTGCTCGACGAGGACGTGACCCACGGGATCCGCTCGGTCGTGCGGGTGCTGGGCGACCACCTCGTCTCCGCCGCGATGGTGGCGCTGCTGCGCGAGGGACCCGGGGGCGCCGCCACCGAGGTCGAGGTCGTCGCCGCCCACGGCCCGCACCTGCACGAGCTCGTCGGCCACCGGCTGCGCCGTTCGCGCCAGGCCGGCCCGGACCCGCTGCTCGACCCCGCCGCGCCCGACACGGGGGAACCCCTGGAGATCGCGGCGCTCGACGCGCCTCCCGGGACCGCGACCGCGTGGCTCGCCGAGCTCACGGCCGGAACCCCCGCCCTGGCCCTGCCCCTGCGGGGTCGGGAGAACGTCGTCGGCGTCCTCGTGGTCGTCCCGCACCCCGGGGGGACCGGGCCCGAGGACCGCACCGTGCTCGCCGGGGCGGCGCGCCGCGCGGGGTTGCTGGTGGAGAACGAACGCCTGCACGCCCGCGAGCACGCCCTGGCCGAGACGCTGCAGCGCAGCATGCTTCCGGACGCGACGGGCCTCGACGGGATCGAGGGCCTCGACGTCTGGACGTTCTACGCCTCCAACGCCGAGCACGCCCAGGTCGGCGGTGACTGGTACGACGTCCTGCCGCCGGCGGTCGACGGCGGTGGCCAGCACGTCGCCGGGATCGTCGTCGGCGACGTCGTCGGCCACGACGTCGAGGCCGCGGCCGCGATGGGTCAGATCCGTTCCGTCGTCCGCTCCGCCGCCCACGAGCTCGACGACCCCGCCAGCGTCCTGATGCGCGTCGACCAGCTCACCGGCGGCATGCGCATCCCGCGGATGGCGAGCCTCGTCTACGCGACCCTGCAGCGCCTCGACGACGGCGGCTGGGAGATGGCCTGGTCCAGCGCCGGACACCTGCCGCCGCTGCTGCGCCGCGGGAACGCCGACCCCCGGGCGGTGGAGGTCCTGAGCGAGGCGACCGGCACCCTCGTCGGGCTCGGCGAACGACCCCGACCCACCCGCGAGCGCGCCCTCGCGCCCGGCGACGTCCTGGTCTTCTACACCGACGGCCTCATCGAGACCCGCGCCCGGCCCCTGCACGACGGGCTCGAGGTCCTCGTCGAGGTCCTCGCCGCCTCCAGGGCGCGCGACGCCGCAGGCATCGGGGAGGAGCTGCTCAGCGGACTCGGCGACACCCCCGAGGACGACACCGCCATCGTCGTCGTCCGCGTGCCGGAGGAGTCCGAGGCCGACGGCGGAGCGCTGCCCACGGCCGACACCCCCCGCCGTCGCCGCTGGCAGCTGCCCTCGGAGCCGTCCTCCATCGGCAAGGCGCGGCACGCCACCCTGCGCGCCTGCGCCGTCTGGGGCCTGCAGTGCGGCCCGCAGGCCGAGATCGTCGTCTCCGAGCTCGTCGCCAACGCCGTCCTGCACGGCTGGGGGACCATCGGACTGCGCCTCTTCGACCTGCCGGACGCCCTGCGCCTGGAGGTGGAGGACGACAGTCCCGAGGAACCCCAGGTCGTCGAGGCCCGTCCCGACGGCGCGGGTGGGCACGGCATGCGCCTCGTCGCCTCGCTGGGCCGGTGGGGGACCACCCGCACCCGGCGGGGCAAGATCGTCTGGGTCGAGATCCCGACCGCCCCGAAGAACTAGGAGAGGACCTCCCGTGACCACCGGAACCAACCTGCTCGGCGGACCCCCGCCCACCCACCTGCCCGCCGTCCCCGAGGTCGACGCGGAGCTCGCCGCCGGGAAGGACCCCGACGCCGTCGCCGCCGGGCACCCTTCGGCGTCGTTGCCCTGGGCCCTGCTCGCCGAGCGCGCACTCGCGGCGGGGGAGACCATGACCGCGTACGCGTTCGCGCGCACCGGGTACCACCGCGGGCTGGACGCGTTGCGTCGCGCCGGCTGGCGCGGACACGGTCCCGTGCCGTGGGCGCACGAACCGAACCGGGGTTTCCTGCGGGCGCTCGCCGTCCTGCAGCAGGCCGCGGCCCGCATCGAGGAGACAGAGGAAGCCGTGCGCTGCACCACGTTGCTCGAGGACTGCGACCCGATCGCCGCCCGGGAGCTGATCCCCTCGTGACCGACCCCGCGACGCCCGAGCGTCCCGTCCTCGTCGTCGGGGCCGGCATCTCCGGTCTGGCCTGCGCCCGCGTGCTGGCCGACGCCGGGGTGCCCGTGCGGGTCCTGGACCGCGGGCGTCGCGTCGGGGGTCGCATGAGCGGGCGCCGGGTCGAGACGAGCGTGGGGACCCGCGTGGTCGACCTCGGCGCCGCCTACTTCACCGCCGAGGGGTCCGGGGGGTTCTCCGAGGTCGTGGCCGACTGGGAACGCCGGGAACTGGCCCGGCCCTGGACCGACACGTTCGCCAAGATCTCCGGCCGCGCCGCCGCGGGCGGCGGGCTCGCGGGGTCCTCGACCGGCCCCGTGCGCTGGGGGACCCCCGGCGGGCTGCGCAGCCTGCTCGACGACCTCGTCGCCCCACCGGGACGGGAGCCGCTGGACGTGGTGAGCGGCATCGACGTGGAGGCCGTGGACGGCACCCTCGACGGCCCGGTCGTCGACGGGCGTGCCGCCGCCGCGGTCGTGCTCGCCATGCCGGACCCGCAGGCCGCGGACCTGTTGCCGCGCATGGTCGCGACGCGTCTGGACGTGTCCGCGCGCTGGAACTGGCGTCCCTGCATCTCCGTCTACGCGGCCTGGGACCAGCGCTGGTGGCCGGACTTCCACGGAGCCTTCGTCAACGACTCCGACCTGCTCGTCTTCCTCGTCGACGACGGGTCCCGCCGGGGCGACGGGGCTCCCGTCCTCGTCGCGCACGCGGCCCCGGACGTCTCCAGCGACCACCTCGACGCCCCCGCCTCGATCGTCCCCGAGGTCCTCGCGGAGCTCGGACCCCTGCTGACGTCGGCGGCGACACCCGCGCCGACCTGGGCCCGCGCCCACCGCTGGTCCCTGGCGGAACCGCTGCGCCCGCACGCCGACGCGGCCTTCGGCTGGGACGAGGGCAGCCGGATGGGCGTCTGCAGCGACGCGTGGGGTGGACGGCCCAAGGTGCAGACGGCCTGGGAGTCGGGCACCGCGATCGGTCGCGATCTCGCCGAGCGCTTCGCCGGCTGACCGCCCGGGCGTTCACCACCCGGTAAGCTCGGCGTGGTCTGCGGCGACCGCCCCACCGCTCTCGGGTGCCGGGTGGTCCGTGGGGCCAGATGCACCCGGACAAGTCGTGTCACAGGAAGACAGGGGATCTCATGCCCGCGATCGTGCTCGTCGGCGCCCAGTGGGGGGACGAGGGCAAGGGCAAGGCCACCGACGCCCTCGGCGCACGGGTCGACTACGTCGTGAAGTTCAACGGCGGCAACAACGCCGGCCACACGGTCGTGGTCGGCGACGAGAAGTACGCCCTGCACCTCCTGCCCAGCGGGATCCTCACCCCCGGGGTCACCCCCGTCATCGGCAACGGTGTCGTCGTGGACCTCTCGGTGCTCTTCGAGGAGATCGACGCGCTGACGGCGCGCGGGGTCGACTGCTCGAAGCTCCTGCTCTCCGCCTCGGCCCACGTGATCGCGCCGTACCACCGCGTGCTCGACCAGGTGACCGAGCGGTTCCTGGGCAGCCGCAAGATCGGGACCACCGGTCGCGGGGTCGGACCGTCCTACGCGGACAAGATCAACCGCATCGGCATCCGGGTCCAGGACCTCTTCGACGAGTCGATCCTGCGGCAGAAGGTCGAGGGCGCCCTCGACCAGAAGAACCACCTGCTGCTGAAGGTCTACAACCGTCGGGCGGTGTCGGTCGACCAGACCGTGGACGAGCTGCTGTCCTACCGCGAGCGCATCGCGCCGATGGTGACCGACGTCAGCCTCGAACTCTCCCGCGCCCTCGACCGCGACGAGATCGTCCTCTTCGAGGGCGGCCAGGCCACGATGCTCGACATCGACCACGGCACCTACCCGTTCGTCACGTCCTCCAGCGCCACCGCGGCCGGTGCCTGCACCGGGGCGGGGATCCCGCCGAACCGGATCGACCGCATCGTCGCCGTCGTCAAGGCGTACACGACGCGTGTCGGCGAGGGGCCGTTCCCCACGGAACTGCTCGACGCGGACGGCGAGAAGCTGCGCCAGGACGGCGGCGAGTTCGGCACCACGACCGGTCGCCCGCGCCGCACCGGCTGGTACGACGCGGTCATCTCGCGCTACGCGGCCCGGATCAACGGGGTGACCGACTTCGTGCTGACGAAGCTCGACACCCTCACCGGCTGGGAACGCATCCCGGTCTGCGTCGCCTACGACGTCGACGGCGTCCGGCACGACGAGATCCCGATGTCGCAGACCGACTTCCACCACGCGACGCCGGTCTACGAGTTCTTCGACGGCTGGACCGAGGACATCACTGGCGCCCGCACGATGGCCGACCTGCCGAAGAACGCCCAGGCCTACGTCGAGGCCCTCGAGGAGTTCTCCGGTTCCCGGATCTCCGCCGTCGGCGTCGGTCCGGACCGCGAGCAGACCGTCGTGCGGCACGACCTGCTCGGGTCGTGAGCGAGGACACGGGTCCCGTCCGGTTCGTGGTGCGGGAGGCGGCGCTCGCCGACCTCCCGCCCGCGGTCCTCTACGCCCTGCTCCGGCTGCGGGTCGAGGTCTTCGTCGTCGAGCAGCGCTGCGCCTACGCCGAACTCGACGGTCGCGACCTCGAACCCTCGTGCCGGCACGTGTGGGCGCAGGCGCCGGACGGCTCCGTGCTCGCCACGCTGCGGGTCCTGCGCGACACCGACGGGCGCGGCCGGATCGGGCGCGTCGCCACGGCCGCCGGCGCCCGCGGGGCCGGGGTCGCGGGGGCGTTGATGCGCCGGGCGCTGGAACTCCTCCCCGGGGTGGACGTCGTCCTGGACGCCCAGGCCCACCTCGAGCACTGGTACGCCCGGTTCGGTTTCGCCGCCAGCGGCCCCGAGTTCGTCGAGGACGCCATCCCGCACGTCCCCATGCTGCGATCCGCCTGACCTCCGCAGCGACCGGACGCACCCCGCGACGTGGCGGGGTGCGGGCGCGGTCGGCGCGCCACGTTTCGCGCAGGTCAAGCTCGTGTTTCCATTGCGCTACGGGCTGGGCGGATTGTTTGGTGCATCGTCGGAGATGTGGTCAAATCGTCCAGCCTCGGACAGGATGCACGTGAGGACTACAACGGGGTGAGTCCAGTCCGTCTCCCACCACGAACGAAGCGGGACCATGAAACGACGTTTGTCCGCCTCCATCGCCGCACTGGGTCTGCTGGCGTTGAGCGCCTGCTCGACCTCCACGGCCCAGAACGACGACAACGCCGCCGGCGGGAGTGACGCCCTCACGGTCGGCACGACCGACAAGGTCACCAAGATCGACCCGGCCGGGTCGTACGACACGGGCTCGACGTTCGTCGAGAACCAGGTCTACCCCTACCTCGTGGAGCAGAAGCCGGGCAGCTCCGAGGTGGAACCCAGCATCGCCGAGTCCGCCGAGTTCACCGACCCCACGACCTACACCGTGAAGCTCAAGTCGGGTCTGAAGTTCGCCAACGGTCACGAACTCACCTCCTCGGACGTGAAGTTCAGCTTCGACCGCCAGAAGGCGATCGCCGACCCCAACGGACCGGCCTCCCTGCTGGGATCCCTCGACTCCGTCGCGACGCCCGACGCCACCACCGTCGTCTTCACCCTGAACCGGGCCGACCAGACGTTCCCGCAGATCCTCGCGAGCGCCGCCGGGCCCATCGTGGACGAGCAGGTGTTCTCCCCGAACTCGCTCACCGCGGACGCCGACATCGTGGCCGCGAAGGCGTTCGCCGGCCCGTACACGATCGCGAGCTACCAGTTCAACAAGCTGGTCTCGTACAAGGCGTTCGACGGCTACCAGGGGCTGCTGGGCAAACCCGCGTCGAGCACCGTGAACATGACGTACTACACCGACGCGAACAACATGAAGCTCGACATCTCCAACGGCAAGATCGACGTGGCGTGGCGCTCGCTGTCCGCCACCGACATCGCCGACCTGGAGAAGAACGACAAGGTCAAGGTCCACAAGGGCCCCGGCGGGGAGATCCGCTACGTCGTCTTCAACTTCGACACCATGCCGTTCGGGGCCAAGTCCGACAGCCCCGACCCGGCCAAGGCGCTCGCCGTCCGCCAGGCGATGGCCGACTCCGTCGACCGCGAGGCGATCGCGAACCAGGTCTACAAGGGCACCTACACCCCGCTCTACTCCTACCTCCCCGAGGGTCTCGCCGGGGCCAACGAGTCCCTCAAGAGCGCCTACGGCGACGGTTCCGGTGGGCCGGACGTGGACAAGGCCAAGCAGGTCCTCGCCGCGGCCGGGGTGACCACTCCGATCGACATCAAGCTGCAGTACAACCCCGACCACTACGGTGCGTCCTCGGGTGACGAGTACGCGCAGGTGAAGCAGCAGCTCGAGGACACCGGGCTGTTCACGGTCGACCTGCAGTCGACGGAGTGGGTCCAGTACTCCAAGGACCGTTCCTCCGACGTGTACCCGATGTACCAGCTGGGCTGGTTCCCCGACTACTCCGACGGGGACAACTACCTCACGCCGTTCTTCTACGACACCGACGAGTCGGCGAGCTTCCTCGCCAACCACTTCCGCGACCAGGCGATCAACGCCGAGATCGCGGAGCAGGTCGGGATGACCGACGCCGACCAGCGCAAGGCGCTGATCGGGAAGATCCAGGACGACGTCGCCGCGCAGCTGCCGACGCTGCCGCTGCTGCAGGGTTCGCAGGTCGCGATCTCCGGCACCGACGTGAAGGGGGTCGACGACACGCTCGACGCCTCCTTCCGGTTCCGGTTGTCGTCGCTGAGCAAGTAGGCCTCCGGCCGCACGACGAGGCGCTCGCCCGCGCGGTGGGCGCCTCGTCGTGCGTGCGGTCCCCGTCGCCCCGGCGCCACGACCCTGCAGGCGCTGCCCACCCCCGGAGCAACCCATGTCATCGACGACCGCTGTCCCTGGTACCACCGACGGCGCACCCGACCCGGTCGCGGCGCCGCGACGAGGCGGTGGTTCCGGCCTCCTGCGTTACCTGGTGGTCCGGTTCCTGCTGATCATCCCGACCGTGTGGATCCTCACCACGCTCGTGTTCTTCCTGATGCGGATCACCGGCGACCCCATCACCGCGGCCCTCGGTGGGCGCCTCACGTCGGCGCAGCTGGCCGAACGCGTCCACCAGGCCGGCTACGACCGGCCGATCCTCGTCCAGTACGTCGAGTACATGGGGAACCTGCTGCACGGTGACTTCGGGACCTCCATCTCCGACGGCCGTGCGGTCACCGACGTGCTGCTCGAGTACGGCGCCGCGACGCTCGAACTCGCGTTCTACGCCGTGATCGTCGCCGTCGTGCTGGGCATCCCGCTCGGGATGGTGGCGGCCCGGGTGCGGGACCGCTGGCCCGACGCGACCCTGCGAATCCTCGCGGTCCTGGGCTACGCGACCCCGGTGTTCTTCGCCGGTCTCCTCCTGAAACTGGTGTTCGGGTCGTTCTGGCCGGTCCTGCCGGTCGCCGGCCGGGCGAGTTCGAACGTGCAGCTCGTCATGGGCGGGGTCGTGAACCCCACCGGGATCTACACCCTGGACGCCCTGCGCATCGGTGACCTCGGCGCGCTGGGCGACGTCCTCTCCCACGCGGTCCTGCCGGCCGTCTGCCTCGGCGTCATCACCGGCAGCACGTTCCTGCGCCTGACCCGGACGAACCTCATCGGCACCCTCGACGCCCAGTACGTGGAGTCCGGGCGCTCCCGCGGGGTCAGCGAGTTCCGCCTCGTGACCCGGCACGCGCTGCGACCGGCCCTGATCCCGATCATCACCGCCATGGGGTTGCAGATCGCCATGCTCCTCGGCGGAGCCGTCCTCACCGAGACGACGTTCGAGTGGGGTGGGCTGGGGAACCAGCTCGCGCAGTACCTCACCGCCCGCGACTTCGTCGCCGTGCAGGGCATCGTCGTCCTGCTCGCCGTGATCGTCGCCGTGACGAACTTCGTGGTGGACGTCATCGCCGCCCTGATCGACCCTCGAGTGAGGTACTGACATGACGGATCCGCAGCAGGACACCGTGGCCCCCGATCCCACCTCCGACCTCCCGACGTCGGGCCGGCGGTCGTCACCGCTGTGGCGCCTGCCCGTCCTGCGGGAACTCCGGTCCTCGGTCGGGCTGCAGCGCGGCATGCTCCTCACCGGGCTGGTCATCGTCGGCGTGGTCGTCCTGGTCGCCGTGTTCGTCCCGCTCATCGCGCCCTACGGGTACTCGCAGCTGAGCGACGCCGACGGCGGGTTCGGCGCCCAGCAACCGCCGAGTTCGGCGCACCTCTGGGGCACGACCGTCGGTGGCTTCGACGTCTTCTCCCGGGTCCTGTGGGGTACGCGGACCGCGCTGTTCGTGATCGTGGTCGCCGTGGCGATGAGCCTCTTCGTCGGGGTGGCCCTCGGTCTGGTCTCCGGGTACCTGGGCGGCTGGTTCGACCGGGTGCTCGTCGTCGTCGCCGACGCCGTCTACGCCTTCCCGTCGCTGCTGCTGGCCATCGTCATGACCATCGTCATCTCGGGCGGTCAGTCGAAGGTCGTGGGCGGGGTCCTCGCCGCCGCCATCTCCATCACCGTGGTGTTCGTGCCGCAGTACTTCCGCGTGGTGCGTTCGGAGGCGGCCCGGATCAAGGCCGAACCGTTCGTGGAGGCCGCCCAGGTGCTGGGGGAGTCGACCCTGCGCATCATCGTGCGGCACGTGTTCCGCAACGCCACCCGCAACATCCCGCTCATCTCCACCCTCAACGCCTCCGAGGCGATCCTGACGCTCGCGGCCCTGGGGTTCCTGGGTTTCGGCATCGAGCCGACCTCGGCGTCGGAGTGGGGTTTCGACCTGAACAAGGCCGTCTCCGACGTGACGAGCGGCATCTGGTGGACGGCGCTGTTCCCGGGTCTCGCGATCGTGCTGACGGTGCTCGGCATCACCCTCGTCGGTGAGTCCATGAACGACCTGTCCGACCCCCGGCTCCGCCGCCGCAAGCGTGCGCTGAAGGCGGCGTCCGCCGCCGGGCACGTCCCCGCGCGCGCCGCCGTCCCCGCCCGTTCCGAGGGCGCGATCCTCGACATCTCCCACCTCGACGTCACCTTCGCGACGGACTCCGGTGACGTCCCGGCGGTCCGCGACCTGTCGCTGCGGGTCGTGGCCGGCGAGGTCCTGGCGATCGTCGGTGAGTCCGGGTCCGGGAAGAGCGTGACCGCCCGTAGCATCCTCGGGTTGCTGCCCGAGACCGCGACCCGTTCGGGGGCGGTGGTCCTCGCCGGGACCGACGTCCTCACCGCGTCGTCGGCGCGGCTGCGGGCGATGCGCGGCGCCGACGTGTCGATGGTCTTCCAGGAGCCGTCGACGGCGTTGAACCCCGTCTACACCGTGGGCTTCCAGATCGTGGAGGGGTTGCGGGCGCACAACCCGCGGACCTCCCGCAAGGAGTTGAAGGCGCGGGCCGTCGCGGCGATGGAGCAGGTCGGCATCCCCGACGCGGCCTCGCGCTACGACTACTACCCCCACCAGTTCTCCGGCGGGCAGAAGCAGCGCATCGTCATCGCGATGGCCCTGGCCCTGGGCGCGGAACTCATCGTCGCGGACGAACCCACGACGGCCCTCGACGTGACCGTGCAGGCCGAGATCCTCGACCTGCTGCGGGACCTGCGGGACCGGACGGGCACGGCGATCGTCCTCATCACGCACAACATGGGCGTCGTCGCCGACCTGGCCGACCGGGTCGCCGTGATGTACCGCGGCGAGGTCGTCGAGGTCGCCGACGTGGCGACCCTGTTCGCCGCGCCGCAGGCCGACTACACGCGGCGCCTGCTCGCCGCGGTGCCGCGGCTCTCGGTCACGGAGGTCGACGGGATCTCCACCGGGGCCTCCTCCGGGGAACCGCTGCGCGAGGTGTCCGTCGCGGACCCGGTCGTCGTGTCCCGGGGACTGCAGGTCGTGTTCCCCGGGGGGATCGGCAAGCCGGACTTCCACGCCGTGCGCGGGGTCGACTTCTCGATCGCGCGGGGTGAGGTACTGGGTCTGGTCGGGGAGTCCGGTTCCGGGAAGACGACGATCGGGCGGACCCTCGCCGGTCTGACCCCGGCCGCCGGTGGGTCGCTCACCGTCTTCGGTCACGAGATGGTCGGGTTCAAGGAGCGCACGTTCCGGCCGCTGCGCAAGCAGATCGGGTTCGTGTTCCAGGACCCCGCCGCGTCGTTCAACCCGCGGCTGACGATCGGGGAGTGCGTCGCGGAACCCCTGGTGGTGCACCGGCCCGAGGTCGGCGCGACCGCACGGGCCGCGCGCGTCCGCGAGCTGCTCGAGGCCGTCGAGCTGCCCACGTCGTACGCGGACCGCTACCCGCACGAGTTGTCGGGCGGTCAGCGCCAGCGGTGCTCGCTGGCCCGGGGGATCGCCCTCGACCCCGAGCTCCTCATCGCCGACGAACCCACCTCGGCCCTCGACGTCTCGGTGCAGGCCACCGTGCTGGAGCTGTTCACGCAGTTGCAGCAGCGGTTCGGTTTCGCGGCCCTGTTCATCTCCCACGACCTCGCCGTGGTGGACATGCTCGCCGACCGGATCGGGGTGCTGTTCCACGGCCGCCTCGTCGAGCACGGCACCAGCGAACAGGTGCTGCGCGACCCGCGCCACGACTACACGAAGCGCCTGATCGCCTCGTTGCCGGTGCCCGACCCCGCCGAGCAGGCCGGTCGCCGCGAGCTCGCACGGACCCTGCGCCAGCAGGCCTGACCCCCACCCCCGACCCGTGATCTCGTGGGGAATCCCCGCGGGGTCACGCGTCGGAGGGGTGGCGGCGGGCGGCGACGAGGCGGGTGACGACGAGCAGGCAGGCCGCAACGACGCCCGCGACGATCGCCGCGTTCAGCGCGATCACGCCGGAGACCGTGCCGACGATCAGGATCGCGGCCGCGGCCGTGTACATCGGAGCGGCCCGGAACCACCACACGCCGGCGGGTTCCGGGTCGGGCTGCCGGTCGCGGGCCAGGGCTCCGAAGACGATCGTGAAGGCGAAGAGGACCCACAGCATGCTGGCGTCCGGGTCCTGGCGGAGAGCCAGGACGGTCGAGACGACAGCCACCCCCAGGGCCAGGAGCGTCCAGTAGGCCAGCTCGATCCGGTCCGGGATGCTGCCGGCGTTGCGCAGCGGAACGTGCCACCAGGCGCGTCGCCGGAGCAGGGCGCCGAGCGCGTCGGGTCCGACGAAGCTGAACGGGGCGACGAAGCCGACGGCCGAGGACCCCTTGCCCACCCCCAGGGCGAGCACCAAGAGGGCCACCCAGCCGAGGAGTTGCACCCCGAGGCCACCCGCGTAGAGCCGCCGCGCCGCCCCGCGGCGCCGCAACGGGTGCGTCGGGAGCGTGTCGATGAGTTCCTGGGACATCGTCGTCCTCACAGTCCACGGTTCCTGAGGGTCTTGTGCAGGGCCTGCCGGGAGACGCCGATGAGCTCGGCGAGTTCCACCAAGCTGTGGTCCTCGACCAGGTCGGCGAGGAGCGAGGCGCGCGCACCGGCCACGTGCGAGCGCAGCGCCGACGCGGCGGCGTCGACCTCGGCCAGCACCAGTGCGGCCCCCAACGGGCCCCCGCACTCGCCGAGCCAGTCGCGGCCGGCGGGCTCTCCCCGCAGCTGGGCGAGGAGGCCGCGTCCGAGGTCGTCCACCACGTCGCGCACGACGGCCGGGGTCGTGCGGGTGGCGAGGCGGGCCGAGACGGCGCTCAGGGAGAAGTCGCCGGCGCGGTGCGGCAGGGCCTCGCGCCACTCCTCGGTGTCCGTCACCGACACCATGAAACCCAGGGTTGACGACTGTGTCAACCCTGGGTTTCACCCCTCCGTCCGTGATCTTGCTGGGAATCCCCGCAAGATCACGAATCGGAGGGGGTGGCTCCTTCGCCGAGCTTGACCTCGACGTCGCGGTGGGTGCCCTCGTCGACCTCGACGGTGGTCGCGACGGGGGCGTAGCCCGCCGCGGTCAGCGTGTAGTGGCCGGCGGAGAGGTCGTCGAAGTCGAACGAGCCCTCGGGGTCGGTGGTGGTGCGCTCGACGACGGAGCCGCCACCGTCCACCAGCGTCACCGCGGCCTCGGGCACCCCGCGTCCGTCGCTGGCGGCGGAGACCTGGCCGATCAAGCGGCCACCGTGGCTGAGGCGCACGTCCTCCTCGAGCTCCTGGCCGTGCCCGAGGTCGATCGTGCGGGCCACCGGACGGAACGACTCGCTCAGCACGCTCAGGACGAACGTGCCGGCCACCAGGTCGCTCAACCGGTAGCGACCCGCCTCGTCGGTGCGGGTGGAGGCCACCACCCGGCCCTGGACGTCGAGCAGGGTGAGGACGCCGTCGCACACCGGGTCCCTCCCGTCGGCTCCCGTCACGAGGCCGTGCACGGCGGCGTTGCCGACGAGCCGGACGTCGTGGCGCACCGTGCGGTCGGAGACCGGGACGAGGTGCGCGGCGGGCTTCGCGTCCGCCGCGGCGACGATGAGGACGAACGTGCCGCCCGCGTCCAGCGGCAGCTCGTAGAACCCGACCTCGTCGGACGTGCTCCGCACGACCTGCTGACCCGCGGGGTCGGTGACGGTGAGCACGGCGCCGGCCAACGGGGCCCCCGCCGACCCGGTGACCAGCCCGACGATCCCGAGCGGGAGGTCCTGCAGGATCCGCGCGACCCGCTGCTCGGCCGGCATCCCGTGCGGGGTCCTCGCGAGTTCCGGGTCGACCGGGCGGCGACGTTCCTCGCGCTGGCTGGGGACCGGAACCGCCTGCGCGGGGGCCGGTCCGCTCGAGGCGGCGGCCTCGGTGCTGAGCAGCGCGTCGAGGCTGCGACCTTCGGCGTCCACGTTCGGGACGAGCCTCTGCATCCACCGCGGCATCCACCAGGCGGCGTTGCCGAGCAGGGTCAGCGCCGCGGGCATGATGACCATGCGGACGACGAGCGCGTCGGCGAGGACGCCCACGGTGAGGGCCATGCCGATCGACCCGATGATCTGGTCACCGCTGGTGGCGAACCCGACGAAGACGCCGGACATGATGAACGCGGCCGCGACGACGACGGGCGCCGACCGGCGGAACCCGGCGAGGACGGCGTCCTTGGGCCTGCGGCCGTGGGCGTGCTGCTCGTGGATCGCCGACACCATGAACATCTGGTAGTCCATCGCGAGCCCGAACAGGATCCCGACGACCAGCACCGGCATGAAGCTCAGCAGCGGTGCCGGCTGGGCGACCTGGAAGACGTCGGAGAGCCAGCCCCACTGGTAGATCGCGACGACCGCCCCCAGCGAGGCGCCGAGCGAGAGCAGGAACCCGACGGTGGCCAGCAGCGGCACCGCCAGCGAGCGGAACAGCATGATCAGCAGGAGGAGCGCCAGGACCACGATCAGCGCGATGTACTTCGGCAGCGCGTCGTTGAGCGAGTCGGTGACGTCGATGTCCAGCGCGGTCTGACCGGTGACGAGGACCTCGGCCCCGCTGGTGCCGCCGGTGGCGGAACGGATGTTGCGGACCAGGTCGCTGGTGCGGGTGTCCGTCGGCCCGCTGCCGGGCACGACGGTGATGAGCTGCGCGGTGCCGTCGGCGGAGGGGATGCCCGGCACGACGGCCGCCACGTCGGCGAGGCCCTTGACCTCGTTCGTGACCTCGGTGGCCGCGCCGGCGACGGCGGTCGGGTCCGTGCCGTTGACCAGGACGAGGAGGCTGGACTGCGAGCCCGGCCCGAAGCCCTGGACGAGCAGGTCGTAGGCCTGGCGGGAGGAGCTCGCCGGGTCGTCGTTCTCGGCCGAGGGCAGCGCCGTCCGCATCGAGGCGACGGGGATGGCGATGGCGCCGACGAGGACGACGGCCACGAGCAGCGAGACGACGGGGTGGTTGGTGACGCCGCGGGCCCAGCGGCCCAGCAGCCCCGGACCGGCGAGGTCGGCCTCGGCGTGGTCGTCGCTCTCGGCGGCGGCCCGCAGGCCGGCCGGGTCGCGGTGGCGTTCCTTCTTGGGCAGCACCTTCAGGCCGAGGACCTTGAGGAACGCCGGGACGGCGGTCAGGGCCACGATGACGGCGACGAAGACCGTGGCCGCGGCGGCCAGACCCATCTGGGTGAGGAACGGGATGTCGACGACGGCCAGACCGGCCAGGGCGATGATGACCGTGGTCCCGGCGAACACGACGGCCGTCCCGGCCGTCCCGGTCGCTTTCGCGATGGCCCGGTCGAGGGTCTCGCCGCGACGCAGTTCGGTGCGGGTGCGGGCGAAGACGAACAGGGCGTAGTCGATGCCGACCGCGAGCCCGAGCATGCCGGCCAGGGCCGGGGTGGTGGCCGAGAGCGAGACGACGTTGCCCAGCGCCGTGATGCCGAGGATGCCGGCGCCGACGCCGAGGCCCGCCGTGAGGAGGTTGGCCCCCGCGGCGGCCAGGGCGCCGTAGGTGAGGATGAGGACGAGGAACGCGACGGCGACGCCGATGGCCTCGCTGGCGTGCCCGGCCTCGGTCGTCACGACCTGCGACGTCATCTCGACGCGGACGTCACCGGCGTCGTGGTCCGTCGCCGCGACGAGCGCGTCGGCCTGCTCCTTGGTGATGTCCCCGACCACCCCGTCGAAGGTCACCGTCGAGGACGCGATCGTCCGGTCGGCGGAGAGCATCGGGGTCTCGGCCGCGAGCGGGTCGCTCACCGAGACGACTCCGTCGAGGCCGCGCAACCGCGTCAGCAGGTCCTCGACGGAGGTCGCGTCGGCACCGGTGAGGGTCTGCCCCGCGGGAGCCTGGAAGACGACCGTCGCGGTGGCGTTGTTGGCGCCGGAGGAGAACTTCTGCCCGATGAGGTCCAGACCTTCGCTGGCCTGCGTCCCCGGGATGGAGAAGCTGGTGTCGGTCGCGGCCGTCTTGTCGACGCCGTAGGCGAGCCCGGCCAGGACGGCCAGCAGGACGGCCCAGACGGCGAGCACCTGCCAGTGGCGGCGGGCGCTGAAGCGGCCCAGTCGGTACAGCAGGGTTGCCATCGGGGAGAGGCTCCTTCGTGAGGGACGACACGAGGTCCGTCGGCGCCGGTGGCGACGTAGCTCTACTGCGTGGAGATGCTCGACGGTACCCCGCCCGCGCGAGGCGGGCCAAGGGACGTCACCTAGTCGATCGGCTAGTTGTCGACGGGTCGATCATCCGTCGAAAGTCGTAGCCGCAGGTACAGTGACGTCCGGACGGCACCGGACGTCCACGGTGACGGGCGGGAGATCGATGACGGCGACGGTCGGCGACGGACGTCCGCCGGGGCCCGGTCGCACCCGCCTGCACGAGGCGGCGCTGCGGTTGTTCGCGGAGCACGGCATCAGCGGCACGTCGTTGCAGATGATCGCCGACGAGATGGGCGTCACCAAGGCCGCGGTGTACCACCACTACAAGACCAAGGACGAACTCGTCGTCGGGGTGGTCGCGCCCTTCCTCGACCGCGTCCTCGAGATCGTCGAGCGGGCGCGGGCCCGGCGGGGTCGTCGGGCGCAGGTCGAGACCACCCTCACGGGTCTCGTGGACCTCATCGTCGAGGTCCGCCGGATCTACGTCGTCGCGGCGGTCGACCCGGTGTTCGCCCACCTGCAGGAGCACCACCCGCGCATGCGCGAGATCGGTGAGGAACTGCGCGAACTGCTCGCGGGGCCGGACGCCGACGACGCGCAGCGGGTGGCGACGGTGTTCTTCCTGACCGGGATGGTCGGCCCGCTGGGCGACGAGACGTGCCGGGACATCCCGGACGACGCCCTGCGCAGGATGCTCATGGACATCGGTCGACGGTTCCTGCTGCCGCGCAGGGCACCTCGGATGGTGAGCTGCCGGTGAGCCTGATCGCGATCCTCAGCGAGGCCCTCGTGGTCCTCGACTACGTCGTGAAGGTGGTCGCGGTCGGAACCGTTCCCGAGAACCGGAAACCCGGTTCCTCCTCGGCCTGGCTGCTGCTCATCCTCTTCCTGCCGATCGTCGGGTTGCCGCTCTTCCTGCTGCTGGGCAGCCCCTACGTCACCGGCCGTCGCCACCGTCTGCAGCAGCAGGTGAACCAGGTCATCGCCGAACGCGTCGAGGACCTCCCCTCGCTGCCGCCGGGTCTGGTGGCCGACGCGCACCTCGCCTCGCTGCTCGGGCTGAACCGCCGGCTCACCTCGCTGCCCTGCGTCTCCGGCGACCACCGGCGGCTGCTGCCGGACGGGGAGTTCGTCGGTGCGCTCGCGGCGGCCGTCGCGACCGCCGAGCGCAGCGTGCACGTCGAGTTCTACATCGCGGCCCTCGACGCCACGACGGAACCCTTCTTCGACGCGCTGCGCGACGCCGTCGCGCGCGGGGTGACGGTGCGCTTCCTCTACGACCACCTCGGGTCGCGCAAGTACCCCGGTCACACCCGCATGAACGAGCGGCTCACCGCCGACGGCGTCGAGTGGCACCGCATGATGCCGATCGACCCGTTGCGCGGCCGGTGGCGTCGCCCGGACCTGCGCAACCACCGCAAGCTCGTCGTGGTCGACGGCCGGACGGGTTTCGTCGGTTCCCAGAACCTCATCGACCCGGGCTACCTCGTCCGCAAGAACGTCCGCGCCGGGCGACGCTGGGTCGACCTGAACGTGGAACTCACGGGGTTCGTCGTCCAGTCGCTGGAGTCGGTGTTCGCGACCGACTGGCTCGCCGAGACGGGGGAGACGCTGACGCAGGCGGACGCTGTGGGGCCGGAACCGTCCGGCGGCTCCACGGGCGCGTTCCAGGTCGTCCCCTCGGGTCCGGGGTTCCCGACGGAACCGAACCTGCGGATGTTCTCCGCGCTGATCCACGCCGCGACCCGTTCGGTCTCCGTCGTCAGTCCCTACTTCATCCCCGACGACGGTCTGGAACAGGCCATCACGACCGCGGCCTACCGGGGCGTCGACGTCGAGCTCTTCGTGTCCGAGAAGGCGGACCAGTTCATGGTCCACCACGCGCAGCGGTCGTACTACACGACGCTGCTCGACGCCGGGGTCCGGATCCACATGCTGCCGTTCCCCGCCGTCCTGCACAGCAAGGTGCTGGTCGTGGACGGCGAACGGGCCGTCATCGGGTCCAGCAACATGGACATGCGCTCCTTCAGCCTCGACTACGAGGTGTCGCTGCTCGGCCTGGAACCCGCGTTCGTCGGGGAGCTCACCGCGAAGGTCTCGGAGTACCGCGAACGGTCCCGGGAACTCACGCCGGCGGAGTGGTCGCAGCGACCCCTCCGCCAGCGCTACCTCGACAACGTCATGCGCCTCACCGCCGCGTTGCAGTGAGACCCCGGCCCACCCGTCCGCGGCCACTCCTGGGAGGGTTTCCACCCTTCACGACGTGAGGTGGGGTGGAAACCTTCCCAGGAGTCGGTCGATCAGGGGTTGGCGACGTGGATCTTCAGGCCGTCGAGGTAGGACGCGACGTTCGCGCGCACCTGCTCGACGTTGTCGCCGCCGAACTTCTCCAGCACCGCGTCGGCGAGCACGAGCGCCACCATGGCCTCAGCGACGACACCCGCCGCGGGGACGGCGCAGACGTCGGAACGCTGCGCGATCGCCTGCGCTGCACCGCCGGAGGAGGTGTCGACGGTGTCCAGGGCGCGCGGGACGGTCGAGATGGGTTTCATCGCGGCGCGGACCCGCAGGACCTCGCCGTTGGTCATGCCGCCCTCGATGCCGCCGGCCCGGTCGGTGCGGCGGCGGACGGTCATGCCCTCCGCCCCGTCCCCGCCGTCGGTGCGCTCGATCTCGTCGTGCGCGGCGGAACCGCGGCGGCGGGCGGTCTCGAAACCGTCGCCGACCTCGACGCCCTTGATGGCCTGGATGCCCATGAGCACCGCGGCGAGACGCGCGTCGAGCTTGCGGTCCCAATGCACGTAGGACCCGAGGCCCGGCGGCAGGTCGTGCACGACGACCTCGACGACCCCGCCGAGGGTGTCGCCCTCGGTGTGGGCCAGGTCGATCTCGGCGACCATCGCCGCGCTGGTCGCGGGGTCCACGCAGCGGACCGGGTCCGCGTCGATGACGTCCCGCTGCCCGCGGGCGGGGACGACGCCGGCGGGGGCGGCCACCGTGCCCAGCGACACCACGTGCGAGACGACCTCGGCCCCGACGGTCTGGGCCAGGAAGGCGCGGGCGACCTCGCCGAGGGCGACGCGGGTCGCGGTCTCGCGGGCCGAGGCGCGTTCCAGCACCGGCCGGGCGTCGTCGAAGCCGTACTTCTGCATGCCGGTGAGGTCGGCGTGGCCCGGGCGCGGCCGGGTCAGGGGGGCGGAACGGCCCCGGGCCGGCAGTCGGCCCGGCTCGTCGTAGCGGCGGCCCTCGGCGTCGACCGGGTCCGCGGCCATGACCTCCGACCAGCGCGGCCACTCGGTGTTGCCGATGCGCAGCGCGATCGGACCGCCCTGCGTGACCCCGTGGCGGATGCCGCCGATGACCTCGAGCTCGTCCTGCTCGAAGCCCATCCGGGCGCCGCGGCCGTGGCCGAGGCGGCGACGGGCGAGCGCCGCGCGGATCTGGGCGCTGTCGACCTCCACCCCCGCGGGGAGGCCTTCGAGGATCCCCGCGAGCGCGGGTCCGTGGGATTCACCTGAGGTCAGCCAGCGCAGCACGCGCCTGATTCTGCCGCACCGGGGGGCCCCGACCTCGCCGCGAGGGGGTCGGGGGGCCCGGGAACGGCCGGGTGGTGCCGCCGATCAGTCGGCGAGGTCGCTCAGCAGCGGGTCGATCCGGTAGGGCACGAGTTCGCGCATGGCCAGCGAGGTCCGGGTCCGGACGACCCCGGGGATGGACAGCAGCCCCTGTCCCACCCGGTAGAGGTCGTCGGCGTCGCGGGCCACGACCCGGCACATGAGGTCCCCGTCACCGGTGATGCCGTGCACCTCGAGCACCTCGGGGGTGTCCTTGAGCCGGCGCAGGGTGTCGTCCTGCTGCCCCTGGTGGATCTCGATCATGACGAACGCGGAGACCGAGAACCCCAGCGCGGCGGGGGCGAGCCGCCGGGAGAACCGGTGCAGGACGCCGTCGGCCTCGAGGCGTTCGAGGTGCGCCTGGACCGTCCCCCGGGCCAGACCCAGCTGGCGCGAGAGGCCCAGCACGGTCGCGCGGGGATCCTCGTCCAGGGCGAGGAGGATCCGGGCATCGATGGTGTCGAGACGGCGCACGGGTGACATCCTGGCGCATCCGAGGCCGTGCTCGGCGAGCAATGTGCCCACTCGATCGTGTCTCCGGTGCGTTTTGTGGTCGGAGCGGGTGGTGCGCGGCGTTCAGAGGACGCCGCGCACGGTCTCCTCGAAGCCCGTGACGTGCTCGTGGGCCAGTCGCGCCGCCTCGTCGGCATCGCCCGCGACGATCGCCTCCAGCAGGGCCACGTGCTCACCGACGTGTCCGGCGAAGGTCGGGAGCCGGTCCAGGACGAGGCACCAGATCCGCGTCGCGAGGTTGTCGTGGCGGACGAGGACGTCCGCGAGGTAGGCGTTCCCGCAGTGCCGGTAGATGCTGCGGTGGACCTCGACGTCGTGACGCATGAGTTCGCGCTGGGTCAGCGTCCCACCGTCGACCTCGGCGTGCAGGCCGGCGACGGTGCGGGCGAGTTCGCGCATCTCCGAGCGCGCGGCCGCACCCGCCCGCCGGGCCGCGCCGGCGGCGGCGAGGGGTTCCAGGGCGCGGCGGATCTCGGAGATCTGGCCCAGGTCCGTCATGTCCACGGTGGTCGCGAACGTGCCCCGGCGGGGGTAGGCGACGACGAGGCGGTCGGCCTCGAGGCGTTTGAACGCCTCGCGCACCGGCGTCCGCCCGACGCCGAACTCCTTGGCGAGGGCGTCGTCGTGGAGCGGCTCACCGGGTCTGATGTCGAGCACGAGCAGGCGGTCGCGCAGCCGCTCGTAGGCCTGGTCGGCCAGCGTCGGGGCCGGCTCCAGCGAGGTCTCCGCACTCACGGCAGCATCCTAGGCGGCTGTCCGCGGACTGGTACGTCAGTCCGCCGGCAGCGCGGTCCGCTCGGGCGGTGGCCCGGCGACCCGTTTGAGACCATGTCGGCGTGAGGACCACGTGAAGGACACCCCCGGCGGCGACGCACCGCGCACCTCGCCGGTGCAGTCCGTCGACCGGGCCGTCACGATCCTCGAGGTCCTCGCCGAGCTCGGGGAGTCCGGGGTCACCGAGATCTCCCAGCGCCTCGACGTCCACAAGTCGACGGCGTTCCGGCTGGTGACCGCGCTGGAGGGCCGCGGGCTGGTCGAACAGGTCGGGGACCGCGGCAAGTACCGGCTGGGGATGGCCGTCGTCCGCCTCGCCGGCGCCGTCGCCGACCAGCTGGACGTCACGCGCCGGGCCCGTCCGGCGTGCGAGGAGCTGGCCGCCGCCACCGGGGAGACCGTGAACGTCGCCGTCGCCGACGGTGACGCGGCCATCAACGTCGACCAGGTCCGGGGCGCGTCCTCCGTGGTGACCCACAACTGGGTGGGGGAACGCACGCCGTTGCACGCGACGTCGAGCGGGAAGGTGCTGATGGCGTTCTGCCCGCCGGTCCGCGCGGCCGGGGTGTCCGGCCGGTTGCGCCGCTTCACCGACGCCACCCTCGTCCGTCGTCGTGACCTCGAGGAGGTCCTCGACAAGATCGCCGTCGACGGGTACGCGACGACGCTGGAGGAGCTCGAGGTCGGGCTCCACGCCGTGGCCGCGCCGGTGCACGGCCCCGACGGGACGGTCGTCGCGGCCATCAGCGTCTCCGGTCCGGCCTACCGCCTCACGACGGAACGGCTGCTCGAGGTCGTCCCCGCCGTCGTGGAGGCCGCCGCCAGGGCGTCGCAGGCCCTGGGCGGGCGTCCGTGAGGGCCGCACTCGTCCCTTGACGTCGATCGCGGCCCGCCCCTAGGCTCGTCGACGACTGATATACCAGTCGTCGAGACCCCGACGGAGACGAGCCGATGACCACAGTGGACGCCTTCTCGCGCGACCCGGGTGACGCCGTTCCCCACCCCCCGCGCACCCCGGGGGCGGACCTGCCGGAGCACCCGGACTTCCTGTGGCGCAACCCCGAGCCGAAGGCGTCCTACGACGTGGTGATCGTCGGCGGTGGTGGGCACGGGCTGGCGACGGCGCACTACCTGGCCAAGAACCACGGCATCACGAACGTCGCGGTGCTCGAGAAGGGCTGGCTGGCGGGCGGGAACATGGCCCGCAACACCACGTTGATCCGCTCGAACTACCTGTGGGACGAGTCGGCGGGGATCTACGAGCACTCCCTCAAGCTGTGGGAGGGCCTCGAGGAGGACCTCGACTACCCCATCCTCTTCAGCCAGCGCGGGGTGCTGAACCTGGCGCACACGCTGCAGGACGTCCGGGACTCGGTGCGCCGGGTCGAGGCGAACAAGCTCCAGGGCGTGGACGCGGAGTGGCTGGACGCGGACGAGGTCCGCAAGGTCTGCCCGATCGTGAACACCTCCCAGGACATCCGCTACCCGGTGCTCGGGGCGACCTACCAGCCGCGGGCGGGGATCGCGAAGCACGACTACGTGGCGTGGGGCCTGGCGCGGCGGGCGGACGAGGCCGGGATCGACATCATCCAGAACTGCGAGGTGACGGGTTTCCGCACCGACGGCGACCGGGTCACGGGCGTGCGCACCACGCGCGGCGACATCGCGTGCGGCAAGGTCGCGCTGACCGCGGCGGGGAACACGTCGGTGCTGACGGACCTGCTGGGTTTCCGGGTGCCGATCCAGTCGCACCCGTTGCAGGCACTGGTGTCGGAACTGCTGGAGCCGGTCCACCCGACGATCGTCATGTCCAACGCCGTGCACGTGTACGTCTCCCAGGCCCACAAGGGCGAACTGGTGATGGGGGCCGGGGTGGACTCCTACAACGGCTACGGGCAGCGGGGCGCGTTCCACATCATCGAGCGCCAGATGGCGGCGGCCGTGGAGCTGTTCCCGGTCTTCGCCCGCGCCCACCTGTTGCGGACGTGGGGCGGGATCGTGGACGTGACCCCCGACGCGTCGCCCATCGTGGGCAAGACCCCGTTCGAGAACGTCTACCTGAACTGCGGCTGGGGGACGGGTGGTTTCAAGGCGACGCCGGGGGTGGGGTCGGTGTTCGCGCACACGGTCGCGCACGACGAGCCGCACCCGTTGAACGCGGCGTTCTCGCTGGACCGCTTCGTGTCGGGTCGCCTGGTCGACGAGCACGGCGCTGCCGCCGTGGCGCACTGAGGGAGGTCGTCGTGCAACTCATCGAGTGCCCGTGGTGCGGGCCGCGCGAAGAGGTGGAGTTCCACTACGGGGGCCAGGCGCACGTCGCCTACCCCGAGGTCCCCGCCGAGACGAGCGACGAGGCGTGGGCGGAGTACCTGTTCTTCCGCGACAACACGAAGGGGTCGTTCGCGGAACGGTGGTCGCACAGCGCGGGGTGCCGGCGCTGGTTCAACGCCGTCCGGGACACCACCACCTACCAGTTCACGACGGTCTACCGCGTCGGGGAGAGGGCCTCGTGAACACCACCACCCAACCCTTCCGCACCCCGACCGGGGGCCGCGTCGACCGCGACCGGACGCTCGAGTTCACCTTCGCCGGCCAGACCCTCACGGGGCACCCCGGCGACACCCTGGCCTCGGCGCTGCTCGCGCACGGCATCCACCAGACCGGCACGAGCATCCGCCTCGGCCGCCCCCGGGGGATCGGGGCGGCCTGGGCCGAGGACCCGGGCAGCCTCGTCCAGGTCGAGGAACCCTTCCCCGAGCCGATGCTGCTGGCCAGCACCCTGGAACTCTTCGACGGCCTCGTGGCCCGGGGCATCCCCGGTCAGGGCAAGCTCGCCGAGGTTCCCGACTCCGCCCACTACGACCGCTCGCACCTGCACGTCGACGTCCTCGTCGTCGGGGCGGGGCCGGCCGGGCTCGTCGCCGCGCTCACCGCGGCCCGCACCGGCGCCCGCGTCGCGATCGTCGACGAGCAGTCCGAGGCGGGTGGCGCGTTGCTCGGCGGCACCGACGTCCTCGACGGTGCCCCGGCGACGGAGTGGGTCGCGGCGGTCGTCGCCGAACTCGCGGGGTCCGCCGACGTCACCCACCTGCAGCGGACGACGGCCTTCGGCGTCTACGACGACGGTTTCGTCCTCGCCGTCGAGCGCCGCACCGACCACCTCGGCGCGTCCGCCCCCCGGAACCTGTCGCGGCAACGGGTCTGGCGCATCCGGGCCGAGCACGTCGTCGTCGCCACCGGCGCGCACGAACGTCCCGTCGTGTTCGCCGACAACGACCGACCGGGCACGATGCTCGCCGGGTCCGCCCGGACCTACCTGCACCGCTACGGAGTCCTCGCCGGGAGCCGGGCCGTCGTGTTCACCACCAACGACAGCGCCTACGCCGCCGCGTTCGACCTCGCCGCCGCGGGGGTTCCCGCGACCGTCGTCGACGTGCGGGCGACGGTGTCCGAGCACCTGCTCCGCACCGCCGCGGCGCTCGGGATCGAGGTCCTCGCGGACTCCGTCGTGCACGGGACCACCGGGGTGCAGCGCGTCACCGGGGCGTCGGTCTCGGGTGCGGCCGGCGAGCGGGAACTCGCCTGCGACCTGCTGCTGGTCAGCGGCGGCTGGAACCCCGCGGTCCACCTCTTCAGCCAGGCCCGCGGGCGGTTGCACTTCGATCCCGTGCTGGGCGCCTTCCTGCCCGCCGACGAGGTCCGCGGCATGACCGTCGCCGGGGCCGCCAACGGCACCCTCGACCTCGCCGGAACCCTCGCCCGGGGTCGGGACGCCGCGGTGACCGTGCTGACGAACCTCGGTCTCGACCTGGCGTCCCCCCCGGCCTTGCCCGAGGTCGCCCCCGAACCCCTCCCGGCCGACCCGGCGCTGCTCTGGCGGGTCGAGGGCCCGCCCGAGCGGCAGTTCGTCGACGTGCAGCGCGACGCCACCGTCGCCGACGTCCAGCGGGCCGTCGGGGCCGGGATGCGCTCGCCCGAGCACGTGAAGCGCTACACCACGATCGGTACCGCGCACGACCAGGGGAAGACCTCGGGGATCCTCACCTCCGGCATCCTCTCCGAACTGCTGGGGGCCGGTCCGGACGCCGTCGGCACCACGACGTTCCGGCCGCCCTACACGCCGGTCGGCTTCGCGACCCTGGCCGGGCGGGAACGCGGCCGGTTGTTCGACCCCGAACGCACCGGCGCCGTCCACGCGTGGCACGTCGCCGCCGGTGCGGTGTTCGAGGACGTCGGGCAGTGGCGACGACCGCGCTACTACCCCCGCCCGGGGGAGGACGTGGAGACGGCCGTCCTGCGCGAGTGCGCCGCCGTCCGGACCTCGGTGGGCATCCTCGACGGTTCCACGCTCGGCAAGATCGACGTCTCGGGTGCCGACGCGGGCGAGTTCCTCGACCTGCTCTACACCAACCTCGTGAGCTCGCTGAAGGTCGGCCGCGCCCGCTACGGCGTCATGTGCGGCCCCGACGGCATGGTCCTCGACGACGGCACGGTCCTGCGACTGGCCGACGACCGGTTCCTCGTCTACACGACCACGGGCGGGGCCGCGAAGGTCCTGGACTGGATGGAGGAGTGGCTGCAGACCGAGTGGCCGCACCTGCGGGTGCACCTCACCTCGGTGACGGAACAGTTCTCGACCTTCCCCGTCGTCGGACCACGCTCGCGCGACGTGATCGCCGCCGTGTTCGGGGTCGACGCCTCCGCCGAGGCCTTCGGGTTCATGACCTGGATCGACGTCGAGTTCGAGGGTGTCCCGGTCCGGCTGTCGCGCATCAGCTTCTCGGGGGAACTGGCCTGGGAGGTCAACGTCCCCGGCTGGTACGCGGCCCCGGTCTGGGAACGTCTCGTCGCGGCCGGCCGGGAGTTCGGCATCACCCCCTACGGCACCGAGACGATGCACGTCCTGCGGGCCGAGAAGGGTTACCCCATCATCGGTCAGGACACCGACGGCACGGTGACCCCGCACGACCTCGGCCTCGGGTGGGCCGTGTCGAAGAAGAAGGCCGACTTCCTCGGCAAGCGGTCCTTCAGCCGGGCGGAGAACCTGGACCCACTGCGCAAGCAATTGGTGGGTCTGCTGCCCGTGGACGCCGAGACGGTGCTGCCGGAGGGTTCCCAGATCGTCGAGCTCGTCCCCGGTGGTGTGCTCGGGGAACTGCCCGCACCGCCGGTCCCGATGCTCGGGCACGTGACGTCCAGCTACCGCAGCGCGTTCCTCGGCCGGCCGTTCGCGCTGGCCCTGGTCAAGGGCGGGCACGCGCGGACCGGTGACCGCCTCAGCGTGCCGGTGAACGGTTCGCTGGTGACCGTCGAGGTCACCTCCGCCGTCCTCGTCGACCCCGAAGGAGCCCGTCGTGACGGTTGAGACCCTCCCGCGCAGCCACGCCCTGTCCGCCCGCGCCGACCTGACGGAACTCACCGGCGGTCTCGTCACCGTCGAGGAGTTCCAGGCGGGGGTGTCGCTGCGGGTCCCGCCGGGGCCCGGGGCCGCCGTCGCCGCCGGGATCCTCGGCGCGGACCTCCCGGTGCGGAACAACACCTGGGCCGTCACCGAGAGGGGGCGCGCCGTGTGGCTCGGCCCCGACGAGTGGCTCGTCACGGAACCCGCGGTGTCCGCCCGCAGCGGCCTCGACCTGGAGACGACCCTGCGCACCGCGGTGACCCCGTTCGGGGGGACGGCCGTCGACGTCTCCGCCCAGCGGGTCGGTCTGCGGCTCGCCGGTCCGCACGCCCGGGCGGTGCTGGCCAAGGGCTGCTCGATCGACGTCCACCCCCGCAGCTTCGCCCCGAACGCCTGCGCCCAGACGACGCTGGGTCAGGCCGGCGTGGTCCTGCTCTCGCTGGGCAGCACCGGCGACGCGTTCACCCTCCTCGTCCGGTCGTCGTTCGCGGGGTACCTCGCCGACTGGCTGGTCGACGCCACCCTCGAGTTCAGGAGCTGACCGTGACCGACCCCCGAGTGGTGATCATCGGCGCCGGCATCGTCGGCGCCAACCTCGCCGACGAACTCGCCCTGCGCGGCTGGACCGACGTCACGGTCCTCGACCAGGGACCGCTCCCGCTGACCGGGGGTTCCACCTCGCACGCGCCGGGCCTGGTGTTCCAGGCGAACGCCTCGCGCACCATGACCGAACTCGCCCGCTACACCCGGGACAAGTTCTCCGGCCTCGACGTCGACGGCGCCTGGTGCTTCAACCCCGTCGGCGGTCTCGAGGTCGCCACGACGCCGGAACGCCTCGCCGAGATCGAGCGCCGGCTCGGGTGGTTGCAGGGCAGCGGGGTGGGGGCGGAGGTCCTCTCGCCCGCCGAGTGCGTCGCGAAGCACCCGCTGCTCGACCGGGAACAGGTCCTCGGCGGGTTGTACGTCCCGACCGACGGTCTGGCCAAGGCTCCGCGGGCGGTGACGGCGCTGATCCGGCGGGCGTCGGCGGCCGGGGTGGAGTTCCGCGGGGGAGTCCGCGTCCTCGGCGTCGAGCAGTCCGGTGGCCGGGTCACCGGCGTCACCACCACCGACGGCCTCGTCCCCGCCGACGTCGTCGTGTCCGCCGCCGGGTTCTGGGGACCGGCGATCGGCGCGATGGTCGGGATGCGCGTCCCGCTGCTGCCGCTGGCCCACCAGTACGCCAGGACCGGCCAGGTCGAGGAACTCGTCGGGCGCAACTCCGAGCTGCAGGAGGCCGGGTTGCCCATCCTGCGCCACCAGGACAGGGACCTCTACTACCGCGAGCACGGCGACCGCGTCGGCATCGGCTCCTACGCGCACCGGCCGATGCCCGTCTCGCTCACGGACCTCGAGGAGGACGGCGAGGTCACCGCCACGTCCATGCCGTCGATGCAGCCGTTCACCGAGGAGGACTTCGCACCCTCCTGGGAGGACACGCTGACGCTGCTCCCCGCGCTGGCCCGGACCAAGGTCGAGGAGGGGTTCAACGGCATCTTCTCCTTCACCCCCGACGGCGGGTCGCTGGTCGGGGAGTCGCGCGAGGTCGCGGGGTTCTTCGTCGCCGAAGCGGTCTGGGTCACGCACTCCGCCGGGGTCGCACGGGCCGTGGCCGAACTCCTCGTCGACGGCCGGAGTTCGGTCGACCTGCACGCCCTCGACGTCCACCGCTTCGAGGACGTCCAGCTCGACCCCGGCTACGTCAGCGAGACCGCGCAGCAGAACTTCGTCGAGGTCTACGACATCCTGCACCCGTTGCAGCCCCGGCAGTCCCCGCGCGACCTGCGGGTCTCGCCCTTCCACGCGAGAGAGCAGGCCCTGGGCGCGTCCTTCCTCGAGGCGGGCGGGTGGGAGCGTCCGCACTGGTACGAGGCGAACGCCGGCCTGGTCGACGAACTGCCCGCGGAGTGGGTTCCGCCCGTCCGGGAACCCTGGGCCGCGCAGTTCCACTCACCCATCGCGGCCGTGGAGGCGTGGAAGACCCGCACCGCCGTCGCGATGTACGACATGACCCCGCTCAAGCGGGTCGTCGTCTCCGGCCCCGGCGCGGTGGAGTTCCTCGAAGGGCTGACGACGTCGAAGATGGACAAGTCGATCGGGTCCGTCACCTACACGTTGTTCCTCGACCCCGCCGGCGGCGTGCGCAGCGACGTGACGGTCGCCCGGCTCGGTGCGGAGGAGTTCCAGATCGGCATCAACTCCGGGGCCGACGTCGCCCACCTCGAACGCGAGGCACCCAGGGGCGTCTCGGTGCGGGACACCACCGGGGGCACCTGCTGCATCGGGTTGTGGGGGCCGCTGGCCCGCGACGTCATCGAGCGGGTCTCCGCCGACGACTTCTCCAACGACGCGCTGAAGTACTTCCGGGCGAAGGAGGCGACCGTCGGCGGGGTTCCGGTCACCGCGATGCGGCTGTCCTACGTGGGGGAGCTGGGCTGGGAGATCTACACCAGCGCCGAGCACGGCGCCCGGTTGTGGGACGCGCTGTGGAGCGCCGGTCAGGAGTCCGGGATCGTCGCCGCCGGGCGGGCCGCCTTCAACAGCCTCCGGCTCGAGAAGGGCTACCGGTCGTGGGGGACCGACATGACCACCGAGCACAACCCCTACGAGGCCGGGGTGGGTTTCGCCGTCCGGTCCCCGCTGGACAGCTTCACCGGAGGCCCCGCGCTCGCCGGGGTGTCCGCGGACACGGTGCAGCGCAAGCTGACCTGCCTCACCGTCGACGACGGTTCCTCCGTCGTGCTAGGGGGTGAACCCGTGTCGGTGGGTGGCGCCGTCGCCGGCTACGTCACCAGCGCCGCGTTTGGCCACACCGTCGGACGGCCGATCGCCTACGCCTGGCTGCCCGCGTCCCTGCAGGTCGGGGACGGCGTGGAGATCTCGTACTTCGGACGGCCGGTCGCGGCGAGCGTCGCGGCCGAACCCCTCGTCGACCCCGGGATGGAGAAGATCCGCGGATGAACGTTCCCCGCACCCTGACGTTGAGCTGTCCCCAGCGTCCGGGCATCGTGCACGCCGTCAGCTCGTTCCTGTTCTCGCACGGCTGCGACATCGTCGAGCACCAGCAGTTCGACGACCGGACCAGCGGCAGGCTCTACTCGCGGACCGCGTTCTCGGGCGAGACGTGCATCAGTGACCTGGAGGCCGAGTTCGCACCGGTCGCGGCGGAGTACGGGATGGAGTTCTCCCTCGCCGGGGAACGACCCACCCGCATCCTGGTGATGGTCTCCAAGATGGGGCACTGCCTCAACGACCTCGTCTTCCGCTGGCGTTCGGGCAGCCTCGGCGGCGAGATCGTCGCCGTCGTGTCCAACCACGAGGACCTGCGGCCGATGGCCGAGGCCGCGGGTCTGCCCTTTCACCACGTCCCGGTCACCGCGGCGACGAAACCCCGGGCCGAGGCGCGGCTGCTGGAACTCGTCGGGGAGCACGAGGCCGACCTCGTCGTCCTGGCCCGTTACATGCAGGTCCTCTCCGACGACGCGTGCCGGTCCCTGCACGGGCGGGCCATCAACATCCACCACTCGTTCCTGCCGGGTTTCAAGGGTGCCAAGCCCTACCACCAGGCCTTCGACCGCGGGGTGAAGCTCGTCGGGGCCACGGCCCACTACGTGACCCCCGACCTCGACGAGGGCCCGATCATCGAGCAGGAGGTCATCCGCATCGACCACACCCACGACCCGGTCGCCCTGGCCACGGTGGGCCGGGACGCCGAGGCGCTGGCGCTGTCCCGCGCGGTGAAGTGGCACTGCCAGCAGCGCGTCCTGCTCAACGGCCACTCCACCGTCGTCTTCCGCTAGAACCCGTCAGTCAGAACCCGTCAGTTCGGACGCGGCGTCCCGACCTCGACCACGACCTCCCCGTCGACGACCTCGACGAGGTGCGTCCGCACCGGGGTGAGGGCGGGAGGGCTCCACGGCACACCGGTCCGCAGGTCGAAGGCCGAGGCGTGCCGGGGGCACTCCACCGCGCAGTCCTCCACCCAGCCCTCGGCCAGGGACTCGTCGGCGTGGGTGCAGGTGTCGTCGATGGCGAAGAGTTCGCCGTCGACGTTGAAGACCGAGACGGGCGCGGTGAGTTCGGGGCGGTCGAGCCGCACCACCTCACCGGGGGGCAGGGCGGCCAACGGGCAGGCCACCACCCGGGTTCCAGCAGACATCTGGTGTTCCTCCTTGCACGCGATCACTTCCAGCTGGGATGGTCCCACCCGGACGCCCACCCCACACCTGAGGAGGACCCAGTGCCTGAACTCTTCGTCGCCGGTGAGTGGCGCTCGGCCCTGGCCGGGGAGACGCGCGAGGTCGTCAACCCCTACGACGGCCGGACCTTCACCGTCGTGGACGAAGCCGGCGCTGCCGACGCGGAGGCCGCCGTCCTCGCGGCCCGGGCCGCCTTCGACGAGGGCACCTGGCCCTCGACGCCCGTCGCCGAGCGCGCGGCCCTGCTGGAGCGCACCGCGGACCTGCTGCAGCGCGACCGCGAGGAGATCGCGCGCACCGAGACCCTGGACACCGGCAAGACGCTGGCCGAGGCCCGCATCGACGTCGACGACGTGACCGCGGTGTTCCGGTACTACGCCCGGGAAGCCCTCGTCGAGGTCGACCGCACGGTCGACACGGGCCGCGACGACGTCCTCAGCCGGGTCGTGCACCACCCCGTCGGCGTCTGCAGCCTCATCGCGCCCTGGAACTACCCGTTGCTGCAGATGTCGTGGAAGGTCGCCCCGGCGCTCGTGGCGGGCAACACGGTGGTCCTCAAACCCAGCGAGGTCACCCCGCTGAGCACGATCCACCTGGTGAAGCTGCTCGCCGAGGCGGGGGTTCCCGACGGGGTCGTGAACCTGGTCCTGGGTGGCGGCGCGGCGGTGGGGCCCACGCTGACCAGCCACCCCGCCGTCGACCTCGTCTCCTTCACCGGCGGGCTCGCGACCGGTCGCGGGATCCTCAAGGCCGCCGCCGACACCGTGAAGCGCGTGACCGTCGAACTCGGCGGCAAGAACCCGAACATCGTCTTCGCCGACGTCGACCTCGAGGTCGCGGTCGACACCGTCCTGACCGGGGTGTTCCTGCACTCCGGGCAGGTCTGCTCCTCGGGGACCCGGCTGATCGTCGAGGAGTCGATCGCCGACGACCTCGTCGCGGGGGTCGTCGAACGGGCCCGGCGCATCCGCTTCGGCAGCGGCCTGGTCGACGGGGTCGAGAGCGGACCGCTGGTCTCGGCCCAGCACCGGGAGAAGGTGGAGGCCTACGTCGCGCTGGGCCTGGAGGAGGGCGCGACGCTCCTGACCGGCGGCCGGCGCCCGGACGACCCGGACCTGCAGCGGGGTTTCTTCTACGAACCGACGGTGTTCGACGGGTGCGACCGCTCGATGCGGATCGTGCAGGAGGAGACGTTCGGTCCGATCCTCACCGTGGAGAGGTTCCGCACCGAGGCCGAGGCGGTCGCGCTGGGCAACGACACCACCTACGGTCTCGCCGGCGCGGTGCAGACCCTCGACGCCGACCGCGGTGACCGGGTGGCGGCCGCCCTCAAGCACGGCACCGTCTGGATCAACGACTTCGGTCCCTACGTCCCGCAGGCCGAGTGGGGCGGCCAGCGCATGTCCGGCAACGGCCGGGAGCTCGGGCCGTCCGGCCTGGCGGAGTACCGCGAGAGCAAGCACGTGTGGCGCAACACGCGACCCGCAGCCCCGGGTTGGTTCACGGCTTCCTGACCTTCGAGCACACGGAGACACGATGACGACGAGTGGGGCAACCAGCAGCACGACGGATTCGCACGGTCTCGACGAGTACGGGTACAAACCCGGGCTCGAACGCAGCATCGGTTCCTTCGCCAGCTTCGCCGCGGGCGTCAGCTACATCTCGATCCTCACGGGCACGTTCCAGCTCTTCTACTTCGGGTTCGGCACCGCCGGGCCGAGGTACCTGTGGTCCTGGCCCATCGTCTTCGTCGGTCAGCTCATGGTGGCGCTGTGCTTCGCCGAACTCTCCAGCCGCTACAGCGTCGCGGGTTCGCTCTACAACTGGACGAAGCGCCTCGCGTCGCCGACCGTCGCCTGGGCCGCGGGCTGGACGATGCTCGTCGCCTCGATCGTGACCCTCGCCGCCGTCGTCCTCGCGGTGCAGCTGACGCTGCCGCAGTTGTGGTCGGGCTTCCAGTTCTTCGGGGACGGTTCGGACCCGACGGACTACGCGCTGAACGCCGTCGTCCTCGGGGGGATCGTCGTCGTGTTCACGACGATGGTCAACGCCTTCGGCGTCAAGCTGATGTCGCGCATCAACTCGACCGGGGTGTTCCTCGAACTCATCGCAGCCGTCGTCATCATCGTCCTGCTGGCCGTCCACGTGACCCGCGGTCCCGGCGTCGTACTGGAGACCCGCGGCGTCGGCGTCGACCACAGCGGCGGCTACTTCGGCGCGTTCCTGGTGGCGGCACTGGCGTCGGGGTACGTGATGTACGGGTTCGACACCGCCAGTTCGCTGGGCGAGGAGACCAAGGACCCGCGGCGCACCGCCCCCAAGGCCGTGCTGCGCGCGGTCGTCGCCTCGTTCGTGCTCGGCGGGTTGATCCTGCTGCTGGGCCTCATGGCCGTCCCCGACGTCGACGACCCGGAACTCGCGTCCGCGACGGGCGGGTTGCAGCACCTGGTGCTGGCGACCGTGGGGTCCGGTTTCGGCAAGCCGTTCCTGGTCTGCGTCGTCATCGCCGTCCTGGTCTGCTCCCTCGCCGTGCACACCGCCACCATCCGGATGATGTTCGCGATGGCCCGCGACAACAACCTGCCGGCGGGGGAGAAGCTCGCCCGGATCAGCCCGCGGTACAAGACCCCCGTCGTGCCGGCCGTCGTCGTCGGGGTCATCGCCATCGTGATCCTCGTCGTGAACGTCGGTCAGCCGCAGATCTTCCTGGTCCTCACCAGCCTCGCGGTCGGCATGATCTACCTGGCCTACCTGCTGGTGACGATCCCGCTGCTGGTCGCGCGGTTGCAGGGCCGCTGGCCCGTGCCCATGCCGGACGGGTCGAAGGCCCCGTTCTCGCTGGGGAGGTGGGGTCTGCCGGTCAACGTCGTCGCCGTCCTCTGGGGCCTGGGCATGATGGTCAACCTGCTGTGGCCGCGCGGGGAGGTCTACAACCCCGCGGCACCGTTCCACTGGTACCTCAAGTGGGGCGCGCTGCTGTTCATCGCCGTCGTCCTGGGCGGCGGTGTCCTCTACTACCGGTTGCGGTTGCGGCACCACTCCGGGGTCCTCGCCAGCCACGCGAGCGAGGTCGCGCTTCCCGTGGAGCCCGCGACGAAGGAAGGGATGCAGTGAGCGAGTTCAGCGACCTGGGCGAGTTCGACTACGTCGTCGCCGGTGGGGGGACGGCCGGGTGCGTCGTCGCCGCCCGGCTCTCGGAGGACCCCGACGTCACCGTCTGCGTCCTCGAGGCCGGCCCGAGCGACGTGGACGACCCCAACATCCTCGTGCTGGCGGACTGGATGCACCTGCTGGACTCCGGCTACGACTGGGACTACCCCGTCGAACCGCAGGAGAACGGCAACAGCTTCCTGCGCCACGCCCGGGCGAAGGTCCTCGGGGGATGCTCCTCGCACAACTCCTGCATCGCCTTCCACCCCCCGGCGGAGGGTCTGGACGCCTGGGAGGCCCTCGGCTGCACCGGGTGGGGGGCCGCCGACGTCCTGCCGCTGGTCCGCCGGCTGGAGAACAACGCCGCCGCCGGGCCGCACCACGGCACTGACGGTCCCGTCCGGCTCCGGGACGTCCCGCCGCTCGACCCGTGCGGCGTCGCCCTGCTCGAGGCCGCCGCCGCGGCGGGGTTGCCGACGGTGCAGTTCAACCGGGGCGAGACCGTGCGCCAGGGAGCGGGCTGGTTCCAGATCAACTCCGGGGAGGACGGCTCGCGCATGTCCTCCTCGCACGCCTACCTGCACCCGGTCATGGCGTCGCGGCCCAACCTCACCGTGAAGACCGGGTACTGGGTGGAGAAGGTCGTCGTCGAACCCGGCGAGGACGGGGCCCCGCGGGCGAGCGGGGTGCAGTTCCTCGCCCCCGACCTCGTCCACCACGGCACGGTCAGGGCGCGGCGCGAGGTCGTGCTCTCGGCGGGGTCGATCGACACCCCGAAACTGCTCATGCTCTCCGGCATCGGGCCCGCGGCGCAGCTGAAGGAGTTCGGTCTCGACGTCCTCGTCGACTCCCCGGGGGTGGGGGAGAACCTCGACGACCACGTCGAGGGTCTGGTCTTCTGGGACGCGCTGCAGCCCATGGTGACGAGCTCGTCGCAGTGGTGGGAGATCGGGCTCTTCGCGACGACCGGGCTGGCCGACCCGGCGGCCGGGGTCCCGGACCTGATGATGCACTACGGCTCGGTGCCCTTCGACATGAACACCGTGCGGTGGGGATACCCCACCACGGACAACGGGTTCTGCCTCACCCCGAACGTCACCCAGGGCCGGTCCCGGGGGACGGTGCGGTTGCGTTCGCGCGACTTCCGGGACCGGGCCCGGGTCGACCCCCGGTACTTCACCGATCCCGAGGGGCACGACCTCGCCGTCATGACCGCCGGGATCCGGCTGGCCCGGAGGATCGTCGCGCAGGCCGAGATGGCCGGGTGGGCCGGGGCGGAACTCGCCCCGGGCCGGGACGTGGTGACCGACGACGAGATCGCCGACTACGTGAAGAAGACCCACAACACCGTCTACCACCCCAGCGCGAGCGCGAAGATGGGCCCGGACTCCGACCCGATGGCGGTCTGCGACCCGGAACTGCGGGTGCGCGGGGTGCGGGGTCTGCGGATCGCCGACGGGTCGATCATGCCGTTCCTGCCGGCCGTCAACCCGAACATCACGACGATGGCCATCGGCGAGAAGTGCGCCGACCTGCTCAGGGCCGCCCGCTGACCCCCGGTGTCTCCACCGCGGCGGCGAGACGGTCGAGGGTGCGGCGCAGCGCGTCCTCGGGGATCCGCGGGAAGCTGATCCGGGCCAGGAGGGCCGGATCGGTGACCCGCGACCAGTCGTAGGTGTGCGTCACCCGGACCCGGCCGGGGCCGAGGGGTTCCAGGGCCCAGCTCCACCACAACCCGGTCGGGTGCTTCCCGGGGCGGGCGGTCTCCCAGGTCAGCAGCGCGTCCGGGACGAACTCGACGACGAGGTTCTCGGTCTCGTAGTCCGACACCTCGGGGTGCCCGAGGGCGGTCTGGTCCATGGACATCACGAACACCTGACCGGTGCCGGTGAGCACGGAGGTCCCCGCCGCCGCCCGCACGGTGTCCGAGCCGTCGATCTCGGGGTGGCGGCGCGGGTCGGCGAGCAGGGCGAACACCGTTCCCGCGTCCGCGGCGACCTCACGGGTGACGACCGTCTGCTGCGCTGCGTCCTTCGTCATGGTCGCGACGGTAGTGGACGTGCGTCCCGTGTTTCGAGGGTGTTGGATCGATGTTCCGTTCTCGTGAACCTGTTGCTCATCGCGCAACAGCGGTCCTAGGCTGCGAAGGCTCCACTCCCACCCACGGGTGCCCGCACCCCCTCCGGAGAGGACCCGGCATGGCGATCGACCCAGGGGTCAGCGAGAAGCACGCCAAGCTCCCCCTCGACAAGCCCGTCCTGCTCGTCTCACTGGCCGTGCTGGCGATCCTGCTGGTGATCGGCGTCGTCGTCCCCGAACAGCTCGCCTCCGGCAGCGGCGCGGTCCTGAGCTGGATCACCACCAACCTCGGCTGGGCCTTCGTGATCGGCGCCACCGGCTTCGTGGTGTTCGCGCTGGTCCTGGCGTTCAGCAAGGTCGGCAGGATCCGCCTCGGCCGCGACGACGAGCGTCCCGAGCACTCGCGCGCCTCGTGGATCGCGATGATGTTCTCCGCCGGGATGGGCATCGGCCTCATGTTCTACGGCGTCACCGAACCGGTGACCCACCTCATGACCCCGCCCGAGGCCGGCGTCGCGGCCGGTACGAACGCGGCCGCCGACACGGCGATGAGCTACACGCTCTTCCACTGGGGTCTGCACCCGTGGGCCATCTACGCCGTCGTCGGCCTGGCCCTGGCGTACTCCAGCTACCGCAAGGGCCGGACCGGTGGCTTCTCGGCCGTGTTCGCGCCCCTGCTGCGCGGTCCGCGGGCCAAGGGCGCGGCCCGGGCCATCGACGTCCTGGCGATCTTCGCGACGATCTTCGGGTCCGCGGTCAGCCTCGGCCTGGGGGCGGCCCAGATCAACGGCGGTCTCTCCGAGGTCTTCGGTGCCGGCAGCGGGACGAGCTGGCAGGTCGGCATCATCGTCGTCCTGACCGTCTGCTTCGTCATCAGCGCCATCAGCGGCATCGAGAAGGGCGTCAAGATCCTCTCGAACACCAACATGGTGCTCGCCGGGCTGCTCCTGCTGTTCCTGTTCGTCGTCGGACCGACGGTGTTCATCCTCAACCTCATGCCCAACGCGGCCGGCGACTACCTCGCCGCACTGCCGGCGATGTCGGTGCGCACCGGCGCCTACGGCGGCGGCGACTGGCTGTCCGGCTGGACGATCTTCTACTGGGCCTGGTGGATCTCGTGGACGCCCTTCGTCGGGGCGTTCCTGGCCAAGATCTCCCGCGGCCGCACGATCCGTGAGTTCGTCGTCGGCGTCATGCTCATCCCGACCCTGGTCAGCCTGATCTGGTTCTCGGTGTTCGGCGGCACGGCCATCCACGAGCAGCTGACCGGGGCGCTGGACGTCCTCGCCGGCGACTCGCAGGAGACCCAGATGTTCGCGCTGCTCCAGCAGTTCCCGCTGGCCACGGCGACCTCGATCCTGGTCGTGGTGCTGGTGGCGATCTTCTTCGTCTCCGGGGCCGACGCGGCGAGCATCGTCATGGCCTCGCTCTCCAGCTTCGGCGACGACGAACCCCGCCGGTGGCTCACCGCGATGTGGGGCGCGCTGACCGGTGTGGTGGCGATCGTCCTGCTCTACGCGGGTGGGCTGCAGGCGCTGCAGAACGTCACGATCATCGCGGCGACACCGTTCCTCGTCGTCATGGTGTTCATGTGCGTGGCCGTGGTGAAGGACATCCGCAGCGACGGGATGATGCGACCGGTCTCCGGCCCGACGCTGCGGGTCCCGGACACCGCGGTGCACCTCAACGGTGTCGACCGGAAGGTGGTCGAGGTCCCCGCCGGGGAGTGAGCGGACCGACCCCCGTCCCCGTCGGGACGGGGGTCAGCCCGGTTTCAGGTGGCCGAGCCGCCAGGAGATCCGGGCGGCGGCGTCGAGCAGCGGCGCGCGGAACCCCGGCAGCGTGTCGGGGTTCACGCGGTAGCTGGGGCCGCCGACGGTGAGGGCGCCCACGACGGCGTCGTCGGCGTTGCGCAGGGGGGCGGCGATCACCACGAGCCCGAGTTCGTGCTCCTCGACCACGCTGGCCCACCCGCGGGTGCGGACCTCGTCCAGTTGCGCGCGCAGGGCGGAGGGGGCGGTGACGGTGGCCTCGGTGAATCGGGGGAGCCCGCGGCGCAGGGCGACCTCCAGCTCCTCCGGGGTCATGGCGGCGAGGAACACCTTGCCGGCGGCGGTGGCGTGCAGGGGGCCCCGTCGGCCCACCCAGTCCGAACTGCTCACGATGGACCCGCCCGCGGCCTGGTCCACGGTGGTGACCTCCAGACCGTCGCTCACGACGACGTTCACGGTCTCGCCCACCGTCGCCGCCAGTTCCTGGGCGAGGGGACGGGCCGAGGCCGCGACGTCGATCCCGCCGACGGCGCCCGCGGCGAGCCAGCGGACGGTCTGGCCCAGGCGGTACCGGCCGCGGTCGCCGTCCTGCTCGACCAGGCCGCGGGCCTCCAGCGTGGACAGCAACCGGAAGACCGTCGACTTGTGCACGCCGACGTCGCTCGAGAGTTCCGTCACCCCGGCGGCGCCCCGCCGGGCGAGGGCCTGCAGCAGGGAGACGGCCCGGTCGACGGACTGCACGGTGGAGTCACGGGGGCCGTTGCGGGGAGGCACCCGCAGACCCTACCCACCCGCCGTGCGGGTTACGGCCGTGTTTCGTCGAAACCCGTTGCCGCCCCTGGCTTCGGGACCTGCGGCGCGGCGCGCCGGGCGTGCTTGACACGCGGTTCCCGCCATCCCAGACTTGTTGCGCGATGGGGCACCGTTCCGCAGTGCGGAACACCGTTCACGACAGGCACGAGGCGCACCGAACCCCGAGAGGGAGAGCCGCATGACCGCTCAGACCGTCGTCGCCGCGCCCGCGGAGGCGATCGACGACCTCGTCACCCGCCGCGTGCCGGGTCAGAGCCTCGAGGCCCCGTTCTACACCTCCGACGAGGTGTACCGGCGGGACCTGGACGTGATCTTCGCGAAGAACTGGATCTTCGTGGCGGCCGCGGCCGAGCTCCCCGAACCGGGCGACTACGTCACGGTCGAGGTCGGCGCGTACTCGGTCATCGTCGTGCGCGACGACGACGAGCAGGTCCGGGCCTTCCACAACGTCTGCCGGCACCGCGGTTCACGGCTGCTCGAGGAACGCCAGGGAGCGGTCGGCAACATCGTCTGCCCGTACCACCGCTGGACGTACGGGGTCGACGGGAAGCTCATGTTCGCCGAGTCCCAGCCGGCGACGTTCGACAAGAGCTGCTTCTCGTTGCGGTCCGTCCACGTCCGGAACGTGTCCGGGCTGGTGTTCGTCTGCCTCGCCGACGAGGCTCCGGAGGACTTCGACGCCGTCGCCGAGATCCTCGAACCCCACCTCGCACCCTACGAACTGGACCGGGCGAAGGTCGTCGTCACCTACGACCTGGAGGAGGCCGGCAACTGGAAGCTGGTGATGGAGAACAACCGCGAGTGCTACCACTGCGACGGGCACCCGGAACTCATCACCGCCTACTTCCCGCTGTTCGCCTACGACCCCGAGGACATCACCCCGCGGCTGAAGCCGATCTTCGACCGCTACACCGCGGCCGCCGAGGCGCTGGAGAAGGTCCGGGCCGCGCACGGCCTTCCGTTGACCGACCACCGCGAACTCGACACCCGCGTCGTCGGGTTCCAGCTCTCGCACCTGCCGCTCGACGGCGAGGGGAAGTCGTTCGCGCCGAACGGGGCCGCGGTGTGCACGAAGCTCATGGGCTCCGTCCAGGACGCGGCCTTCGGCGACCTCTCGCTGCACATGCAGCCGAACTCGTGGTTCCACCTGCTCTCCGACCACGCCGTCGTGTTCTCGGTGCTGCCGACCTCGACGGGGACCAGCGTCCTGCGCACGACGTGGCTGGTGCACCCGGACGCCGTCGAGGGGGTCGACTACGACCTCGACGCGCTGACGTCGGTGTGGCGGGCGACGAACGACCAGGACCGCGCTCTCGTCGCGAACACCCAGCGCGGCTGCGCGAACCCCGGGTACGTCCCGGGGCCGTACTCGATGGTCGAGGACGACGTCGAGGCGTTCGTGAACTGGTACGTCACGCGGCTGCGCGAGCAGATCGCATGACCGTCACCGACCCCCTCGGCGTCGTCGCCCACCCCGGGCAGGTCGGGGTGTGGGGTGACGAGGAGGACCTCGGCGAACTCGTCTGCCTCGGGGTCCGCGACATCACCCACGACGTCAAGACGTTCTGGTTCGAGTCGGCCGGCGGACACGTCTTCCACTTCGACCCGGGGCAGTTCGTCACCCTGCACCTCGACGTCGACGGCCGGCGGGTCGAGCGGTCGTACACGATCTCCTCGCCCCCCACCCGTCCGCACCGCCTCGCCATCACGGTCAAGCGGAAGCCGGGCGGTCTGGTGTCGAACTTCCTGCACGACACGATGGTCCCGGGCACCCGCGTGATGGCGGCGCCGCCGCTGGGGGTGTTCAGCGTCGTCCGGCACCCGCGGACGAAGTACCTGTTCCTGTCGGCGGGGTCCGGCATCACCCCCGTGATGTCCATGGTCCGCACGCTCGTCGACCTGGGCTCCGACGTCGACGTGCTCTTCGTGCACTCGGCGCGGACCCCCGCCGACATCGTCTTCCGCTCCGAGCAGTGGGGGATGCCCACCCAGTTCCCCGCCGTCAACGTCGTCCAGGTCTGCAGCGAGGACTCCCCGGGCCAGGACTGGCACGGGCACCGCGGCCACCTCGACGCGGCCCTGCTCGAGGAGATCGCCCCCGACCTGGCCGAGCGCGAGGTCTTCGTGTGCGGCCCGGAGGGCTACATGGCCACCGTGCGCGAGGCCCTGCGCGAGCGCGGTTTCGACATGACCCACCACCACGAGGAGACCTTCGTCTTCGAGTCCCTCGCGCCGTCGGCGTTCGTGGAGTCCGTCGCCGAGGGCGTCGGTGACATCGGCGACTTCCAGCCCACCCCGGACGACGAGCCGGCGGCCACCGCCTTCACCGTCCGAATGGCGAAGTCCGGGCGGAGCTTCCCCTGCGGCCCCGACGAGTTCATCCTCGACGCCGCGTTCCGGGCCGGGATGTCGCCGCCGAGTTCTTGCAGCCAGGGGATGTGCGGGACGTGCAAGACGGTCCTGCTCTCCGGCGACGTCGACATGCAGCACAACGGCGGCATCCGGCCCCGGGAGATCGCGGCCGGGAAGGTGCTCATCTGCTGCAGCAGACCACTCGGGGACGTCTCGATCGACTCCTGAGCGTCACGCGCCCCGCAGTCGCACCGCCGCCAGCACGGCCCCGACGGCGGTGACGGCCGCCCCGACGGTGAGCACGAGGGAGACGGCGTGGGTGTGGGCGGCGGCCGACCCGGTCGCGACCCCGGCGATCACGAACAGGACGCCGACCGCGCCCGAACCCGTCGACTGCGACACCGTGCGGTTCAGGTTCAGCACCCCCGCGGCCGAGCCGGCGAGGCGCAACGGGGCGGCGGCCATCATGTCCCGGTTGTTCGGCGACTGGAACACCGCGAAACCCAGACCGCACACCCCGGTGCGGACCAGGATGTCCACCGTCGACGCGCCGTCGGGCAGCAGGGCGAGGGAGAGCAACCCGCCGGCGAGGACGACGAGGCCGATCAGGGCCAGCAGGCGCGGGGAGACCCGGTCCGCCGCCCGCCCGGACAACGGGGCCACCACCACGATGACCAGGGGCCAGGGCGTGAACAGCAGCGCGGAGCGCAACGCGCTGTCCCCGAAGGACTCCTGGAACAGGAACGGCAGCGCCACGAAGGCGGTGCCCTGCCCGAAGAACGAGCACGCGGCTGTCAGCACCGCCAGCGAGAACGGCCGGGTGAACAACCCCAGCGGGATGACCGGGTTCGCGCTCCGCGCCTCGTGCCGGACGAAGAACCCGATCAGCACGACGGTGAGCACGAGCAGCGCCACGGACAGCGGCAACGTCGAGGTCGCTCCCACCCCGCGGATGCCGAGCAGGAAGCAGGAGATCGCCGCGGCGATCAGCACGGACCCGGAGGCGTCGAAGCGGCCGGGCCGGGCCGGGACGCGGGGCAGGTGGCGCAGGCCCAGCACGAACGACACGGCGGCGATGGGGACGTTCACGAGGAACAGCCACGGCCAGGGCGCGACGCTCAGGAGCAGGCCCCCCAGCGTCGGGCCGGCGGAGGTCCCCAGGGCCACGGTCATCGCGTTGAGGCCGAGCACGCTCCCGAGCCGTTCCGGCGGGAACACGTGGCGGTAGGTCGGGATCGGCACCGCGAGGATGAGCGAGGACCCGATGCCCTGCACGACCCGGGCGGCGACGAGCAGGCCGAGGGTGGGGGCCGCCGCGCAGGCGATGGAGGCCACGGCGAAGACGGGCAGCCCGACGAGGAAGAGCCGCCGCCGCCCGATCCGGTCACCGAGGGCCGCGGTGGCCGGGATGCAGCAGGCCGCCGCCAGCAGGAACGCCGTCGTCACCCAGACGGTGTCGGACGCCGAGGCGTCGAGATCACGGGCCAGGGTCGGCAGCGCGACGTTGACGATGGAGGCGTCGATCGTGGCCATGAGGGTCGCCGAGAGCATGGCGGCCACGACCAGGTTGCGCCGGACCACGGGAGGTTGCGTCGTCGAGGAGGTCATGCGGGGGCGCGGCCGGTCCTTCCGTCGGTCGACCCCGCCGACGGGCGGTGGAGGTCGAGAGCCTCAGGCAAGTATCCGGCCGCTCAGCCCTCGACCCCCGGTGGGGTCAGGCCGACTTCCTCGCGCCGGTGGTCTTCTTGGCCGCCCCGCTCGTCTTCTTCGCCGTGGTCTTCTTCGCGGCCGTCTTCTTCGCGGCCGTCTTCTTCGCCGACGTCTTCTCGGCGGCCGCCTTCTTCGCGGGTGCGGCCTTCTTCGTCTCCTCGGCGGGAGCCGCGTCCTCGGCCTCGGCGGGCGCGTCCTTCGACGGCCCACCACGGGCGCGTTCGACGCTGCGCTGCAGGGCGGTCAGCAGGTCGACGACCTCGCCACCGCGCGGGCCGCCCGTCCCGGACGCGTCGGAGCCCTCCCCGGCCGCCGCGGACGGTGCGGCGTCGGCGTTCTCGAGGCGGGCGTCGATGAGCGTCTTCACGGCCGCCGCGTAGTCGTCCTCGAACTCCTCGGGGTGGAAGTCGCCCGCGAGCGACTCGACCAGGGAGGCGGCCATCTTCAGTTCCTGCGGGCGCAGCTCGACGTCCGTCTCGAGCACCTCGAAGTCGGCGGCGCGGACCTCGTCCGGCCAGAGCAGGGTCTGCAGCACGATGGCCTTGTCGCGCACGCGCAGCACGGCGACGGACTCGCGCTGGCGCAACGCGATCTTCACGACCGCCATCCGGTCGGTCTCGGCGAGCGCCTCGCGCAGCAGCGCGTACGGCTTCGCCGCCCGCGACTCGGGTTCGAGGTAGTACGGCTTCGACAGCAGGATGGGGTCGACCTGGTCGGCCGGGACGAACTGGAGGACGTCGATCTCGTGCCCGCTGGCCACCGGGAGGTCGCTGAAGTCGTCGTCGCTGAGGACCACGAGCTTGCCGTCGGGGCTCTCGTAGCCCTTCGCGACCTCGTCGTAGGCGACCTCCTCGCCACAGACGGAGCACGTCCGCTTCATCCGGATCCGACCACCATCGCTACGGTGGACCTGGTGGAAGTGGATGTCGTGTTCGCCGGTGGCGGCGTAGAGCCGCACGGGCACGTTGACCAGACCGAAGGACACGGCGCCCTTCCAGATGGCGCGGGCCATGGCGTACCCCCTCAGACGACCGGAATCCCACCGTACGGGGATGACCACGACACCGCACGGGATCCATCGGTGACCACTCTGCCGTCGCCGCAGTGGCGTTCCCGCGAGGCCGCCCACGCGCAGCGCGCGCACCGGTTGACCGCTGCCGCGGTGGAGCGGCGCGGCCGGGGGGAGAAGCACCCGGTCGAGGACTTCCTCTTCACCTACTACAACTGGGCGCCAGGCAAGCTGGCCCGCTGGCACCCCGGGGTGGGGGTCGTCCTCGAGGACGCCGAGGAGCGCGCGGACTGGGCCAACTACGTCCGCTCCGGTACCGGGGTGGCCGTCGACGGGCCCGGACTGGCCTCGGCCCGCTCCGCGACGATCCGGCTGGCCCGCGACGTCCTGGCCGCGACCCGGGGCCGGGCGCCGATGCTCGCCTGCTTCGGGCTCCACGAGTGGGCCATGGTCCACCGGACCCGCCCCGAGCAGGTCCGTCACGCCGGCCTGCCGCTGCGTCTCGGCCACGCCGGCACCGACGACGTCGTCGAGTCGCACAAGATCCGCTGCAGCCACCACGACGCCTTCCGGTTCTTCACCCCGAGCGCCGTCCCGCTCAACGAACTGCAGCCGACGCGGGTCGACCAGGCCGCGCAGGAACAGCCGGGCTGCCTGCACGCCACGATGGACTGCTACCGCTGGGCCATGAAGCTCTCGCCCGCGGTCCCGGGGGAGTTGCTGCTCGACTGCTTCGAACTCGCCCGGGACGTCCGGATCCTCGACATGCGGGCCTCGCCCTACGACGTCACCTCGATGGGCCACGAACCCGTGGCGATCGAGACCCCCGAGGGCAAGGCGACCTACGTCCGCGCCCAGCGGGAGTTCGCCGAGCGGGCCGACCCGTTGCGGGTCCGGTTGATCGCCGTCTGCGACGCGCTGCTGGCTCAGGCGGGCTCGGCGAACCCGTCGCCGCGCGGAACAGCGGGGACCCCGTGCTGATCGGGCCACGCCCGGGGCGATCAGCGTCGGTCACGAGGTCGTGGGTCGCGGACCAGGACTGCACCCTGTCGTCGTGAACGTCTGCGCCGCAGGCGATCCGAGGGTCATCCCGACGACGGGGTTCCCGGCGGAGTGCAGCCACCGCGCCGACGGGAGGTGCTCAGGTCGCCGAGCGGCACTGACGGGGTGGGCTCCGCAGGCCCCCGTCGCTCAGGATCGGGGGCGGTAGGGCACTGGGCGTGAGGGCCGTTGCTGGGAGGTGTCCCACTGGGTGCTCGCGAGCTGACGCTCGACGCTGGTGATGAGGTCGAAGACGTCCAACGCCAGGTAGTAGTTGGTCTTCTGATCGTACTTCTTCCGGGTCAGGATGCCCGCCTCGGTGAGTTCGTCGAGAGCGTCCCGTGCTGCTGGCGCTGAGGCGCCGTAGGTGTCCATCACGGTGGTCGTGGTGAGCACGGGGGTCTCCTGCAAGCCCAGCAGGATGTTCGCGGCGGCGGAGCCGGCGCGAGGTTGAGGACGCAGGCCCTTGCGGGAGCGGTGGGCTGCGAGCGCGGTGGTCCACTCGGTGCGCAGGTTCTCCAGCTCGGCGGCGAAGGTGGCGGCCTGCTCGACGGCGGTCTGGGTGGCGGTGAGGAAGGTGCGCAGCCACTGCGAGACGCCCTCGGACGCCTGGGGGCTGGTGGGGGCGCCGTCGTAGCGGTAGGCGGTGAGGGCTCGTACGTAGTCCCGGGAGCGGGTGAAGAGGACCTGGCTGATGGGCAGGACGGCGGTTCGGGTGAGGCCGCGGCGTACGAGGACGGCGTGGATGACGGCGCGCCCGACGCGGCCGTTGCCGTCGGGGAAGGGATGGATCGTCTCGAACTGGGCGTGGGCGATGCCGGCCTGGACGAGGGGCGCGTGGGTGCCGCCGTTGAGGTAGGTGATCAGGTCCTGCATGAGGTCGGGCACGTCGTCCGGGACGGGCGGTACGAAGTCGGCGGCGACGGGGTTGTAACCGTTGCCGCCGATCCAGTTCTGGGTCCGGCGTACGCCGTGGGCCTCGGGTTCGCCGTCGAGCAGGGTGCGCTGGACGGCTTCGAGGGCGTCGAGGGTGATGGAGTCCATGCCCGCGACGGTCGTGGCGGCTTGCTGCACGGCCGTGATGTTCGCGGCGACGCGTCGCGCAGTCGCTGATGCTTTGCGGTGCAGGCCCTCGCTGGAGAAGAGTTCGGCGATGCCGACCTGCTGGGGGGAGACTTCCAGGCCTTCGATGCGGGAGGAGGCGATGGCTTCGGAGCGCAGGAGGAATCGGGAGAGTCCTTCCAGTCCGCGAGAGCCGGGGTGGTCCACGAGGCGGCGCACGCTGGTCTCGGTGCGGGCGGCGAGGGCATCGACGTCGGGGTCGAGGATGAGGGGGCGGCTCGTGAGCCGGTCTGGGGTGTAGACGCGGTAGGGCCCGCCCTTGCGGCCGATGCGGCTGGCCGCGTCGGGCTGGCCTTCCCAGTGCGTCTCGTGCGTGCCGGCCACGGATTCATCCTTTCCCGTCCACCCTGGATACGCAAGGATAGTACGTAAATCAGCGCATCCGCGGTGGACGTGAAAGGTTGGGTGGCTTCAACGCGCGCCCGAGTTCGGTCCTCGACTGCTCGCGCTGTCCATGTCCCACGCAGCCACGACCCCGCCGTCACTCCAAGACCGGGCGGGGGGTCGTGCGCTGGTCGAGGAGTGGACCGTGGCCGCTCCGGGCGCCTAGGTTCGACCCGACGGACGCGAACGGCCCACTCCCGGGAGGCGACGGTGCCGCTGCCGAAGGCCCTCGCCCGGGCCAACCGACTCGTGCTGAACCGCGTGATGCGCAGGGTGGCGCCCCTCGCGCCGGGCCTGGGGTTGCTCACCCACCGGGGGCGGAGGTCGGGGCGGGAGTTCACGATCCCGGTGAACGTCTTCGTGGTCCGCGGCGGGGTCAGACTGGCCCTCACCTACGGCCCGGGGACCGACTGGGTGAAGAACGTCCTCGCAGCCGGTGGGTGTTCCGTGCGCCACGGGGGCCGGACGCTGGAACTGAGCAACCCCCGGATCGTGCACGACCCGGGACGTGCGGGCATGCCGCCGTTCGTGCGGTTCGTCCTCGCCCGGATCCACGTCGAGCAGTTCCTGGACCTCGACGTGCCCGACCACCCACGACGGGGGTGATCGGGCCCGCCAGGGGATCAGACCCCGGCGGTCGCGTCGTCGGAGTCGGCCGCGGCGGCCCAGTCGCGCTTCTCGGAGCGCCAGCCCTCCTCGGTGCGCCCGCGTCGCCAGTAGCCGGACGCCGACAGCAGTTCCCGGGTGACCCCGAGGTCGGCGCGGGCCCAGCGGCGGACGGCGCGCACGCTGTCGGCCTCCCCGTGCAGGAACGCCTGCGGCACACCGGTCGGCAGGTCGAGGGAGCGCAGGAACGCGACGAGGGCCTCCGGGTCGGGTTCCTCCCGGTGCACCCAGTGCAGCCGCAGGTCCCCCGGCGAGGTCAGCGCGAGCTCCTCCGCGGGGCCGTGCACCTCGACGACGGCTACCGCGGTGGCGCCGGCGGGAACGCGTTCCAGCGAAGCGGAGATGGCGGGCAGGGCGCTCGCGTCGCCGACCAGCAGGTGCCACGCGGCGTCGGCCGACGGGGTGTACGCCCCGCCCGGTCCCGTGATCCACAACTCGTCGCCCGGCTGCGCCCCCGCCGCCCACGGCCCGGCGAACCCCTCGTCCCCGTGCACGACGAAGTCGATCGTCACTTCGCCGTCCACGACGGAGCGGACCGAGTACGTCCGCTGCACGGGCCACTCGGTCCGGGGTCGCTCCTCGCGGATCCTCGCGACGTCGAACGGTTCGTCGTAGACGACGCCCTCGACCGGGAAGAGCAGCTTCACGTAGGAATCGGCGTGCTCGACGGTGAAGTCGGAGAGGTCCTCGCCACCGAAGACGACCCGCACCATGTGCGGGGCCAGCTGCTCGGTGCGCTGGACCACGGCCAACCGCTGCCCGCGGCCACCGGTCTTCTCGCGCCTGAAGGGGTTGCGCACGTCGTCTCCCACCGGTCAGTCCGACTCGGCGCGACCCTCGCGCCAGTAGCCCATGAAGGCCACGGAGGTCCGCGGCACCCCCACGTCGCGGACGAGGTGACGTCGCAACGTCCGGACCACGCCCGCCTCTCCAGCCAACCACGCGTAGAGGCACTCCGGGCCCACGGCCTCGGCGTTCTCGGGCACGTCCCAGAGGATGTCGTCCCCCTCGAGCCCGACCTCGGTGAAGTCCTCCGCGCTCGCCCGCGACGCCTCGTCGACCAACGCCGACGCGAGCGCCTCGACCCGGGCCTGCAGCAGTTCGCCCACGGCGTGGGAACCGTTGCGCGGCAGCCACTCGACGGTGAGGTCGGCGGGGGAGCGCAGGTCCAGCAGGTCGCCCCCGCGCGGCACCTCGAGCACCACCGTCGCCTTCACGCCCACGGGCAGTCGTTCCAGGATCGCCGAGACCGCGGGAACGGCCGTCTCGTCCCCGGCCAGCAGCAGCGTGCGGGCCTCGGCGGGCGGGGCCCACTCCACTCCCCACATGCGCCCGGTCCCGGGGCTGCTCGGTCCGACGAGGACGACCTCGCTGCCCACCGTCGCGGCTGCCGCCCACGCCGACGCCGGTCCGGCGTGCCCGTCTCGCACGCCGTGCAGCACGAAGTCGACGTCGATCTCGGCCTGCGCGTCGACGCTCGCGGGGCGGTACGCGCGCACGGTGTAGGTCCGCATCACCGGGCGCACGTCGTCGTCGAGCCCGCGCCACCACGTGTACCAGTCCTCGGCCGGGAGGTCGTAGGCCTCGAACGGCTGCTTGAGCAGCAGCACCTTGAAGCGCTGGTCGTACCCGCCGGCGCCGAAGTCCCCGAGGTCGGGCGACGTCATGGTGAGGCGCACGAAGCTCTCCCCGAGGCGCTCGACGCGCGAGACCCGGACGCGGAACAGCGCGTACGACGCCCGCCTCAGCTGGGTCTGCGTCGTCCGTTCGGCCGTGCCGGTCACCGTGCTCATCCCTCGAACTCCCCACGTCGTGTGAGGACAGGCTAACCAACAATCGGGGGACGCCGCTACGAGCGGTCGCCCGGGTCCGGTGGCCCCGGTCGCCGGTCGGCGACAGAGTGTGACCGTGTTGCCCATGCTCGCGACCGCGGCCGCGGCCTCGCGCGTGCCCACCGACGCCGACCGCTGGGCCTACGAGGTGAAGTGGGACGGCATGCGGATCCTCGCCGACGTCCACGAGGGGAGCGTCCTGCTGCGCTCGCGCACCGGCCGCGACGTCTCGGCCACCTTCCCCGAACTCACCGCGCTCGCCGAGGCGCACGCCGACGTCCACCTCGACGGCGAGGTCGTCGCCCTCGAGGACGGTCTGCCCTCGTTCTCGGCGCTCGCCGACCGGATGCACGTCCGCGACGCGCGGTCGGCGACGATCGCCGCCCGGCGCACCCCGGTGACGCTCATGGCCTTCGACGTCCTGCGGCTGTACGGCGTCGAACTCCTCGACCGCCCGTGGCAGGAACGGCGCGAGTCCCTCGACCGGCTGCAACCCTCCGGCAGCGCGTGGCAGGTGTCGCCCGTCTACCCCGACGCGGCCTCGCTGCTGACCGCGACCCGGGAACAGGGGCTGGAGGGGATCGTCGCGAAGCGCCGGACCTCCCCCTACCAACCGGGGCGACGCAGTCCCGACTGGGTGAAGCACGCCCACCGCCGGCACCAGGCCTGCCTCGTCGTCGGGTGGCGACCCGTCGAGGGGGCGGGTTCCCGGATGGGCGGCCTGCTCCTCGCCGTCCCCGGGGCCGACGGGGCGCTCCGCTACGTCGGACGGGCCGGCAGCGGACTCGGGGCGGGCATGGAGGAGGAGTTGCTGGGGGCGCTCGCCGGGCACGAGCTCCCGCGACCCGTCGTCGACGTCCCGCGTCCCGATTCCGTGGGCGCGCACTTCACCGCGCCCGTCGTCGTCGTCGAGGTGCGCCACCTCGGGGCGACCACCGGCGGGAGGCTGCGCCAGCCCACCCTGCGCGGGGTGCGCAGCGACCTCGAACCGTCCGACGTCCGGGAGGAACGGTGACGGGCACGTCCGGGGGGCACGACGAGACCGTCGTCGACGTCGAGGGACGCCACCTCCGGCTGCGGAGGTTGGAGAAGGTCCTCTACCCCTCCACGGGAACGACCAAGGCCAAGCTCCTCGCCTACGTGAGTTCCGTGGCCCCGGCCCTGCTGGCGCAGCTCGCGGACCGGCCGCTGACCCGGAAGCGCTGGCCGGACGGGGTCGGGAAGAACTCGTTCTTCGAGAAGAACGTCCCGCGCGGCCTGCCGGAGTGGGTGCGGACGGTGGAACTCGACGCCCCCGGCAGTACCAAGGACCGCGAACGCGTCCGCTACCCGTTGATCGACGACCTCGCCGGGCTGGTGTGGCTGGTGAACCTCGCCGCCCTCGAACTGCACGTCCCGCAGTGGCGCGTCGGGCCGCGCGGCGGGGTGCACCACCCCGACCGCCTCGTCATCGACCTCGACCCGGGGGAGGGGACGGGTCTGGCGGAGTGCGCCGAGGTGGCGCTCGCCGTCCGCGAACGCCTCGACGCCGACGGGCTGGAGTGCCACCCCGTGACCTCGGGGTCGAAGGGGATGCAGCTGTACGCGAAGGTCTCGGGGATCCAGGACGCCGACGTCCTGCGCTCCTACGCCCACCGGCTGGCCCAGGAGATGGAACGGGACCGACCGGAACTCGTCGTCTCGCGCATGACGAAGGTGCTGCGCGGCGGCAGGGTCCTGCTGGACTGGAGCCAGAACAACTCCGCCAAGACCACGGTCGCCCCGTACTCCCCGCGGGGGCGCGAACGACCCTGCGCGGCCGCACCCCGCACGTGGGCGGAACTCGCCGACCCGGGGTCGTTGCGGCAGTTGAGCCTGGACGAGGTCGCGGCGCGCTACCTCGGCGACGGTGACCTGCTCGCCCACCTCGGCCCGGACACCGAGCCCGGCCCGCGCGTCCCGACCTCGTGAACCCTCAGACCTGCACGCGCGCGATCCGGATCGCGCCCGGGTGCAGGCTGATCCGCGGGGAGTAGCTGAAGACGGCCCGGGCCTGCAGGAACTCCTCCGGACCGAAGTCGATCGAGGTCAGGGTGACCTCGAGGTAGCCGCGCAGGGCGGCGAGGTGCTCCTCCGCGACCACGGCGTGCAACGGCGTCTCGCGGCGGCTCATGAGCAGCACGTCCGCCTCGCACCACTCGGCGTCGACGAAGCGGCGCCGGGCCAGACCGCCACCGCTGGCGCCGAGGCGGGCGTGGCGCCGCAGCAGCGTGTCGAGGTAGGCGTTGGGGGTGCAGGTCGGGGCGACCGCCTCGGTCACGGACGCCGTCGCCGCGACCAGCCACCCGGCCAGCGCGTCCGCGGTGACGTCCTCGACGGCCACCAGGGAGAGCAGGTGGGTGAGGCACGCCTGGTCCACCGCGCCGCCCAGGGAGACGAGGGCCTCGGTCTCGGCGCGGGCGACGTCGTCGAGGTCGCTGCGGCGCACCGGGACGGGCTCGCTGCCCGCGTGCAGCTGGGTGCCGGGGTCGACGCCCGCGGGAACCCCGTCGACGTCGTCCCAGACGCTGAAGGCGCTGTGCCGGTGGACGTCACCCGCGGTGTCGGGGTCCAGGGTGATCGTCTCGCCGCGGCGGGACAGCACGGGGGGCTCGGTGTCCATCACCTCCGATGGTAGTGACGGGGTCGCCGCCGCGGCGACCGACTTCCGGGCGTCACCCGGACGGAGGTCTCAAGCGGTTGCCGGAACGAACCGAAACAAGGTGTGTGCAGCAACCATCCGCTCCTCCGGCGCCCATGACGCACCGCCAGATCATGGAGGCCCTCTCCGGCCTCCTGCTCGGCATGTTCGTCGCGATCCTCTCCTCCACGGTCGTCTCGAACGCCCTGCCCACCATCGTGGCCGACCTCCACGGCAGCGAGTCCGGGTACACCTGGGTCGTGGTCGCCTCGCTGCTCGCGACGACGATCTCCACCCCCGTGTGGGGGAAGCTCTCCGACCTCTTCGACAAGAAGGTCCTGGTGCAGTCCGCGCTGGTCCTCTTCGTGGTGGCCTCGGCGGTCGCGGGGTTGTCGCAGAGCATGGGGATGCTCATCGCCATGCGGGTCGTCCAGGGGCTGGGCGCCGGCGGTCTCACCGCGCTGGCGCAGGTGATCATGGCCTCGATGATCGCGCCGCGCGAACGCGGTCGCTACTCCGGCTACCTCGGGGCGACGTTCGCGCTGGGCACCGTGGGGGGCCCGCTCGTCGGGGGCGCCCTCACCGAGCACCTGTCCTGGCACTGGTGCTTCTTCGTCGGGGTCCCGTTCGCCGTGCTCGCGTTCTTCGTCCTCGGTCGCACCCTCGACCTGCCCACCGTGAAGCGCGAGGTCCACATCGACTACGCCGGGGCGCTGCTGCTGGCCGGTGGGGTGTCGGCCCTGCTCGTCTGGGTCTCACTGGCCGGTCAGCAGTTCGACTGGGCCTCCTGGCAGACCGCCGCCCTCGTCGGCGGCGGGATCGCCCTGCTCGGCCTGACCGTCCTCGTGGAGTCCCGCGCGGTCGAACCGATCATCCCGCTGCGGTTCTTCCGCGAACCCACCGTCGTGCTCTCCGCCGTCGCGAGCCTGTTCGTCGGCATCGCGATGTTCGGCGGCACGGTGTTCCTGTCGCAGTACTTCCAGTCCGCCCGGCTGCAGTCGCCCACGATGGCCGGCCTCTCCACCCTGCCGATGATCCTCGGCCTCACCCTGGCCTCGACGGTCGCCGGCCGGTCCATCACCCGGACCGGACGCTGGAAGGGCTGGATCGTCGCCGGTGGGGTCCTGCTCAGCGCCGGTCTCGCGCTGATGACGACCATCGCGGCGGACACCGCCTACGTCCTCGTCGCGGTCCCGATGTTCCTCCTCGGCGCCGGCGTCGGGATGATGATGCAGAACCTCGTCCTGGCCGTGCAGAACGTCGTGGCGCGGGAGGACCTCGGGGCGGCGAGTTCGTTCATCGCCTTCACCCGCACCCTGGGGGGCGCGATCGGCGTCTCCGCGCTCGGAGCCGTTCTCGCGCACCGGGTCTCCACCCACCTGATGGCCGGCCTGCGCTCCGCGGGGATCGAGGCCTCCGCGCTCGGCGGGGGTGGCGTCCCGAACGTCCACACCTTGCCCGAACCCGTCCGCGGGATCGTCGCGGCGGCCTACGGCGCCGGCGTGGCGGACGTTTTCCTCGCCGCGACCCCGTTCGCCGTGCTGGCCCTGGTCATCGCGTTCTTCTTCCGCGAGACGAGTCTGCGCTCCTCGACGGAGGCGCCCGCGGGGACCCCCGAGGTCACGGCCGGGATCCCCGCGCCAGCAGGTGCCCCGCGACCCCGAGGAGCGCGGGTTCGCGTTCGGTCGCGCGGACGAGGCCGAGCAGGCGTTCGCGGCTGACCGGGTCGTCCAGGAGTTCCCCGAGGTGGGCGTCGGCCAGACCGGCCAACCCCTCGACCGCGACGGGACCGTCGACCGTGAAACCCGCGGTCGACAGTTCCGCCGCGAGTTCCTCGGGGCGGTGGAAGTAGGCGGTCGTGAACCACCGTTCGCGGCGGGAGTCGTTGCGGTGCCGACCGGTCCGCAGGTCCTCCTCGACCACCGCCGCGAACTGCTCGTCCGCGATCCAGCCTCGGAGCACGCCGTCCAGCGCGGAACCCCAGCGGCTGATGGCCGCCGCGACCACGACCCCGCCGGGACGCAGCACCCGGAACGCCTCCCGCAGGGCGAGCGCGCGATCCGCGGCCTCGACCAGGTGGTAGAGCGGCCCGAGCAGCAGGACGACGTCGGCGCTGCCGTCGGGGAAGGGCAGGGCGCGCGCGTCACCCCGCAGCACGGAGGCCAGCGGCGCGGGGGTCTCCACCGCCCGGGCCTGCGCCACGTGCAGTTCGACCGGGTCGAGCAGGTGCACCGCGTAGCCCCGCTCCGCGAGGGGGAAGGCGTGGACGCCCGCGGCCCCGCCCACGTCCAGGACCGTCGCCGGCGCCGCGGGCAGCCAGCGGCCCAGCAGTTCCGTGGTGCGCCAGAACTCCAGGCGTCCCGCGCCCGACGTCAGCCGGCCCTGTTCCCGTCCGCGGTCGTAGTACGCGGTGATCTCGTCGTCCACGCGACCACCCTGGCCCGGTCCGGGGCCGGTGACCAGCGGATTCCCGGTTGACCAGCGTCCGGCAGAACCGGTCGGATGGGGTGTGCTGCAACCCCGGACCCGACTCTCCGACGACGACCTGCGCGCCGTCGCCGAGCTCGAACGCCGTGTCGTCGCCCACGACGGCGGACGCCTGAAGATCGAGTGGGAGGACCTGCGCCACCGCTCCGGGGAGCGCACCAACGACCTGCTGTGGTTCGAGGGGGACCGCGTCGTCGGGTTCGCGGCCTTCGACTCCCACGGCGGCCCGGCGGTCGAGATCGCCGGGATGGTGGATCCCGGCGCCCGTGGACGCGGGATCGGGACGGCGATGCTGGCCGCGGCGATCGACGTGTGCCGGGAACGCGGTTCCGAGCAGGCGCTGCTCATCGTGCCGCGGGCCTCCGAGGCGGGCCACCACCTCGCCGAGAGCGTGGGGGCGGCCCTGGAGCACTCCGAGCACGCCCTGCGCCTCGACTGCGTCCCGGCGGAGGGTGTCGAGGACCCCGCGACGACGCTGCGGGCCGCCACCGCCGACGACGTCCCCGTCCTCACGCAGGTGCTGGCCGCCGCCTTCGGGCACGAACCCGGGCACCTGCTGCAGAGCCTCCAGACCACCCGGACGCTGGTCGTCGAGCACGACGGGGAACCCGTCGGGACCGTCCGCCTCACCCGGGACGGCGAGGTCGGCGGCGTGTACGGGTTCGCGATCGATCCCCGGTCCCAGGGCCGCGGCATCGGCCGCGACGTGCTGCGCCGCAGCTGTCGGGAGTTCTTCGCCGACGGGGCGACGTCGGTCCGCCTCGAGGTCGCCGTCGACAACCCGCGCGCCCTCGGTCTCTACACCTCGATCGGGTTCGAGCCGGTGACGACGGAGGACTACTACGACCTGCCGCTCACCTGAGCGCCGAGGAACCGGGGCAGTCCGGTGAGGGACCGCATCCGCTGCGGTTCGTCGAACGGACCCGCGCCGTGGCGGTCCAGGTGCACCGCGGGCATCCCCGCGGCGCGCGCTCCCACGACGTCGACGGGGTGGTCGTCGCCGACGTGCAGGGTCGCGGCGGGGTCGACGCCCAGGCGGTCGCAGATCGCGCGGAACGCCTCGGGCCGGGGCTTGGCCAGGCCGAGCTCCCCGGCGGTGACGACCGGCCCGACCCGTCCGGCGAGGCCCAGGACCTCGAGCTTCGCGTTCTGCTGCTCGGGCATCCCGTTGGTCAGCAACCCCACGCGGAGGCCCGCCGCGCCGATCGCGGCCAGGGCCGCCTCGACGTCGTCGAACGCCCGCCAGTGGCGGCGGTAGCGGGTGAGGTAGTCGCGCTGGAACTGCTCGTCCAGGACGGCGTCGTCGCCGACCGGGGAGTCCAGCAGCGGGAGGAAGTCGCGGAGGCGGCGACGGCGGTGCTCGTCGTGGGAGACCAGACCTTGGCGCCAGTCGGCGTGGTGGCGTTCCTCGATCTGCGACCAGGCCGACTGCGTCGCCTCGTCGGGTGCGCGGCCCAGACTGCGGAGCCAGTCCGCCACCGCGGCGCGGGAGGCGCCGCGGTGGTCGAAGAGGGTGCCGTCCAGGTCGAGGACGACGGCACGCAGGCGGGTCAGAAGACGCCCAGTTCCTCGACGTGCTTGGCGCGGGTACGTGCGGCGCCGGCCGCGATGACGATGCCCAGGGCCAGGTGCAGCCAGTTGCTCGCCGTGTTGACCGGCAGGACGTCGCTGGGGGAGTTCACGACGATGCCCGCGCCCGCCAGACCGGCGACCAGGTAGGCGATGGCCACCCAGACGACGGTCTTGTGCGCCTGGCGCGGCGACCCCGAGAACGCCAGGATCGTCAGCCCGAAGAGGATCTGCAGCGACGCGCTCACGACGGACGACGTGAACAGCCCGAAGAGGTGGGCGTCGGAACCGTAGAAGCCCATTCCGTCGTAGTTGGTCGTCACCCCCGGGATCAGCCCGAGGACACCCAGGCCCAGCACGAGGATGGCCACCCCGCGGGCGTACCCCGAGACGGGACCGCCGCTGACCGGGGCTGCTTCGATGGCGGCGGGAGCCGCGGCGTGAGAGCTCATGGGCCTACTATCCCAGGTCGTCGCGACCCGGGTCGGCGGGGCGAGGTCAGTGCGGCAGCAGCCGGTGCGCCTCGGCGGCGCTGACCCCCTGCGCCTGCAGCAGGTCCACCACGATCGAGCGCAGCTGGGCCACCACCACCGTCGCCGACAACGACTCCGCCCCCAGCGTGCGCGGGCCGAGCGTCACCGCCAGTTCCTTCAGGCCGGCCACCGACGGAGGCACCGTCTCCCCGGCGTAGGCCGGTTCACCCAGGGAGCGCACCGACGCCGCGAGGGAGTCCAGGGCGCCGGCCAGGGAGTCGGGCATCTGCTCGCCGTACTGCAGGGCCGTCGCGACCCGCCGCAGTGCGACCCGGACGTTGCGCGTGGCCCGGTCCATCCCGGCCTGCAGCTTCTTCTGCTGCAGGATCTCGCCGCGACCGCTGCGCCGCAACGGCGACAGCCGGTGCACCTCCTGACCGGCGTTCACCGACTGCGACCAGCCCTCGAGCTCGGTCGAGGTGCTCCGGGCCCGGGCCAGGACCTCCTGGGCCTTCGCGGCGTCGTGGCCGCGGATCGCGCCGGCGCCGTCCTCCAGCAGGTCCGCCAACTGCCCGGCGTAGGCCTTGGCGCGGCCACGGACGTCCCGGCGCGGATCGGGTGGCAGCAGCGCCGCGATCGCCAGCGCGACCACCACGCCCGTCATGGCGTCCAGCCAGCGCGCGGAACCGCTGGTCCCGGCCTGCGGGGGGTAGGCGACGATGAACGACGCCTGCAGCGCCGCCTGGTTGACCAGCAGGATCCCCGAGTCCAGGAACCGCGCGATGAGCATGGCCGCCGCGACGATCGCGGTGATCTGCAGCGGTCCCCGGCCGACCAGGGCGACGACCCCCGTCCCGAGCAGCACCCCGATCGTGACGCCGACCCCGAGCTCGCCGACCCTCCGGAGGCGCTGGTTGTTCTGCACGCCGAGGCAGACGACGACGGCGACGCACGCGAAGACGGGGTAGGGCTGGTTCCACAGGGCCTGCGCGAGCATCCACGCCACCCCGGCGCCGAGACCGCACTGCATGATCTGCCACCACGAGCCCTGCCACCGCTGCCAGCCGGTACGGCTTCGCCGTCGGACGGTGACGGCGAAGGGGATCGTGCGGGGCACGGGAGTGATCCTCTCCTACGACGTCGTGAAGGCCACCCCGGAACCTCTACCCTCGGTCCCCGTGGACGTCCTCGTCATCGGATCCGGTGCCCGTGAGCACGCCTTGGTGCGTGCCCTGCTCGACGATCCCGGGGTCGACCGCGTGCTCGCGGCCCCCGGCAACGCCGGGATCGCGCTCGTCGCCCCCGTCGAACCCGTCGACGCGACCGACCCCGACGCCGTCGCGGCGCTCGCGGTCCGCCTCGGCGCCGACCTCGTCGTCGTGGGTCCGGAGGCACCGCTCGTCGCCGGTGTCGCCGACGCCGTCCGCGCCGCCGGCATCGCCTGCTTCGGCCCCTCGGCCGAGGCCGCCCGCCTCGAGGGGTCCAAGGCCTTCGCGAAGGAGGTGATGGCCGCCGCCGCCGTCCCCACCGCGATGGCGCACCTCTGCACCACGGAGCAGGAGGTCGCCGCCGCGCTGGACGCCTTCGGTGCCCCGCACGTGGTCAAGGACGACGGCCTCGCCGCCGGCAAGGGCGTCGTCGTCACCGACGACCGGGAGGCGGCGCTGGCCCACGCGCGCACCTGCCTGGCCCACGGCCCGGTCGTCGTCGAGGAGTTCCTCGACGGCCCGGAGATCAGCGTCTTCTGCCTCACCGACGGCGAGAGCGTCATCGCCCTGGCCCCCGCGCAGGACTTCAAGCGGGCCCTGGACGGCGACGAGGGCCCGAACACCGGCGGCATGGGGGCCTACTCGCCGTTGCCGTGGGCGCCGGCCGACCTCTCCGACGTGGTCGTGGAGCGCATCGCCCAGCCCGTCGTCGACGAGATGGCCCGGCGCGGCACCCCGTTCAGCGGTGTCCTCTACTGCGGCCTGGCCATGACCTCGCGCGGTGTGCGGGTCATCGAGTTCAACGCCCGCTTCGGCGACCCGGAGACCCAGGTCGTCCTCGCCCGGCTCGCGACCCCGTTGGGTGGGGTGCTGCACGCCTGCGCGACCGGTGTCCTGCGCGACCAGCCGGCGCTGCGCTGGCGCGCGGACGCGGCGGTCACCGTCGTCCTCGCGGCGCCGGGGTACCCGGAGGCCCCGGTGACGGGCGGTCTGCTGCGCGGTCTCGACGCCGCGGACGCCGTCGGCGGGGCCGCGGTGCTGCACGCGGGCACTGCCCCCGCCCCCGACGGCACCGGGATCGTGAGTTCCGGGGGGCGCGTCCTCTCGGTCGTCGGCGTCGGCGCCGACCTCGCTGCGGCGCGGGCGGTGGCCTACGAGGCCGTGGAACTGATCGACCTCGAGGGTGGCCGGTTCCGTCGCGACATCGCGCTGACGGTGGCGACCGGGTCGCGAGCGACGGACGTGATCGCATGAGCGTTCGCGAGCTGGACGGCTGGACCCACACCTACTCCGGCAAGGTCCGCGACCTCTACGCGCCGGCCGGGGGCGACGACGGGACCGTGCTCGTGGTCGCGAGCGACCGGATCTCCGCCTACGACCACGTGCTGACGAGCACGATCCCCGACAAGGGGAAGGTGCTGACCGCGCTGTCGTTGTGGTGGTTCGAGCAGCTGCGCGACGTCGTCCCGAACCACGTCCTCTCCACCGACGTCCCCGCCGCCGTGGCTGGACGCGCGATGGTCTGCCGCAACCTCGCCATGTTCCCCGTCGAGTGCGTGGCCCGCGGGTACCTCACGGGTTCTGGTCTGGCCGAGTACCGCGAGAGTTCCACCGTCTGCGGGCTGGAACTGCCCGCGGGACTGCTCGACGGTTCCCGCCTCGACGAGCCGATCTTCACCCCCGCGACGAAGGCCGAACTCGGCGAGCACGACGAGAACGTCACCTTCGAGCACGTCGCCGCGACCATCGGCGCCGACGCCGCCGCGGAACTCCGCGACCTGACGCTCGCGGTCTACCGCCGGGCCGAGGGGATCGCGCGCGAACGCGGGATCGTGCTGGCCGACACGAAGTTCGAGTTCGGGACGGTCGACGGGGTGACGGTCCTCGGGGACGAGGTCCTCACCCCCGACTCCTCGCGGTTCTGGCCCGCCGAGACCTGGGAACCCGGTCGCGCGCAGCCCAGCTTCGACAAGCAGTTCGTCCGCGACTGGCTCACCTCGCCCGCGTCGGGCTGGGACCGCCGGGGTGCCGACGCGCCGCCGGAACTGCCCGCCGAGGTCGTGGAGAAGACCCGCGACCGCTACGTCGACGCCTACGAACGGTTGACGGGTCAGACCTTCAGCGCCTGACCCCGCGATCCACGGGGGTGGTGGCCCGTTCCCGGTCGCGGTCTGCGACGGTGGTCGGGTGACCGGACGTGCAACCACCCTCGCCGAGCTCGTCGCCGCCGTCCCCGGGTTGCCGTCGGGGCGGCTGGTGTCCCCGGCGGGGTACCCCGGCGCGGAACCGCTGCTGTGGGTCTCCGCGGTGCCGGCGTCGGTCGGTGCGTGGACGGAACTAGCCGCCGCGCACGTGGTCACGGGGCTGTGGCCGGTCCTGCTCGAGGGCCTCGCGGACGACGACGTCGCCCGCCCCTGGCTGGAGGGCGAGTTCGCCCCCACCGGCTGGCGGGCCCTGGACACCGCGGCCGTGGAGGAGTTCCTCGCCGGGGACTTCGCGGACGCGTTCGACGACGACGAGTTCCCCGACGGCGCGCCCGCCTGGCCCGGTCTGTCCCCGGCCCTCGTGCCCCTCGCCGACCCCGCCTCCGTCGCCGCGGTGCTCGCCGACGAGCTGCTGACCCACGGCCCCCACCGCCACCTCGGACTGGTGCGGGCCGAGCGGGGGGCCGACGTGCTCGCCGAGCTCGGCTGGCTCGGGGCGACGAACCACGACGCCGACCCGGGGACGCTGTCGTCGGTCCTGCGCAGCTGGGAGGACCGGTTCGGGGCGCGGGTGGTGGCGATGGGTTTCGACACCCTCTTCGTCAGCGTCGCGGCCCCGCCGAGCGACGCCGCGGAGGCGTTCCCCGTCGCGGCGGAGCACCTCGGTCTCTGCTACGACGCCGTCTTCCAGGACGGGCCCGGGGACCTCGACGGGTACGCGAGCGAACTCGTCGGCGTGGGGGTGTGGCGGTTCTGGTGGGACTGAACCCCAACGCCGGCGGGCGTGACGTCCCCCGCCCGCCCGGCCACGGCTGGGCCCCGCACGTGCCGACCGTCCTCGCGGCGCTGGTCCTGCTCCTCGGGCTGCAACTGCTCGGCACGCTGCTCGTCGACGTCACGCACCTCCCCGTCCCCGGGGCCGTGGTCGGGCTCGTGGTGCTCCTCGTCGTCGGAGCTCGCTTCCCCGGTCTCGTTCGCCGGGCGGAACCCGCGGGCGAACCGCTGCTGAAGCACCTGCAACTGCTCTTCGTCCCGCCCGGGGTGGGGGCGCTGACGCAGTTGTCGACCCTGGTCCACTCGGTCGGGCCCCTGGCCCTCGCCGTCGGCGGTTCGTTCGCGACGGGGTTGGTCGTCGCCGGGTCGTTGCTGCAGAAGATGTTGCGCCGCAGGGAGTCGGTGTGAGTGCGCTGATCCACGCGCCCGGTTTCGGGTTGGCGCTCACGGTCGCGGCCTACCTCGGCGCCGGGGAACTGCACCGCCGGCTCGGGCGGCCCGCGCTGCTGGCTCCCGTCCTCGTCGCGATGGTCGTGGTCTCGGTGGTGCTGGAGGTCCTCGGCATCTCCTACCAGGAGTACCTGGCCTCCGTGTCGATCCTGACCCTGCTGCTCGGCCCGGCCACGGTGGCCCTCGCGTTGCCCCTGCTGCGGTCGGGTCGGGCGCTGCTCGCCGACCGGGCGGCGGTGCTCGTGACCCTCGTGGTGACGGGTGTCGTGAGCGTCGGCGTGACCGTGGCCGCGCTCCTGGCGCTGGGGGCCGACGACAGCCTCGTGCTCACGACGTTGCCCCGCTCGGTCACCACGCCCGTGGCGCTGACGGTGGGGGAGACGATCGGGGCGAACACGACGCTCGCCGTGGTCCTGACGCTGGTCTCCGGTGTCCTGGGGGCGACGGTCGGCCCGTGGCTGCTGGACCGGGTGCGCGTGTCCGACCCGCGGGCGCGGGGTTTCGCGATCGGCATGGTGTCGCACGGGATCGGAACGTCGCGGGCGCTCGTGGAGTCGGACGTGACGGGCGGCTGGTCCAGCGCGGCGATGGTGCTGAACGCCCTCGCGATGACGGTCGCGCTGCCGGTCGTGGCCCGGTTCTTCTCCTGACGGGGGACCGTCGTCAGCCGGTCAGGTGGAGGGCTTCGTCGCACCAGCGGACCAGGTGGGACAGGACCAGACCGCGCTGCCGGTACAGGTGCCCGGCGTCGACGGGGCGGTGGTACGCGTCGTGCTCGGGTTCGGCGGCCCGTTCCAGCAGCAACGGCAGCAGCCACGCGTACTTCACGCACGAGGCCACCACGCCCAGCCGGGCGTCGCGCTCAGACAGGTCCCCTGGTCGCTCGAGGACATCGCGGGGTTGGCGGCAC
>NZ_CEEDMJ010000013.1:82987-173649 GCF_979255925.1 Kineococcus sp. AC630
GTGCTGGCCCGCCCGCAACCCGTCGAGGTGGGCGGGCCAGCACGCGGCCTCGAGTTCCCCGAGGCGTTCCGCGGGCCAGAACAGGTCGAAGCAGGCGTCCGGCAGCCAGTTCCCCAGGTCCTCACCGACGGCACCGTCCCCGGCGAACGCCCAGTCCAGGAGGACGACCTCGCCGCTGGGCCGGCGGATCGCGTTCGCGGCCCAGGCGTCGAGGTGGCACAGCGTGCGGGGCAACCGTTCCACCACGGACACCAGGTGCTCGCGGTGGTCGAGCAGCCGGCGCCACCCGGCGCGCAGGTCGACCGGCCAGCTGTCGCGGACGAGGGGCCGGTCCCAGGCGGCGTCGTCGTCGACGAGGGCGGGGTCGCCGGGGCGGCTGGTGGAGTACGCGCGGAGGAACCCGCGCGACGCCCAGGTCGGTCGTGGGTGCGGCGGTCGGGCCTGCCACCGTCCCAGGGCGGTCGCCGTCGCGACGTGGTCGGCGAGCGCGAAGTCGGCTCCGGCGGTGCCGTCGACGTCCTCCAGCCACAGGCTCGTCGTGTCGCCGTCGGGAACGACCTCGGCGGCGGGCAGGTCGAGGCCCGTCCCGGCCAGCGACGCGCGGAAGGCGGGGTCGGCGTACACCTCCGCCTCGCGGGCCCAGTGGTTCCAGGCCGCGGGGGTCGACGACGACCTCCAGTGCGCCGGGGCGTCGGTGCCGGTCCCGGTGCGTCGCAGTCTCTTGTGGACGCGGCTGGAGCCGTCGGGAGCGTGGACGCGTTCGACGACGTCGGTCGTGGCGTTGCCCGGGTTGAACCTCAGGGTCTCGCGTTCCGGCGAGGTCATGGCCCGATCCTCGCAGGGGCCGATCGGCGAGCGCTACAGGTGAGGCTAGGCTTCCCTCTTGTGCATTCCCGACCCCTCGCCCTCCCTCTGACCGCCGGACTCCTGCTCGGTGGGTGCTCTGACGTCTCCTCGGCCGAGGAGGACACCGCCGCCGCGGCCGAGCGCAGCGTCACGCACGCCCGGGGCACCACCCAGGTCCCCGTGGAACCCCGGCGGGTCGTCGTGCTCGAACCCCTCGAACTCGACACCGCCGTGGCGCTGGGGGTCACCCCGGTCGGGGCGGCCGTCGCGAGCAACGTGGCGGGGATCCCCGCCTACCTCGGGGTCGGCGACGCCGTGAAGTCCGTCGGCACGGTCCCCGAGCCGGACCTCGAGGCGATCGCGGCGCTGGCACCCGACCTCATCCTCGGGACGGACTCCCGGCACGGGGACCTCTACGACGAGCTCGCCGGCATCGCGCCGACGGTGTTCATGGCGACCCAGGCCGACCCCTGGCAGGACAACGTGCGGCTCGTCGGGGAGGCGCTCGGTCAGGCGGAGGAGGCCGACCGGTTGCTGGCCGGGTACCGCTCGCGGTGCGAGGAGATCAAGGCCGAGCACCGGCTGACGGGAACGACGGCGAACCTCGTCCGTCCCCGGGACGAGACGACGCTGAGCCTCTACGGGCCGACGTCGTTCGCCGGGAGCACGTTGGAGTGCGCGGGGTTCACGATCCCCGACCGCGACTGGCAGGACTCGATCCTCGTCGACGTCTCCCCGGAACGGGTTCCCGAGGCCACCGCGGACCACGTGTTCGTCACGACCACCGACGTGGCCGACCCGGGTTCCGTCCCGACGTTGATCCGGGACAACCCCGCCGCGTTCCCGCGGGTCTCCCCCGTCGACACCTCCTACTGGGTGTCCGGGGTCGGACCGCTCGGTGGGCAACGCGTCCTCGACGACATCGACCGCATCCTCGACCAGGCCTGACCCCGGAAACACGAACCGCGATCTTGCTGGGTTTCCCAGCAAGATCGCGGTTCGGGGTGGGGCGGGTGGTCAGTGGGCGGCCGTCGGGACCGGGATCGAGCCGATCGCGGCGAGGCGTTCCTGACGGACGGAGTGGCGGTTGATGAGGCTGCCGGAGACGACCGCGACGAGCACCAGGGCGAGCGCGCCGCAGGCGAAGGCCACGTGGTAGCCGTGCAGGACGGCGTCGACGGGGTTCCCGCCGTGAGCGGCGACGGAACTCGCGAAGATCGTCGACAGCAGCGCGGTGCCGATGGAACCGCCGACCTGCTGGAACGTGTTGACGCTGGCGCTGGCGGCGCCGGCGTCCTCGCGGGCCACACCGCTGGTCGCGGTGTTCATGGCCGAGGAGATGATCAGCCCCATGCCCAGACCGGTCACGACCAGGGCGGGCAGGATCGTTCCGGCCCAGTGGCTCTCGGTGTTGGTGCGCAGGAACAGCAGCACACCGGTGGCGGCGACGAGCGAGCCGATGGTGATGAGCGCCTTCGGCCCGATGCGCGGCAGCAGGCGCGGCGTGATCTGCGTCGCGGCCGTCATGATCGAGAGCGGCATCGGCAGGAAGGACAGCCCGGTCTCCAGCGAGGAGAACTGCAGCGTCTGGCGCAGGTAGTAGGTCAGGAACAGGAAGATGCCGAACATCGCGACCCCGACGAGGCCGATCGCGACGAGGGCCCCACCGCGGTCGCGGTCACGCACGATCCGCAGCGGCAGCAGCGGGTGCGAGACCCGGGACTCCACGACCACGAACAGGGCGACGAGGGCGACGCCGGCGGCGAGGCAGGTGATGGTCACCGCGTCGGACCACCCGTTGGTCTCGGCGGAGGAGAACCCGTAGACGATCCCGACGAGGCCGGCGGTGATGGTGATGGTACCGATCAGGTCGAGGCGGGGACGGGGTCCGCGGACGGCCTTCGGCATGAAGAGGAGGGCGCCGACGACGCCGATGGCGGCGAAGACGACGTTCACGTAGAGGCACCAGCGCCAGGTCGTGTACTCGGTGAGGACGCCACCGAGCAGGACTCCCGTGGCGGCGCCGGATCCGGCGATGGCGCCGAAGACGCCGAACGCGCGGGCCCGGTCCTTGGGATCGGTGAACGTCGTGGTCAGCAGGGCCAGGGCCGAGGGGGCCAGCAGGGCGCCGAACACGCCCTGGAGGGCGCGGGCCGCGACGAGCTGTCCGAAGTTCTCGGCGAGGCCGCCGATCACGGAGGCCCCGGCGAAACCGATGAGCCCGATGATGAAGAGGTTCTTGCGCCCGAACAGGTCGCCGAGGCGACCGCCGAGCAGGAGCAGCGACCCGAAGGCCAGGGAGTAGGCCGTGACGATCCACTGGCGCTGGTCGTCGGCGAAGCCGAGGTCCGCCTGGGCCGCGGGGAGCGCGATGTTGACGATGGTCGCGTCGAGGACGACGGCCAGCTGCGCGATGCCGATGACGGCGAGGACGAACCACCGGTGGTCCTTGGTGGCCTTGTGGGCGGGGTGCGCCGCGGCGTGCTGCCCCGTGTGGGGCGGTGTGTTGGTCGGAGCGGTGTCGGAGCTCACGAGTTCTCCAGGAGTTTCGAGGTGCCGGCGGCGATCAGAGGCCGGCGTCAAGCGGACGGGTCGCGTCCACTTCCACCAGCGTACATGCAAACGGACGCGACGCGTCCATTTGTTCCCGGCGCACGAGTACCCTTGAACCCGTGAGCACGACGACCCACGACCGACCGCTGCGCGCCGACGCCGTCCGCAACCGGGCGCTCATCGTCGCCGCCGCCCGCCGCCTCTTCGCCGAGCGCGGTCTGGACGTGACCCTGCACGACGTCGCCGAGGCCGCCGGGGTGGGGGTCGGGACGGTCTACCGCCGCTTCCCGGACAAGGACGCCCTGCTCGGGGGGCTCGTCGAGGCCAAGCTCGAGAACCTGCTCGCGCTGGCCGAACGCTGCGCGGACCGGCCGAGCGGCCGGGAGGGCCTGCGGTCCTACCTGCTGGGGACGATGGAGCTGCGGGCCGGGGACAAGGCGTTGTCCACCACCGTCATGCGGGCCGCCCCCGCCACGGCGGACGCCGAGCGGCTGCGGGCCGACCTGAGCGAGGTGGTGACCCGGCTCGTGGACCGCGCGCACGAGGAGGGGGCGGTCCGGGAAGGTTTCACGGCGGCCGACGTGCCGTCGGTGTCCTCGATGATCGGCTCCATCGCCGACCGGACCCGCGGTGAAGGCCCTTCCGCCTGGCGTCGCTACGCAGCTCTGCTGCTCGACGCCGTCTGCCCCCCGGAGGGGCCGCTGCCCCCCATGGAGGGCACCCCGCCCGCGTGGGCGATCGGTGTGCCGCCCGCCTGCGCTTAGGGCCGGCGGGCGCCGGGCCGGCAGCGGCGGCTCAGGACCACTCGCCCTCGCCCGTGCCGAGGTGGTCGCGGCCGAGGTCGGTGAGGGGGACGGCCGCCAGGCTGGTGAGCCCGATGTCGAGCAGCGTCGCGCGCGAGACCCCCGACCCCCCGAGGGTGGACATGCCCTCGAGGACCGCGCAGAAGTACGCCCCGAGGGAGTCCGCGTCGGCCTCGGTCTCGATCTCACCCGCGCTCTGGGCCTCGACGATGCAGGCGGCGTAGTGCGCCCGCATCGACTCGAAGGCGGCGGCGACGGTCGCCGCGACCTCCGGGTCCTGGGCGGAGAGTTCCACGGCGGCCTTGGTGAAGAGGGACGGGGGCGCCTGCGCCGAGCCGTGCTCGACGGCCACCTTCACCAGCTGGGCGCGGATGCGGGTGATGGGGTCGTCCGAGCCGTGCCGGATCGACTCCACGGCGTCCACCGCCTCGGCGGCGTCGCTGAGGAACGCCCGCATGAAGAGGTCCCGCTTGCCGCCGAAGGTGTTGTAGAGGCTCTGGCGGGCCAGGCCGGTCGCCTCCAGCAACGTGTCGAGCGAGGTGCCCGCGAAACCCGTCTCGGCGAACGCCTTCCGCGCGCGGGCGATGACGTCCGCCTCGTCGAACGAGCGGGGTCTGGGCATGGTCGTCCCTCCGGGGTCGGTACCTGGGCGTCGCACCATCCTGACGCACCCCGGCGAGCGGGGGCGCCGCCGGCGTCCGCCCCGCCTAGGGGGCGAGCGGCGTGAGCGACGGGGTCGCTGCGGGGTCGTAGCGGCGGAAGACCGCGTCCGGGAAGTGCGGCCCGACGAGGACGGCGCCGTCGCGACCGACGCGGTCGGCCAGGTCGGCCCGCGTGCGGATCGCCGCCGCCGCGTCGTGGTCGCCCACCCAGGCCAGGTCCGGGTGCAGGACCTCGGCCGGGCAGTGCACGGCGTCGCCGACGACGAGCGCGTGGCCGCGGGTCCCCCGCACGGCGAAGGCGAGGTGGCCCGGGGTGTGTCCCGGGGTCGCGACGGTCCGCACCCCGGCCACGGACTCGCAGCCCTCGACCAGGGACCGGCGCCGGGCACCGATGATCTCCAGCTCGTGGGGTCGCGGACCGACGGGGTCATCCCGCTGCTCGGGGCGGGTCCAGAAGTCCCACTCGTCCTCGCTGAGCCAGAGCTCCGCGTTCGGGAAGGTGGGGACGCCGTCGCCGGCCTCGTTCCCGAGCCAGCCGACGTGGTCGGCGTGCAGGTGCGTCAGCAGGACCGCGTCGACGTCACCGGGTTCGACGCCCACCTCGTGGAGGCTGTCGAGGAGCGTCCCGCCGCGCATGTAGGCGTCGCGGGTCGTCCCCGGACGGAGCAGGGGGATGGTCCGGGCTCCGATGCCGGCGTCGACCAGGACGCGGCGCTCGCCCGTGCTGATGAGGACCGCGCCCACACTGAGGACGAGCAGGCCGTCCCCGTCCACGACGTCGAGGTCGTCGGCGAACAGGTCGTGGTGACCCGCCGGGTAGGCCACGCCGGGCTCGGCGCGGAACTCGCCGTCGGGCAGGTAGGTGAGGGTGGTCCCCCCGAGGTCGAGGGTGGTGGTGACGGCCGGAGAGGCGCTCACGGTGCTCCAGGTGGGATCGAACCGACGGGGGAAGGGGTCTGCGCGGCAGCGTGCGCGGTGCGCCGTGCACCGAGGACGACGAACACCAGGGCCCCGGCGAAGGCGATCGCGCCGGCGAGGTGGAAGTCCGTGTCGAGGCCGGCGGAGGTCACCACCAGGCCGCCGAGGACGGAACCCGCGGCGATGGCGAGCTGGATGGTCGTCACGAACAGCGCGAGGCCGGTCTCGGCCCCGGCCGGTGACGCGGTGGACATCCACGTCTGCATCGCCAGCGGCAGGGCGCCCCACGCGAAGCCCCACACCACGACGAGCACGAGGACCCCGACGGTGCTGTGCGCCAGCAGCGGCAGCAGCACGACCGTCGCCGCGAGCACGACCTGGGCCGTCCCCGCCGTGCCCAGCACGCTGCGGCCCAGCGTCGCGCCGGCCGCGAAGTTGCCGGCGATCCCGGCCAGGCCGAACACGAGGAGCGCGAAGGTCACCGTCCCGGGGCCGACGCCGGCCCGGTCCTGCAGGAAGGGGGTGACGTAGGTGGACGCGGCGAACTGCGCGGCGAAGGCGAACGCGGCCCCGAGGAGTCCGACCCGGGCCCGGGGCACGCGGAACAGCGCCCCGAGCGTCGAGACCCGGACACGGTGCGCCGCAGGGAGACCGGGCAGGGCGATCAGTTGCAGGACGAGGGCGACGAGGCCGACCGCACCGCCGATGACGAAGGCGAGGCGCCAGCTCGCGAGCGCCGAGACCGCCGCGCCCAGCGGGAGGCTGACGACCGTGGCGACCGAGATCCCCCCGGTGATCAGGGCGGTCGCCCGGATCGTGTCCGCCGGGGGCACGAGGCGCCCGGCGATCCCGGCCCCGATCGCCCAGAACCCGCCGAGGCTGATCCCCAGGAGCACCCGGGCCAGCAGGAGGAGCGGGAAGGTCGGGGCCAGGGCGGCGAGGACGTCGGAGACGACCAGCAGTGCGCTGAGCCCGGTGAGCACCACGCGCCGGTCGAGTCCGGAGGCGGCCACCGTGACCGCGGGGGCGGCGACCGCCGCGAGGAGCCCGGTGACGACGACCATCAGCCCGGCCGTCCCGACGGGCACGTCGAGGCCGGAGGCGATGGCCGGGAGGAGCCCGACGGGGAGGAACTCCGAGAGCACGATCGCGAACGACCCGAGGGCGACGGACGCGACGCCGAGTCGTCCCCGGTGCGCGGGCGGGGGTGCGGGTTCGCGTTCCGTCGTGGCCGGGACGGACGTGGTGCGGTCGCTCATCGGGGTCTCCTCCTCGTCGGCAGGCGTGGTGCGGGGGCTGGTCCGGGCCGGGGGTCAGGCGGCGATGGTGGAGCCGCCGTCGACGAAGACCTCGCCGCCGGTCATGCCGGAGCTCTGGTCGGAGACGAGGAAGAGGACGGTGGCGGCGACCTCCTCGGGGCGCAGGACCCGGCCGAAGGGCAGCCCGGCGGCGATGGCCGCCAGGAGGCCGGCCTCGTTGCCCGGGGCCAGACCGGTCAGTCCCGGCGTCTCGGTGGGGCCGGGGACGACGGTGTTGATGCGGATCCCGCGCGGGGCGAGCTCGGCGGCCCAGGTGCGGGTCAGCGTCGCCACCGCGGCCTTGGAGGCGCCGTAGAGACCGAAGTCCTTCTCCGTCCCCGATCCGGCGGTGGAGCCGGTCACCACGATCGCGGCGCCTTCCCCGAGGAAGGGCAGCGCGCCCTGCACGGTGAGGATCGTGCCCCGGACGTTGGTCGCGAAGGCGGTGTCGATGTCCTGCGCGCTGACCTCGGCCAGGGGCTTGAACTCCCCGCCGCCGGCGTTGACGTGGACCGCGTGCAGTCCGGTACCGCGAGCGGCGACGGCCTCGAACAGGGCGTTCACCTGCACCGGGTCGGAGGCGTCGGCCTGCACGGTGGTCACCGCGTCGCCGAGCTCGGCCGCGACCGCGTCGAGCTGCGCCTGGCGCCGCCCGGTCACGACGACGTGGGCCCCTTCCTCGACGAACCGGCGGACGACCGCCAGGCCGATGCCGGAGGTCCCGCCGGTCACCAGGGCCGTCTTGCCGGTGAGTGCTGCGTTCATCGTCGTGCTCCGTTCTCGTAGTGGACTGTTCGGTCTTTAACCTACGCCGTGATGGACCGTTCAGTCAAGAACAGGTGGCTGACCACGTGCCGGGGTGGGTGGCCGGGTTCGGGCGCGAGGTCGCGCACCCGTCCCGACCACCCTGACGGGGGCTCAGACCTGGGAGACCAGGACGGTCGGGTCACCCTCGAACCAGGCGCTGTCGATGCTGAGGTGCCGGATGCGCCACGTCGCCCCGTCGCGCACCAGTCGGGCGGTGTAGCGGTTCATCATCAGGGCGTGCCGGGTCTGGACGGGGTCGGGTCCCTGACCGGGCAGGAAGTGCATGGCCTGGGCGTAGCAGGTCAGGACGGCGGTGTCGCCGGTGATCTCGCTGCGCGGGTTGGTGACGCTGTGGCTGGTGTCCAGGGGACCGACGGCGCCGACGAGAGCGCCGACGACGGTTTCCCGGGGCGTCAGGACGGGGAACTCCAGGCCGATCTTCGCCGTGGCCGGGGTGAGGTCGACGGTCGCGTCCGGCGTGAGGGCCGAGGTCATGAGGTCGGCGTCGGCGAGGTCCAGGGCGCGGGTGTAGCGCAGGACGGCGTCGACGACCTCGTGGTGGTCCACGAGGCGGGTGAGTTCCGCGGACGTCGCGCTGTCGGTGGTGAGGGTTCGCGTGGTCATTCTCGTTCTCCAGGGGAGTCGCATCAGGAGCGGGGCAGGACGTTGTGGTTGAGGCGGAACAGGTTCTGCGGGTCGTAGGTCGCCTTCACCCGCTGCGCACGGGCGAAGGTCTCGGGCAGGTAGGCCCGGCGGACGTCCTCGGGGTCGGTGTCCCAGGCCGCGACGAAGTTCGCGTACGTGCCCGGCGCCGAGTGTGGTTCCAGGCGACGGAACGCCCGGTCCGTCCACGCCGACGCCTCGCCGGCCTGCGCCGGACCGATGACGAAGACGCACAACGCGAACGCGGCGTCGTGGTGCGCTGCGGCGTAGGGCAGGTCGGGGTTCGTGGCGAGCGCACCACCGAGCTGGCGCAGTTCCACGATGTGCGCCGGGCAGTCGGAGTCGGGACCGAACAGGTCGACGAGCTCGGCCAGCGACCCGGGCGTGAACTCCCGCAGCAGCACCGTGCGCTGGACGAAGGGTGCCGGGTCGACGGGATCGTTGTGGATGGCCGCGTTCTCCCGGTAGGGGATCTCGGCGACCGTGTCCAGCACCACCGGGGCGCACCCGCGCAACGGCGCGAGCAACGCGTCGGCCGTGGCCGCGTCCCCGAGGAGGGAGAAACGCACGTGCACCGCGAACTTCCCGCTGAGGAAGTCCGGCAGGAACGGCAGCGGGGGGAAGCGCGTCAGTGCGATCGAGGTGGTGAGTTCGTCCGGGGCGTTCGCGGTCAGGTCGGCGTAGGCGGACAGCACGGCTTCGGCGTGCTCACCGGCGAAGAACAACCCCCCGGCGTGCAGGTGGGTCACGGGGAACAACCCGAACTCCAGCGCCGTGACGATCCCCACGTTGCTCTTGGAGGCCAGCAGACCCCACAACAGGTCGGCGTCGGGGGAGTCCGGCCGGTTCTCGAGGTGGTGCAACCGCCCGTCGGCGGTCACGACGTCGAGGGCGGTGACGTGATCGGAGGCCCAGCCGTGGGCGCGGCCCATCGTGGGACTCAACCCCCCGCCGAGGGTGTAACCGACCACGCCGACCAGGGGCGAGGACCCGTTGAGCGGAGCGAGCCCGTGCTCGGCGGCGGCGTCCACCACCGCCTGCCAACGGACCCCGGCCCCCACGCGCACCGTGCGCCGGACGGGGTCGACGCTCACCTCGTCCATGCGGCGGGTGGTGACCAGCACCGCACCGTCGGTGGACAGCGAACCCTGGTGACCGGTGGCCATCACGGCCACCGGCAGTCCCCGGCGGGCCGCGAAGAGCACCGCGGCCTGCACGTCGGCGGCGCTCGCGGCGCCGACGACGACCGCCGGCGCGTGGGCCACGGCGAGGTTGTAGGGCGAGCACTCGGCGGCGTACCCGTCGTCGCCCGGGAGCAGGACCTGCCCGTCCACGGCGCCGACCAGGGCGTCGGGGCCGTCCGGGGCGGGGGTGACCGGGGACTGCCCGGTCGCGGTGTCCACAGCGTTCTTCACAGCATCGTCTCCAGGAGGTGGAACGTGGTCGCCGCTCGTTCCGGCGTCGTGGACCACTCCACCTCCTGCCCGTCGACGGCGTGTCGACGGCGTGTGGACGCCCCGTGGACGCCCGTGTCGACGTCTCGTCAGCGCAACCGCGCGGCGGTCACCGCCCGGTCCAGCGGGAACTCCAGGGGCGCGCCGTGCCCGGGTCCGATGACGTCCGCCGGCACCGCGGCCAGCACGTCGAGGGCCTCCAGCGTGGCCGCCGGGTCGTGGTGGAAGAAACCCTTCAGCAGTTGCGGGCCCTCGACCGCGCTGAGCGGGTGCCCGGTCACGAGGGCGTCGCCGGTCAGGACCACGCCCAGGTCGGGGAGGAGGAACGCGCTGTGCCCGCTGGTGTGCCCGGGGGTCGGCACCGGCACGGGGCGGCCGGGGACGTCGAGGGTCGTACCGGCGCGCGGGGACGGGAACGCCTGCGCGTCGGCGATCCGCACGTCCCGGGTGCCGCCGCTGCGCACCGCCCGCACGGCCCAGGCCGCGACGCGGGGCCGCCACGCCTGGCGCAGCACCGTCGGGACGCCGACCTGTTCCAGGTGCTCGCGACGGGCGTGCGCGACCTCGGCGGGGTCCAGCAGCACGGGGACCTCCGGCACCGCGCGCAGCACGGCGCCCAGCCCTCCGACGTGGTCGACGTGGGCGTGGGTCACGAGGACCGCACGGACGTCGCGGGGCTGGTGCCCCAGCGCCGCGACGGAGGCCAGGACGAGTTCCCCGTGGCCGGGGTAGCCGGCGTCGATCAGGGTCAGGTCGCGCCCGTCGCGCAGCAGGTACCAGTTCGCGAGGGGGGTCCGCGCGCAGAACACCTCGGGTGCGATCTGGAGGAGTTCCCAGCCTCCCGCGGGACGACGGACGTGCACCGGTCTCCAGGAACTGTTCATGCCGGGAAACTACCGGCCGCAGCGGGCTGCGCCGTCCACGGAAGGGCGGACACGGATCCCGGCCCCGACCAGGGAACCGCAGACCGGTTGGGAGTCGTTCTGCAGCAAGAGATCAGCTGGACCTGGGTTTCCGCGTCGACGGGACGTCCACGCCACGTCGACAACCCCGTGCGGCACTGGTGCCAGCACCCGCCGAGCCCGTCCCACCCCACCGAGCACCGGAGGCAGCACCCGTGGTCACCGTCACCCGAACCCCGACCCGTGCGGGGCGGCACCGTCCACCCGCAGGACTCCGCGGAACCGAGGTGGGCTGACCGTGCGCATCACACTCCTGGCCATGGGTTCCCGCGGCGACGTCCAGCCGGCCGCCGTCCTCGGAGCCGAACTGGTCCGCCGCGGCCACGAGGTCGTGCTGGCCACCACCGACGACCTCACCCACTTCGGTGAGGCCCTCGGTCTCCCCGTGGTCCCGTTCGGGTTCGACATGCGCGCGTTCCTCCGCTCCGACCAGGGCCAGGAGTTCCTCCGGAACTCCGACGTCCACCAGTACCTGGAGGGTTTCGTGCGGATGAAGGCCGTCCACGCGGACGTCCTGCACCCCGCGATGGTCCGGGCCTGCGAGGGCGCGGACGTCATCGTCTCGAACACCCTGCTGCTGGACGAGGCGTCGTGCCTGGCCGAGGCGTCGGGGGCCGTGGTCGTCGCGATCCACCACGCCCCCCGACGGGCGAACTCCGCCTTCCCGTCGTTCATGCTGACGCGGCGACGCGTTCCCCGGCCCCTGAACCGGGCGACCCACGCCCTGTACGCCCGGTGGGAGTGGCAGGCCACCGAGGGCTACACCAACGCCTTCCGACGCACCGTGGGCCTGCCCGCGACCACCGTCCCGATCGCCCGGCGCCTGGCGCAGGCCGGTGCGCTGGAACTGCAGGCCTACGGCGAGGCGCTGGTCCCGGAACTGAGGTCCTGGTCCCCGCGGTTCCCGCTCACCGGGCCCGTCGTGGCGACGCCGGAGCAACGGGAGCGCTGGGGCGAGGCGACGTGGGACGCGGACCTCGAGGAGTGGCTGCGCGCGGGTGAGCCGCCGGTGTTCTTCGGGTTCGGCAGCATGCCCGTCGCCGATCCCGTCGCCCTCTTCGCCCTGGTGCAGGCCGTGTGCCGGGAACTGGGGGTCCGCGGGCTGGTGGGGGCGGGGTGGACCGACCTCGCCGCGGCCGACGCGACGGAGCGGGTCCGCGTCGTCGGGCCGGTGGACCACACGCTGCTCTTCCCACGCTGCGCCGCCGCGGTCCACCACGGGGGCGCCGGGACGACGGCGGCCTCCGTGACCGCCGGGCTGCCGAGCGTCGTCTGCGCCGTCTCCTTCGACCAGCCCTTCTGGGGCGGACGCCTGCACGACCTCGGCATCGGCGCCTGGTTCCCGTTCCGCGACCTGACGGCCCCCCGGCTGGTCGAGGCCCTCCGCGGCGTCCTGACCGAGGAGGCCGCCGGACGCGCACGCTCGATCGGTGCCGCCCTGGGGCAGGAGGACGGCGCGCAGGCCGCGGCGACGGAGATCGAGCTGGCGACCAGCGCCCGTCGCCCGCTCGGAACGGTCACGCACGCCGGAACCGACCCGTGGAGGACCCCGTGAACGACACCCGGCCGGCCGCCCGCGACCACCTCGTGGCGGCCGCCCACGACCTCGTCCCGGCGCTGCGTGCGGGGGCACCGGCGGCGGAACGGGGGCACCGCCTGACCCCGGCAGACGCGCGCTCCCTGCACGAGGCGGGGTTCTTCGCCCTGCACGCCCCCGCCGCCCTCGGTGGCCTCGGCGCCTCGATCGCGACCGCCGTGGACGTGCACGCCGAACTGGCCCGCGGGTCCGGGTCGGCCGCGTGGTGCGCGGTGATCCTCTCCGGCGCCGGCCTGCTCGCCTCCCGGTTCCCCGCGGCCGGTCGCGAAGAGCTGTGGACGGACGACCCGCGCGCCGGCGTGTGCGGGAGCTTCTCCCCCACTGGCACCGGCCGACGCGTCCCCGACGGGCTGCGGGTCAGCGGACGCTGGCAGCCGATGTCGGGCGTCCACCACGCGCGGTGGGCGCTGCTGCCCGTCCTCGTCCAGGACGTCCAGGACGAGCGGCCCGCGGTGGAGGCGGTCCTCGTCCCCGTCGAGGCGCTGGACGTCGAACCCACCTGGGACGTCGTCGGGATGGCGGGCACGGGCAGCGACACCGCCGTCGCGGAGGACGTCTTCGTGCCCCAGCGGCGTTGCGCGCCGTTCGGGGCCCTCCTCGGGGCGGGCGCGCCCGACGCGGCTGACCCCCTGCGGTCGACGACCGCCTACTCGGCCCTGGGCGTGTGCGCCGGTGCCGTCCTGGTGGGGATGGCACGCGCCGGTCTCGAGTTCGTGCTCGACGCCCTCGGGGAGGGCCGTCCGCTCGCCTCCTCCACCTACGCCGACGCGCGGGACGCGCCGGGTGTGCGGTTCGACGTGGCGAGCGCCGCCCGGCTGGTGGACACCGCCGGCCTGCACCTGGCCCGCGCCACCGGCGACGTCGAGCGGGGGGCGCGGGAAGAACGTCAGCTCGACGTCGCGACCCGGGCGCGCGTGCGGGCGGACCTGGCCACGATCACCGTCTCCACGCGCGCGGCGCTGGGGCACCTGCTCGACGCCGGCGGGGCCCGCTCCTTCGCCGCGGGCAACCCGTTGCAGGCGGTCTGGCGCGACGTGGAGGTCCTCTCCCGCCACCCGCTGCTCGCCCCGGGGCTCAACGTCGACGTCTACGCCCGCACCCTGCTGGGCTCGCAGGAGCAGGTGGCGGCGTTCGTCTGACCACGGGTCGATCGCTTCGGGCCGCTCGCTGCGGGTCACCCGTCGCGGGTCCAGTCGACCAGGAGCGTGCGGCACAACCCGTCCCACGTCGTCGGGTCCCACCCGGTCAGCGTCCGCCAGCGGTCCAGCCGGTAGCGGACGGTGTTGACGTGCACGTGCAGGGCGCTCGCCGTGGTCGACAGCGACGACCCCGCGTCGGCGAAGGCGGTGACCGTCTGGAGCAGGTGCGGGTTGTCCACGGCAGCCCGCAGACCGGGTTCGAGCACCTGGCGCAACCGCGGGGCCTGCTCGCTCAGGCTGACCGGGAGCCACCACCGCTCGAAGGCCACGACCGGTCGGCGAGGGTCGGCGTGGGCCAGGCAGAGGACGGCGTCGCGGTAGCTGTCGACCGCCCCCGGGACGCCCGGACGGCTCAGGCCCACGCCGACCCGGGCGGCGGGGTCGACCCGGTGGACCCGGGCGACGAGCTTCGCGGGGTCCGCGCCCTGCAGGACGGCGACCATGGTCTGCCCGACGCCGGCCACCTGGAGGTGCTGCGTCGCCGGCCTCGGCACCCCGTCGCGTTCGTGCCAGCGCTGCACCTGCAGTTCCGACCAGCCGCCGACCGACCAGCACACCACCTGGAACTGCCCCGCGAGGTCGTAGCCCAGGCTGACCGCGGCGCGTTCGGCGACGTCGCGTTCGACGTCGCCCTGGCTGAGGGCCTGCACGAAGCGGTGGGTGGAGCGGATGTCGACCGCCTCCAGGGCCACGGTGGCCTCGCTGTGCGCCTGGGAGGCGGCCGCGGTGATGGCCTGCATCCAGGACCAGACGCCGTCGACGCCCGCCAGCAGGTCCAGCTGCAGCTCCTGGCGCCCGGACTCCCGGGCGAGTTCCTGCAGGTGGGCCCAGAGCCGCTGGAAACCGACCTGGAAGGCGCTGATCAGCGCGTGCAGCGGGACGCGGTCGAGGGCCCGCTGCCGGCCCAGGTCGCGGGCGGCCTCGAGTTCGCGCTCGTCGGGGCCCCGACCGCAGGCCAGCCCGGTCACCATGTCGCGGAGCTGCCCCTCGGTGTGCCCGATCTGCTGGGTCACCGTCGTCGAGCCGTACTCCGCCACCCGGTCGTGGATGAGGTCGATGACCTCCAGGGTCAGGGCGGGGACGCTGTCCTGGGCGCGGGTGAAGAGTTCCGTCAGCGTCGTGATCGGGGGCCGGTCGGCCCCGCGCTCGATCCGCTCGGACGTTCCGGTCACCGGTTCCCCCTCCAGCCCCTGCACCTTGTGAGATCCACAAGGTGGGGCCGTCCATCTCTGGCGCTGCAGCTCTGTCCCCGCGGGGGCCCGAGCGCTCACCCTACGAGCACACCCACCGCGCACTCGAGAGGACCGTCCCGTGCCCCACGACGTCTCCCGGCAGGACCGGGAGCCCGCACCGGACCTCGAACTGACGGTCCTCGGTGCGGTCTCGATGCGCTGGTGCGACACGGACGTGGACCTCGGCACCCCTCAGCAGCGGGCCCTCTGGGCGGTCCTCGTGCTGCGGTCTCAGCAGGTGGTCCCCGTCGGGGAACTCGTCGAGGCGCTCTGGGACGGCGAGGCCCCCACCGGGGCGCGCGCGACGGTCCGCACCTACGTCTCCCGCCTGCGGCGGGTCCTCTCCGCCTGCGGAGCCGACGGCGAGGTCCGGCTGGAGTCCCGTTCCGGGGGGTACGGCCTGTTCCTGCCCCCGGGGGTGGTGGACGTCGACCTGTTCCGCGGTGAGGTCGCCGCGGCCCGCGCCGCCGCGCGCGACGGGCGGGACTCCCTGGCGCACGAGCGGTTGCGCACGGCCCTGGCGCGGTGGACCGGTCGTGCGCTGGCCGGGGTGGACGGCCCGTACCTGACCGCTCGCCGCGCCCACCTGGAACTGCTGCACGCCGACGCGGTGGAGGACCTGTGGGCGGCCGAGCTCGAGACGGCCGGGCCCGGGCCCGGAACCGTCGCCGAGCTGGTGGACGCCGTGGCCGCGGAACCGCTGCGCGAACGCCGCCGGGAACTGCTGATGCTCGCCCTCTACCGCAGCGGCCGTCGGGCGGAGGCGCTCGCCACCTACCGCGAGGCCCACGAGTTCCTCGCCGCCGAACTCGGTGTCGATCCCGGTCCCGGTCTGCAGTCGTTGCACGAGAGGGTGTTGCGGGCCGACCCCGCGCTGGCGGGACGGACCGCGATCCGCCGCCGCGACGCCGACGCCCCGGGCGGGGTGCCCGCCGGAGTTCCGGCGCAACTGCCGCCGCGGGCCGAGCCGTTCGTGGGGCGGGCGGAACTCCTCGACCGGTTGGCGGCGTCCTTGCCGGACGCGGGCCGGCTCGTGGTCGAGGGTCTCACCGGGTTGGGCGGAACCGGGACGAGCGCCCTGGCCGTGCAGGTCGCGCACCGGGTGCGGGGGAGTTTCCCCGACGGTCAGCTCTACGCCGATCTCCGCGGCGGTGCGGGCCCGGTGAGCGCGCACGACGTGCTGGGTGCGTTCCTGCGCGCGCTGGGGACCGCCCCGCACGCGGTCCCCGAGGCGCTCGCCGAACGGATCGCGACCTGGCGCACGGTGACCGACGGACGGCGCCTCCTGCTGCTGCTGGACCACGTCGCCACGGCGGAGACGGTGCGCGACCTGCTGCCCGCCGGAGCCGGCAGCGCCGTCCTGCTCACCAGCGCCCGGCGGTTGCCCGCGCTGTCCCCGGTGCGCTGGACCACCGTCGGACCCTTGCCCGCGCACGAGTCGCTCGAGCTGCTGGGAGCGGTGGCCGGCCACGAGCGGGTCCTCGCCGAGCGGGAGGTGTCCGAGCAGGTGGTCGCCGCGTGTTCGCACCTGCCGCTGGCGGTGCGCGTCGCGGCTGCGCGCCTGCTGGACCGGCCGGGGTGGAGCATCGCCCAGATCGCGGCCCAGCTCGCCGACGACCTGCGCGAGCCGGTGGTGATGGCCGCCGACTGCGCGATCGTCGACGCGCCGCTGCAACGAGTGCAGGACAGCCTGGGACGCGAACTGGGGCAGGCGTTCTGCCTGCTCGCGGTGCCCGACTGCGCCTGGCTCGACGGCGGTGCCGCGGCCGCGGTGCTGGACGTCGCCCCGGTCCACGCCCGCGGGGTGCTGGAGGAACTGGTCGACGCACACCTCCTGCGAGCCGAACCCGGTGGCCGCTACCGCTTCCCCGGCCTGGTCAAGGCGTTCGCCCGCCGGCAGGCCTGGGTCGCCGATCACGACCGCTGTCGCGCTGCGCTGCAACGCCTCGTCGAGCACCACGCGCAGGCGCTGCGCGAGCGGGTGCCTTCCACCGGGGCCTCGTTGCGCAGCCTGGGCGCGGCTCGCCGCGACCTGCCGGTGCCGGTCCTGCAGGAGTTCCTGGCCGCGCTGCCCGTCGCCTGAACCTGGTCGAGCCACCGAGGGGACTTTCCGGGTCCCGGGTTCCGCAGGGACACCGAGCTGCCGTGCGGAGCCGTACGGACGCCATCGCCGTCGCGCAGCAGGACGGCTGGATCCGAGGGGCGGGGTCCTGGACCCCGCCCCCGGTTCACCAGGCCCCGAGGTACTGCAGGGTCACGGCGCTGTTCGCCGCCCCCCGGGACGCGCAGTCCGCGGTCGGTAGTCCCTCCAGCACACCGCTGAGGAACCCCGCGATGAAGCTGTCGCCGGCCCCCATCGTGTCCACGACGGTGCAGGGCTCGGCTGCGGTGACGGTGAACTCCTGCCCGTCGAAGGCGAGGCTGCCGTGCTCGCCGAGGGTGACCACGACGCACCGCGGCCCGCGCGCCTGCTTGTCCCGCACGAACTCCCGCAGGGACGGGGAGTCGGGTCCCTCCTGCGTGTCGAGTCCGAAGAAGGCGTAGTCGACGTCGCCCAGCGACGCGTCGACCACGGGGTCCTCCGGCTGGTCGGAGTAGTCGAACGCGATGCGCAGGCCCTGCGCCCGCAGGGCGGGGAGGTCCTCGGCGGTGTGTCCCCAGATGCCCGTCACGAGCAGGTCGTGGTCGCCCACGAACGCGATGTCCCCGGGGCTGAGCCGGAAGTCGGCCATCACCCCTTCGTCGTGCGTGCCGAACACCCGGTTGCCGTCCCGGAGCAGGACCTCGGTCCGGGCCGTGCGGCCGGTGCTGACGTGCAGGTGGCTCGTGTCCACGCCGCGTCCCTGCAGGGCCTCGCGCAACGACCGGCCGTCGTCGTCGTCGCCCACCACCCCGAGGTAGGAGCTGTCGACGCCGAGGCGACGCAGGTACACCGCCACGTTGACGGCGTTCCCGCCCGGCCGACGCTGACCGAGCCCGGTGTAGACGTCGATGCAGTTGTCACCGGCGGCTGCGACCTTCACGTGAACATCACCACGGTCATCCTCCCCGGAACTGGTCAGTAGCTCAGGGCGCGGTAGTAGCGCCGGATGTCGACCGGGTGGCGGTTCAGCAGTTCCACGTGGGCGTCGATGCGCTCGGTCACGGCGTGGGTGACGAGGTGGGACAGGTGGCCGCGGTGCTCCGCGGCGATCCCGGGCAGCGCGTAGTCACGGGAGTCGATCAGGGTCACGTTGGCGCAGACGCGGGGGAGGAACTCGGCCACACGTTCGGCCAGCGGACGCTCGGCGTCCTCACCGAGGAAGACCGTGACGTTGGTGTCGCGGTCCACGACCTCCAGCGTTCCGTGCAGGAACTCCGCGGCGTGCACCGACTTGCTCCGCAACCAGTGCTGCTCCTCCCAGTAGCACATCGCGTAGGAGTAGGTGGACCCGTACTGCGTCCCCGCTCCGACGAAGTAGTGCAGGGCGTCGTCGTGGTGCTGCTGGGCGAAGTTGGCGGCGAACGGGTCCGCCTCCTTGCCGACGGCGACGAGCGCGGGGGCGAGCGAGGCGTCGAGGCCGGCGTAGAGGTCGTCGTAGCCGTCGAACTGACCGGCGTTGCGCAGGAACCGGTCGGCGACGGTGAAGAACTTGACCTGTTCGGCCCCCGGGTAGGAGAAGCACGTGGTCACGAGTTCGGCCAACGGGGAGGCCGGTTCGTCCACGAAGCCGACGACCGTCGCTCCCACTTCGCGGAGCTGCTCGACCGCCCGCACGACCTCGGGCGTCGTGCCCGTCACGGACGAGACGACCACGACGGACCGTTCCGTGATGCGGCGGTTGCCCGTGGTCGTGTACTGGGCGGCGTTCTCCACCGCGACGGGGATGTCCCCGAGTTGCTTGACGTGGGACTCCGCCTGCAGACCGGAGGCCCAGGTGCCCCCGATTCCCAGGTAGCAGAGCTGGTCGTAGCCGCGGTCGCTGAGGTCGTCCACGACGGCCTCGATGTCGCGGCGCAGGGCGAGCGCCCCGCTGACGTGGTCGAGCTGCTTCGTCTCGTCGAACTTGATCACTGCGTCGTCGCCTTCTCGTCGTACGGGGATGGACTGGAGGGGAAGTACCGGAGGGGAAGGGGGCCGGAGGGCACCGGTCGGGGGCTCACGCGTCCACCTGACCCAGGATGCGGGCGTCGCGGGCGTCCTGCGCCTGCCGGATCACGTCGGCGTTGACCCGGCGCCAACGGAAGTAGAAGGGGACGGCGGTGGCGAGGGCCACGAGTCCCGCCACGACCGACTCGGTCGGGGCGTCGAAGAACGTCGAGACCATGAGCACGACACTCGGGACGACGGCCAAGACGGCGGTGACGGGACCGAAGGGGGCCTTCCAGGTCGGCCGGTAGCTCGGACGGTGCCGCAGCTTGAACCAGGCGCAGAACAGGAGTGCGTTGCGCAGCAGGACGATGAGGGTGAACAGGCCCAGGAGTTGCTGGACCGAGGAGAACCACACGAGGGCGAGGGCCAGCCCCGACTGCCAGAGCATGGAGGTGGCGGGAGTGTTGTACTTCGGGTGGATCGCCGCCCACGAACGCCACCAGTAGCCCTCCTCGGCGGCCTTCATCTGCATGCGTGCCTGGAACATGATGAGGCTGGACAGCGATCCCACGACCACGACGACGGCCAGCACGGCGGCCAGGGTTCCTGCGTTCTCACCCACCCCGGGGAGTTGGGAGAAAGCAGTCGCCACCGGTGCCTCGGAGGACGCCAGGTCCTCGATGTCGACGAGGCCGACCGCCGCCGCGGCGAGCCCGGTGTAGAGGAGGGTGACCAGGACGACCGTGCCGATGAGAGCGATGGGCATGTTGCGCCGGGGGTTCTTGATCTCACCGGCCATGGTGACCGAGGTCTGCATCCCGTCGTAGGCCCACGTCGTGAGCGCCACGCCGGTGACGAGGGCGAGGAGGGGCCCCGAACTCGGTCCGTCGCCGCGCAGACCGTTGGACGGGTCGCTGTAGTTCGTCCCGTCGACGAAGAACAGACCGATGACGACGAGCACGACGAAGGGGAGGATCTTGGCGGCCGTGATGAAGTCCTGCCAGGCGGCCCCGGCCCTCTTGTGGCAGATGTGCAGCCACGTGAAGAACACGATGAGGGCGCACCCCACGAGCCGACCGGTGATCCCGTCCCAGCCGGTGAAGTAGGCGGCGTAGCTCACCACCGTCAAGGTCATGGTGGCGATGCCGACGGGATCCGTGGCCCAGTAGCACGACCAGGACATGAACATGCTGGGAAAGGACCAGCCCGCCTCGCGGAAGTACACGACCTGCCCACCGCTCTCGGTGTAGGCGGTCGAGAACTCGCAGTAGAGGAGGATCTGGGGAACCATGATGAGGCCGCCGACGAGGAAAGCGGCGACCGCCAGCCACGGCGTTCCTGCCGCACCGGCGACAGCGCCGACCGACGTGAAGATGCCCGAGCCGACCGTCGTACCCACGCCCAGGGCGAGGGCCGTGGTCAGGCCGAGGTTGCGCTGCAAGGTTCCACGGCCGGGTGGGGCCGCTGCGGATGGGGTGTCGGTCACGGATCTCTCCTTCGAGATGGGGTTTCGCGGCGCCGGCCGCGTTCGGGTCCCGGGGTTTCGCGCGGAAGCCGTCAGACGACTTCCTTGTCGACGTAGTTCTCGGTCTTGCCGCTGATGGCGGCTTCGAAGGGCACGAGCAGCGGGTGCTTGTGCCAGCGGTGCAGGCGGTCGGTCACCTCGTGGGCGAGGACCTGGAAGAACGGCAGCACGGCGGGTGCGGTGGCGCTGGGACTGGTCGCCGGGGCGGTCCGCACGTCGCGTCCTGGTCGGGCGTCCGCGCCGGGGTCGTCGGTGATGAGGTGCACCCGGTCGGTGACGATCTGGACGGCCCGGTGGAGTTCGCGGGCACGGCGCCACGAGGCGGCTCCCGTGGCCAGGAGGACCACCGTGTGCTGCGGAGTCAGCTGCAGGTGCGGTCCGTGGAGGAACTCCTCGAGTTCCACGCCGGAGGCCGGTACCTGGATCGTCTCGCCGAACTTCAGGGCACCCTCGCGGGCGACACCGAGGTCCGGTCCGGAACCGCAGACGACGACGGGTCCCATCGAGGTGAGGTCCTTGACGTGTTCGCGCAGGACGTCGTGGGTGGCTGCGAGGGTGGTCTCGAAGGTCTGCAGGTACTCTGGCAGGCTGTCGCGGAACGTGCGGTGGCCCGGAGCGGCGGATCCGAGGTGTTCGGCCGCGGTGTCCCCGACGAGGCAGAGGAAGGCGTGCAGGGCGCTGACCCCCTTGGTGGAGTACCCGACGCTCTCGGGGCCGACCCCGTAGTCCACGAGCACGTCGCAGTGGTCGGCGATGTCGCTGCCGGTGTCCCCCGTGACGCCGATCGCGGGACGACCGGAGGCGCGCACGGCGTCGAGAGCGTCCAGGACAGCACCGCTGTACCCGCTCTGGGAGATGCACACGACGAACTCGTCCGGCGGTAGTTCGGCTTCGTGCAGCACGAAGGAGTGCGGATCGGTGACGAGGACCTCGACGCCCAGGGCACGGCGGAGGTGCTGGCGGGCGCAGAGGGCGGCGTTCGCCGAGGACCCCGTGGCGACGATGCGCAGGACCCGGGGTCGTGCGGCCGCGGTGAGGGCCGTGACCAGGGGGCGCTCCACGTCTCCTGCAACCTGCGCCCGCAGGACGTCCGGGGTGTCCGCGACGTAGTCGAGCATCGTTCGTCTGCGCACTGGGGACTCCTCTGTCCGTGGGTGTCCGGGGTCGACTCCGCCGGTGGGGCGGCCCGCGGACGCGTCGAGCACGACGGTTCGCCGGGAGCGTCCGTCGTCGAGTAGATGGGTGCCCGCAAAAAGCGAGCCAATGAGAACGTAGCAGTCACGCCTCGTCGTGACTAGATGGCTGTGGTCGAAAATCGGACCACTGTGCGAGTGCGTTCAGAACGGTGATCGGAGTCGGCCTAGGCTGCAGGCGTGCAACGGCTCCCCGTCCGTCCGAGCGTCGCGGCGCAGGAGCGGCTCGAGGCCTTGATCGACCGTGAGGGTCTGCAGCCCGGGGACCGGTTGCCGACCGAACGCGAGCTCGCCGCCCGGTGGGGCGCGAGCCGGGCCGCCGTGCGCGCCGCGATCCGCCGCCTCGTCGACGCCGGCGCGATCCACAACGTCCAGGGGTCCGGCACCTACGTCTCCGTCCCGCGGGTCACCCGAGACCTGCGAGACCTGCGGTCCTTCGCCGAGGCAGCCGCCGGGCGCGCCTTCGCGACGCGCGTCCTGGGATGGGCGGTGTTCCCGGCCGCCCCGGACGTCGCCGACCGTCTCGACCTGCCGGCAGGGGCGCCTGTCCACCGGCTGCGTCGGCTCCGTCTCCTCGACGGCACCCCCGCGGCGATCGAGGAGTCGGTCCTGTCCCGCGAACGGTTTCCCGACCTGCCCGCCCGGTACGACCCGGAAGGGGGTTCCCTCTACCGGACGCTGAGAACCGGGTGGAACGTCGAGGTGGTCGGGGGGTACGAGCAGTTGTCCGTGGCCCCCCTGGACGCCGACGCGGCCGCGCTGCTGGAGTGCGGACCGGAAACGTCCGTGTTCGCGCTGGCCGGAGTCGCGCACGACGGAGAGGACCGGCCGGTGGAGACCTTCACGTCGCTCGTGCGGGCCGACCTCGTCCGGTTCGCGAGCGAACTCGGTGCCGTCGGGTCGGGAGGAGCCGGTCGTGACGGCTGAGCAGGGACCGCAGTACCTGGCCGTCCGACGGCTCGTCCGCCGTCGCATCGAGACCGGCCACTACCAACCCGGGGCGTTGCTGCCCCCCGTGGCCGAACTCGCCGCGGAAGCGCTCGTCAACCGACTGACGGTGCTCAAGGGACTGCAGGCGCTCGTGGAGGAAGGTCTGCTCAGGTCGGCTGCCGGTCGGGGGTTCTTCGTGGTCGGCGAGAAGGTCGCGCGCGAGCTGGAGACCCTGGACGGTTTCACCCGCGCCATGACCGACCGGGGAGCGCGGCCGTCCGTGCGGATCCTCGTCCACGGACTGCGCGCTGCCGGGCCGCGCTACGCCGACGTCTTCTCGATCGCCGAGGACGACGACCTCTGCCTCATCAAGCGCCTCTGCCTCGCGGGCGGGGAACCCTTCTCCCTGGAGGAGATCCTCTTCCCGGCGGACCTGCTCCCCCTCGCCGGTGATCTCGACCTCGGGGTGTTCTCCCTCTACGAGCTGTTCAGCTTCTACGGCGTGCAGCTGAGCCGGGCGTGGCAGACGCTCGACCTCGCCGTCCTGGACCAGAAGGACGCCCGCGTGCTCGACGTCGACGTGGCTTCGCCCGTCATGGCCTTCACGTGCACGAGCCGGGACACCGACGGTCGTGTCGTCGAGTTCACCCGGACGTTCACCCGCCCCGACCGGGCGACCTTCGTCGTGCCCTTCGGGGCCGGGTCGTTGCGGACGGCGCCCCGCGAGCTGCACGACCACCGCTGGGCCCCGGGCACCGTGCCCGGCTGAAGCACCTGTCAGCCGTTCTCACCTGTGCGTCCAGCCGCGTCCTGTCGCGAGTCGTGCGGGGCCGGGCTCAGCCGCGCCCCACCCCGCGGGTGTGCTCGAAGATCAGGCTCGTCTCGGTGAGGCCCACGTCGGCGTCGTGGGAGAGGTGCTCGGCGACGAAGTCGCGCAGGGCCGCGGTGCTCTCCACCGCCACGTGCAGCAGGTAGTCGTCGGCCCCGGCGACGAAGTAGACGTCGAGGACCTCGGGACGCCGCCGCATCCGGGCCACGAAGGGCCCCATGCTGCCGCGGGCGTGCGCGGCGAGCTTCACGGCGATCATCGCCTGCAGGTCGAGCCCGAGGGCCGCGGGGTCGACGTCGGCGTGGAAACCCCGGATGACCCCCGACTCGCGCAGCGCCCGGACCCGCAGCAGGCAGGTCGAGGCGGCGATCCCCACCTGCTGGGCCAGCGCCGCGTTGGTGGTGCGGGCGTCCTCGGCCAGGACGCGCAGGATCGCGCGGTCGACGGGGTCCACCACCCGCTGCAGCTTCTTCGGCGACGGCAGGTTGAGGGGGCGGTCTGTCGAAGGATCTACCACGAACCGACCCTCCCACGAATCTCCTGCAGGTTGCTTGCCGTCCCCTCGAACCCTCTTCACCCTGGACGGAGAGCGACCGACCCGTCACCACCGACTGACCTGAGGAGAGCACCATGCGCATCGGCGTCCCCCGTGAGGTGAAGAACCGCGAGTACCGCGTGGCGCTGACCCCGGCCGGGGTCCACGAACTCGTCGGTCACGGCCACGAGGTCCTCGTCGAGGCCGGCGCCGGCCTCGGCAGCTCCCTGCCCGACCAGGACTACGAGGCCGCGGGTGCGAAGGTCCTCGCCGACGTCGACGAGGTCTGGGGCGGTGCCGACCTGCTGCTCAAGGTCAAGGAGCCCATCGCGCAGGAGTACCACCGCCTCCGCGCCGACCAGGTGCTGTTCACCTACCTCCACCTCGCGGCCTCCCGGGAGTGCACCGACGCGCTGCTCGCGTCCGGCACCACCGCGATCGCCTACGAGACGGTCCAGCTCGCCGACCGTTCGCTGCCGCTGCTCGCCCCCATGAGCGAGGTCGCCGGCCGCCTCGCGCCGCAGGTGGGCGCCTACTCGTTGATGCGCGCCGCCGGTGGCCGGGGCGTGCTCATGGGCGGTGTCCCCGGCGTCCGTGGGGCCGACGTCGTCGTCATCGGCGCCGGTGTCTCCGGTCAGAACGCCGCGCAGATCGCGCTGGGCATGGGCGCCGAGGTGACCGTGCTCGACCTGTCGCTGCCCAAGCTGCGCGAGGTCGACGCCCGCTTCGGGGGTGCGGTCCGCACCATCGTCTCGAACTCCTACGAACTCGCCCGCGCCGTGCGGGCCGCGGACCTGGTCATCGGTGCGGTGCTGGTCCCCGGCGCGAAGGCGCCGAAACTCGTCAGCAACGACCTCGTCGCGCAGATGCGTCCCGGGTCTGTCCTCGTCGACATCGCCATCGACCAGGGCGGCTGCTTCGAGGACTCCCGCCCCACCACCCACGACGACCCGACGTTCACCGTGCACGGGTCGGTGTTCTACTGCGTCGCCAACATGCCGGGTGCCGTCCCGCACACGTCGACGTACGCCCTGACGAACGCGACGCTGCCCTACGTCGTGAAGCTCGCGGACGCGGGATGGAAGGCTGCGCTCGGTGCCGACGTCGCGCTCGCCGGTGGGCTCTCGACCCATGCCGGTTCACTCGCCAACGCCGAAGTCGCTGCGGCGCACGGTCTCTCGGCGATCACGGTGACCGAGGCGCTGGCGGGCTGACGCCCCCCGTCAGGCCTCGTGCATCTCCCGCACGAGGGAGTCGACGACGTCGTGCAACGGGTTCTCGGCGCCCCGCTCGCAGGCCTCCGCGAACGTGCGGCGCTGCCGCTGGTAGCTCGCGCCGCGGCGGGGGACCTCCGCGACCAGGGCGAGGTCGTCGGCGCACCCCAGCCGCCGGGCGACGGGTTCCAGGCGGTTCAGCCAGTCCGTGAGGTCGTCGGTGACGAGTCGTTCGCGGCCCGCACCGTCGACGATGATCTCGGCGTCGAGGCCGTAGCGGGAGGCGCGCCACTTGTTCTCCTGGACGTGCCACGGCGGCATCGTCGGCAGTTCCTCACCGGCCTCGAGCCGGTCGTCGAGGTGCACGACGAGGCAGTGGATGAGCGCGGTCACGGCCCGCAGTTCCCGCATCGTCGGGGTCCCGTCGCAGACCCGGACCTCGATCGTGCCGAACTTCGGGGAGGGGCGGATGTCCCAGCGCACGTCGGAGAGGCCGTCGATGACGCCGGTCACCAGCATGTCGTCGACGTAGGTCTCGAACTCGCCCCAGGCGCCGAACTGGAACGGCAGCCCCGCCGTCGGCAGCTGCTGGAACATCTGCGCGCGGTTGCTGGCGTAGCCGGTGTCGAAGCCCGTCCAGTACGGAGAACTCGCGGACAGGGCCTGCAGGTGCGGGTAGTGGTTCAGCAGGGTGTTGAGGATCGGCAGGACCTTGTGCACCGAGTTGACCCCGACGTGCACGTGGACGCCCCAGATGAGCATCTGGCGGCCCCACCACTGGGTGCGTTCCAGCAGTTCCGCGTAGCGCTCGTCGGGGGTGACCTGCTGCTCGTCCCAGCGCGCGAAGGGGTGGGTCCCCGCGCACATCAGCTCCAGGCCCAGCGGATCGCTCACCCGGCGGATGGCCGCGATGGAACCCGAGAGGTCCTCGACGACGTCCCCGACGGTGTCGCAGACGCCGGTGACGATCTCGAGGGTGTTGCGCAGCAGTTCCTTGGTGATCCGCGGCCCCGTCGGGGAGTCCTCGCGGTCGACCGCGTCCAGCACCTCCGAGGCCCGGGAGGCGAGGTCGCGCGAGGACCGGTCGACGAGCACCATCTCCCACTCGACGCCCAGCGTCGGGCGGGGGGAGGCGTTGAACTCCACGTCACGTCGACCCACGCGACGATCACACCACACCGGGGCCCCTGTCGCCGCACGACGGGCTTGCCCTAGCGTCGCGAGCGTGAGCACTCAGCGAGAGGTCGACGTCGTGGTCATCGGAGCCGGGGCGGTGGGCGAGAACGTCGCCGACCGGGCCGGGCGGACGGGGCTGGACGTCGTGGTGGTGGAGAAGGAGCTCGTCGGTGGCGAGTGCTCGTACTGGGCGTGCATGCCGTCGAAGGCGTTGCTGCGTTCCGGGCAGGCCCTCGCCGCGGCGCAGCGGCTGAAGGGCGCGGCCGAGGCCGTGACCGGGTCGCTGGACGCGGCGAAGGTCCTGGAACGCCGCGACGGCTTCACCAGCGGCTGGGACGACAGCAGTCAGGCGACGTGGCTGGACTCCGCGGGACTCGGTCTGGTGCGGGGGACCGCGCGGCTGACCGGGACGCGGACGGTCTCCGTCGAGACGGCCGAGGGAACGGTGGAGCTGACCGCCCGTCAGGCCGTCGTGGTGTCGACCGGCTCCGTGCCCGTCCTCCCCGACGTCCCGGGGCTCGCGGACTCCCGGGTCTGGACGAGCCGGGAGGCGACGAGCGCGAAGAGCGTGCCCGCGCGCCTCGCCGTGATCGGTGGCGGCGTCGTGGGCTGCGAACTCGCGCAGGCCTGGGCGCGTCTGGGGTCGCAGGTCACCCTCCTCGTGCGCTCCGGGCTGCTGGCCGGGCAGGAGGACTTCGCCGGCGAGATGGTCGCGGAGGCGTTGCGCGCCGACGGGATCGACGTCCGCACGGGCGCGGAACTCGCACGGGTCTCCCGGGACGACAGCGGCGTGCACGTGACCCTGGGCGACGGTTCGACCGTCGACGCCGACGAGTTCCTCGTCGCCACCGGACGTCGCCCCGCGACCAGCGGCATCGGGCTGGAGACCGTCGGGCTGCAGGACGGCGGATCCCTCGAGGTCGACGACACCGGGCTCGTCGCCGGGGTCGAGGGCTCCTGGCTGTACGCGACGGGCGACGTGTCCGGTCGGGTGAAGCTCACCCACCAGGGCAAGTACGACGCCCGCGCCACCGGCGACGCCATCGCCGCCCGGGCCGCCGGGCCGATCGAGACGCCCCCGTGGTCGCGCTACACCGCGACGGCCGACCACCACGCCGTCCCGCAGGTCGTGTTCACCGACCCCGAGGTCGCGCAGGTCGGGTTGACCGCCGCCCAGGCCCGCGAGAAGGGCCTCGACGTCAAGGTCGTCGACTACGACCTCGGCAACGTCGCGGGCGCCTCCCTCGTCGCCGACGGCTACGTCGGGAAGGCGCGGATGGTCGTCGACGAGCAGCGCACGGTGATCGTCGGCGTGACGTTCGTCGGGCAGGACGTCGCCGAACTGCTCCACTCGGCCACGGTCGCGATCGTCGGCGAGGTGCCGTTGGAGCGGCTCTGGCACGCCGTCCCCAGCTACCCCACGATGAGCGAGGTCTGGCTGCGGTTGCTGGAGACCTACGGCCTGTAGTCGTCCTGTGGCCGCGGTTTCGGGTCGTGGTCACCACACGCCACTAGGTTCGGCGCGTGGTGACCACGACCCACAACCCCGGCGGCTCAGTCGTGGACGGTCAGCAGGTGCTGCAGCAGTTCGGCGGAGAGCACGACGTCGACGGGGCGGGGGGTCCCGTCGACGCTGCGCACGGGGGCGCTGAGGCGGCCGCTGGAGACCAGCCACAGCGCGTCGGCGGAGTGCAGGTCCGCCAGCGCGAGCTGGCCGATCTCGGCGCGGTCGCCACGGCCCCGGGCGAAGTCGAAGGCGCGGCCCTGGGTCGTCCCCTCGAGGATGCCGAGTTCCGGTGGCGTCGTGACCCAGCGGTCGCCGAAGACGGCGACGACGGTCGAGTTCGGGCCCTCGAGGACCTCGCCGTCGGAGGACAGGAACACGACGTCGTGGGCGCCCCAGGCGCGGGCGTGGCGCAGCGCGGCCATGTTCAGCGCGTAGGACAACGTCTTGGCTCCCTGCAACAGCCAGGGCGCCCGCGTCATCACGTCGCTGGGGTAGGCGCGTTCCAGGGCCAGGACGTCGATGCCCTCGACCCGTTCGCGGGTGTGGTCGGCGGCGACGAAGGCGTGCACCCATCCGGTGGGGACACCGCTGCCCTCGACCCCGCGGGTCATGATCAGCTTGACCAGCAGTTCGGGCACCGGGTCGTGCGCGGCCACGGCCTGCTTCAGCGCGACGGCCCACGCGGTCGCGTCGGGGGCGGGGAGGTCGACCATCGCGGCAGAGCGCGCGAACCGGTCGAGGTGGTGGCGCAGGCTCTGCGCGACGCCACCGACGACGTTCACCGATTCGAAGATCCCGTCGCCGCGGGTGGCCCCGAGGTCGTCGACGCGCAGGTGCGGGGCGGTCGGGTCGGCCGGCGCGAACGTCGTCGTGCCGTCGGGACCGGTCGACATCAGGAACAGGACGGGACTGGACACGTCACCATCCTGCCCGCCGGCGGCCGGGCCGTCAGCCGTGGGTGGTGCGCGTCACGAGCCGGGTGAACGCGCGCGTCGCGGGGGAGGGGTTCTCCCGCCGCCAGAGCACCTGCACCCGGCCCACCAGCCCCGGCCGCACGATCCGCAGCGGGTGGACGGTGCCTCCCGTGGAGGAGTCGGCGAACGAGGCGGGGACGAGGGCCACGCCCAGCCCCTGAGCCGCCAGGGACGCGAGCAGGACGGGTGAGTTCGCCTCCAGGGCGACCCGGTACGTCAGGCCCTGGGCGGCGCAGGTCCCCTCCAACACGGTGCGCAGACCCCCGCCGGGCGGGACCGACAGCAACGGTTCCCCGCACAGTTCGGCGAGGGTCACCGTGCGACGGCGGGCCCACCGGTGGTCCGCGGCCACCAGCGCGGCGAGGGGTTCGTGGGCGACGGTGACCCCGGTCAGGTCGTCGAACTCGCGGTCCGCGGTCGCCGTCCACACCACGTCGAGCGTCCCCTCCCGCACCGCGACGAGCAGGTTCGCGGCGTCGTCCTCGGTCACCCGCAGTTCGACGGCGGGGGCGAGGTCGCGGAACTCCCGCAGGAGGGCGGGCATCTGCATCCCGCTGCTGGAGAGCAGCATCCCGACCCGCAGCGTCCCGCGCAGCAACCCGGCGAGCGCGGCGACGTCGTCGGCCACCGCGGCCGCCGAGGCCAGTGCCGCCCGGGCGTGCGGGAGCGCAGCCTGCCCCGCGGCGGTGAGGGTCGCGCCGCGGGCGTGGCGTTCGAACAACGCCTGTCCCAGTTCGCGTTCGAGGTTGCGGACCTGGGCGCTGACCCCGGGTTGGGCGACCCGCAGCTTCGCCGCGGCCCGGGTGAAACCCCCTGCGTCGACGACGGCGACGAAGTGTTCCAGCGCCCTCAGCTCCATCACCGCATCGTATGGCAGCGGTTACGAACCGGTCTTGGACTTCTGGCTCGAGCCGGAGCAGGCTCGGAGGACCAGGACGACGAGAGGAGATCACGATGACCACCGCAGGGGCCACCGCACGTGAGCACGCCGAGGACTACTTCCGCGGCTGGAACGCCGGGGACGCCGACGCCCTGCGCGGCCTGTTCGACCCGCAGGTGTCCTTCCGGGGACCGATTGGCGCCGCGGACGGACCCGACGAGTGCGTCGCCGGGCTGCTCGGCATGCGCCGGGGCTTCCTCGAGGAGGTCGTGGTGGAGAAGCTGCTGGTCGACGGCGACGAGGTCGTCACGTGGTTCGAGATGCGGACCCGCCTCGACGGCGTCGATCCGTTCCCCGTGGTGAACCGGATGCACGTCGGCCCGGACGGCATCGACCGCATCCGGGTCGTCTTCGACCCGCGCCCCCTGCTGGGGTGACACTCCTGCGGTGAGCACCACCGACGAACGCGCCGGGCTGAGCATCGCCGAGGCGGCCGAACGGCTGGGTCTGAGCACCCACGCGCTGCGCTACTACGAGACCGAGGGGTTGCTCGTGGGGACGCCCGCCCGGACCAGCGCGGGCCGGCGCCGCTACGAAGAGGCCGACCTGCGCTGGATCGTGATGGTCCAGCGGCTGCGCGCCACCGGGATGCCCGTGCGCGAGGTCCGCGAGTACGCCGAGCTGTGCCGGGCGGGGGCGGGGAACGAGCAGGCGCGGTTGCAGGTCCTGCGCGCCCACCGCGAACGCGTCCTGTCCCAGCTCGAGGAGGTCACGCACCACCTCGGCGCGATCACGGCCAAGATCGACCTCTACGAGGCCGGGCCGTCGACCGCGCCGGGCGACCCCTCGAGCCTCAGGCCCCCGGGGTGAAACGCGCCGGACGGAACGACGCCAGGAGGGGGTGCGCCGTCCCGGTGAGCACCTCGCGCGCGGTGAACTCGCCCAGCACCAGCCCGAGGGTCGCACCGCTGTGGGTGAACAGGACGTGCAGTCCGGCGATCCCGTCGACGGGGCCGACGACGGGTTCACCGTCGCCGGGGATCGGCTTCGGCCCCACGCCGTGACCGGCGAGCTCCAGGGACGGGTTCCCGGCGAGGACGCGGGAGGCCTCGGCCAGCAGCCCCGCCAGGGTGCTCTCCTTCACCTCGTAGTCACCCTCGCCGTGGACGACGACCTCCTGCTCCGACCAGCCGGAGTCGAGCACCAGGGTGCCGGACGGGGCGGGGCGGACCGCGACCCGCGGTGTGTTCAGCACCGCGCGCAGCGCCACGTCGACGGGCTTCGTCCGCAGCAGCAGCGAGACGGGGGTGTCCTCGGGGACGGTGACGCCGAGCTCGGCGAGGTCGCGGGGAACCCACGGGCCGGTCGCGAGCACGACGGCGTCAGCGGCGAAAGTGGCGCCGGAGTCCGTGCGGACGCCCGTCACCCGGCCGTTCTCCACGACGGGGTGGGCGCGTCCGACCCCGGTGTGCAGACGCCCACCCGCGGCCCGCAACCGCGCGAGCAGTTCGTCCACGGCGAGCGGCAGGTCCACCCAGCCCTCACCGGGGTTGAACACCGCGCCCTCGGCGGCGACCGCGGCCGGGTCGACGCCCGGCGTCCAGGCGGCGACCTCGTCGGGGGCGAGCCAGAGCGAGTCGTAGCCGATGGAGAGTTCGTGGGCGTGGCGCTCGCGGTAGCTCTGCCCCGCAGGGGCCCAGGTCAGCCCGCCGTCGAAGCGGACCGCCCGCTGCAGGTCCGCGCGGTGGGCGAAGGTGCGCCAGCGGTCGATCGCGACGGTGCGGAGCAGGTGGTACGCGTCGCTGCGGGCACCGGCGGAGTTCAGCCAGGACAACGAGCGGCCGGAGGCCCCGGAGGCGACGTCGCCCTCGGTGACGAGGTCCACGGAGGCACCCGAGCGGGCCAGGTGGGCGGCGGTGGAGGCGCCGAGGATGCCGGCGCCGACGACGACGACACGGGCGGTGGAGACGGTCATGGGTGCTCTCTTCCGGACGGAGTGGATCAGTCGGCCGCGCGGAGGCGGAGCGGAGTGTGCTTCGGGCCAGTCAACCCCTTCCGCCACCGCCGCGTGGAACCCGGAGACCACTGCACGACCCGATCCGCACCCCAGCGTCGGGAACCCACCGCGTCCTCCGCGGCCGGTCACCCCGGCTTGACTTCGAGCGCGCTCGAAGTCGCAGGGTGGGGCCATGAGCTACCCCCGACGCACCCTCGGCAGCACGGCCAACGGCACCGAGCTCACGGTCTCGGCCCAGGGCCTGGGCTGCATGGGCATGAGCGAGTTCTACGGGCCCGGTGACGAGGCGGAGTCCCTCGCCACGATCGGCGCGGCGCTCGACGCCGGTGTCACGTTCCTCGACACGGCCGACATGTACGGCCCGTTCACCAACGAGGAGCTCGTCGGCAGGGCCATCGCGGGACGGCGCGAGGAGGTGGTGCTCGCGACGAAGTTCGGCAACGAACGCCGCGCCGACGGCTCCCGCGCCGTCAACGGCCGGCCCGAGTACGTCCGCGCCGCCTGCGACGCGAGCCTGGAACGCCTCGGCGTCGACCACATCGACCTCTACTACCAGCACCGCGTCGACACGGCCGTTCCCGTCGAGGAGACCTGGGGGGCGATGGCCGAACTCGTGGCGGCCGGCAAGGTCCGCCGCCTCGGCATCAGCGAGGCTGCGCCGGAGACGATCCGGCGCGCGCACGCCACCCACCCGGTCACCGCGCTGCAGACCGAGTGGTCGCTGTGGACGCGCGAGGTCGAGGAGGACGGCGTACTGGCCACCGTGCGGGAACTGGGCATCGGTTTCGTCGCGTACTCCCCGCTGGGTCGTGGGTTCCTCTCCGGGGCGATCCGCAGCGTCGACGACCTCGCCCCCGACGACTTCCGCCGCCACAACCCGCGGTTCCAGGGGGAGAACTTCGACAAGAACCTCGCCCTCGTCGACGAGGTGCGCGCCCTGGCGACGGCCAAGGGGGTGAGCGCCGGCCAGGTCGCGCTGGCCTGGTTGTCGGCCAAGGGGCCCGACGTCGTCCCGATCCCCGGCACCAAACGGCGCAGCTACCTGGCCGAGAACATCGCCGCGGTCGAGGTGGAGCTCACGGCGGAGGACCTGGCGGCCCTCGACGCGGTCCTGCCGGTGGGGGCCGGGGCGGGTGAGCGCTACCCGGACATGTCGTCCGTGCGCCGCTGACCCTACGGTGGTGGGGTGCACCTCCACGCCCCCGGGGACGACCTCATCCGGGTCCGCGGCGCCCGCGACCACAACCTGCGCGACGTCGACGTCGACCTGCCCCGTGGTGCGGTCGTCGCGTTCACCGGGGTGTCGGGTTCGGGGAAGTCGTCGTTGGCCTTCGGCACGATCTACGCCGAGGCGCAGCGGCGCTACCTCGAGTCCGTCGCGCCGTACGCCCGGCGCCTCATCCAGCAGGTCGCGGCGCCGCACGTCGACTCCGTGACCGGTGTCCCGCCGGCGGTCGCCCTGCAGCAGAACCGGTCCGGGTCGTCGTCACGTTCCACCGTGGGCACGGTCACGACGTTGTCGAACTCGTTGCGGATGCTGCTGTCGCGGGCCGGTGACTACCCGGCGGGTGCGCCCCGGCTCGACTCCGACGCGTTCTCACCCAACACCCCGGTGGGGGCCTGCCCGCGCTGTCACGGGGTCGGCACGGAGTTCTCGGTCACCGAGGAGTCCGTCGTCCCCGACCCGTCCCTGAGCATCCGGGACGGGGCGATCGCCGCGTGGCCGCGGGCGTGGCAGGGCAAGAACTTCCGGGACGTCCTCGCGACCCTCGGCCACGACGTCGACGCCCCCTGGCGCGACCTGCCCCGCGCGGACCGCGACTGGATCCTCTTCACCGACGAGAAACCCGTCGTGACGGTGCACCCCGTGCGCGAGGCGCACCGCATCCAGCGTCCCTACCAGGGCACCTGGACCAGCGTGCGCGACCACGTCATGCACACCTTCGCGACGACCGGGTCGTCGAGCACGAAGGAACGGCTGCGGGGTTTCCTGCAGGCCACCCCGTGCCCGGCGTGCGGTGGTCGCCGGTTGCGGCCCGAGGCGCTGGCGGTGACCTTCGCGGGGCACGACGTCGTCGAGCTGGCCGGGTTGCCGGTGCGGCGCCTCGTCGAGGCCCTCGGTGGCGCCGACGTCCCCGCCGACGGGCCGGCGCACGTCATCGTGCGTGACCTGCTCGCCCGCGCCGCCGCCGTGGTCGACCTGGGTCTGGGCTACCTCGCCCTGGACCGCACGGTGCCGACCCTCTCCACCGGGGAGCTGCAGCGGTTGCGGCTCGCCACGCAACTGCGGTCGGGGTTGTTCGGCGTGGTCTACGTCCTGGACGAACCCTCGGCGGGGTTGCACCCGGCGGACACCGTCGCGCTGCTGGACGTCCTCGCCGGCCTGCGCGACGCCGGGAACAGCGTGCTCGTCGTCGAGCACGACATGGCCGTCGTCCGCTCGGCCGACTGGCTCGTCGACGTGGGGCCCGGGGCGGGGACGGCCGGTGGCCAGGTCCTGCACTCCGGCCCGGTCACGGGTCTGCAGGACGTCGCGGAGTCGGTGACCCGGGAGTTCCTGGCCCCGGGGTTCCGTCCGGGGCTGCGGAGGCCCGCGAGGACCCCGACGGGATGGCTCGGCCTCACCGGGGCCTCGTCGCACACCGTCCGGGACCTCGACGTCGACCTCCCGCTGGGGGTACTCACCGCGGTGTCGGGGGTGTCCGGGGCGGGGAAGTCGACGTTGGCGGGGATCGTCGCCGACGTCGTCACGGACCACCTGGGGAGCGAGGAGCCCGACGAGTCCGACGAGTCCGACGAGGCGGACGAGGCGGACGGACCGACGGGGGAGCGCCCCGTCGTGCGCGGCGCCACCGGCCTCGACGGGGTCACCCGCCTCGTGCGGGTCGACCAGCGGCCCATCGGGCGCACCCCGCGCTCGAACCTCGCCACGTACACGGGGTTGTTCGACGCCGTCCGCGAGGCCTTCGCCCGTGAACCCGAGGCGAGGCGCCGCCGGTGGACGGCGAGCCGGTTCTCGTTCAACGTCGCCGCCGGCCGCTGTCCCACCTGCAAGGGAGAGGGGGCGCTGTCGGTGGAGCTGCTGTTCCTGCCCGGGACGTGGTCGCCCTGCCCGGACTGCCACGGCACCCGCTACGCGCCGGAGACCCTGGAGATCACCCACCGCGGCCTCACCGTCGCCGACGTCCTCGCCCTGACCGTCGACGAGGCCTGCGCGGCGCTCGACGACCTCCCCGTCGCGCTGCGCGGTCTGAACGCGCTGCGCGACATCGGGTTGGGCTACCTGCGCCTGGGTCAACCCGCGACCGAACTCTCCGGTGGGGAGGCCCAGCGCATCAAGCTCGCGACGGAACTGCAGCGCACCAGCGTGGCGGGGACGCTCTACCTGCTGGACGAACCCACCACCGGCCTGCACCCCGCGGACGTCGAGCGCCTGCTGCGGCTGCTGCACGGACTCGTCGACGCGGGCAGCACCGTCCTCGTGGTGGAGCACGACGCCGCGGTGCTGCTCGGCGCCGACTGGCTGGTCGACCTCGGCCCCGGCGGCGGTGAGGACGGTGGCCGCGTGGTCGCGCAGGGGACTCCGGCCGACGTGCTGGCGGCGGGCGTCGGCGCCACCGCCCACCACCTGCGCACGATCGGGTGAGCGGGTGATCAGAAGGTGAGCGGCGTGGTGCCCTCGGTCTCGCGGACGGCGAGACCGCCCAGGGTGCGGACGTGGCCGGCGTAGGTGGCGCGGCCGGGCGGCGCGAGCAACGCGTCGTGGATGAGCAGGCCCTCGCGCGCGCCGACGGCGCGGACGAAGTCGACGGTCTCCTTCGACGCGGCCCACGGGGCGTTCAGGGGGACGGCGAGCACGTCGACGCCGTCGGGGACCGCCTCGTAGGAGTCGCCGGGGTGGAAGAGCGTCGGTTCCCCCTCGGCCGTGAAGACCAGGCCGACGTTGCCGATGCGGGCGATGTCGGCGTGGATGACGGCGTGCCGCCCGCCGACCGCGGTCACCGTGACGCCCGCGACGACCACGGAGTCCCCGGGGTGCAGGGGCGAGGCCCGCAGGCCCGACTCGGTGAGCGAGGCCGCCGTCGACGGTTCCGCGTGCAGCACCGCGGCGTCGTTGCTGTCGAGCAGCGACGGCAGGCGCTCGACGTCGACGTGGTCGGGGTGGGCGTGGGTGACGAGGACGGCGTCGAGGTCCTCGAGCTCCTCGAAACCGTGGCTGTAGGTGCCGGGGTCCACCAGGATCCGGGCGGCACCGGTCTCGACGAGCAGGCACGAGTGGCCGAAGTGCGTGACGCGCATGGTCACGGAATATATCCGCGAGGTTACAAGCGCGAAACCTGAGGTCAATAGCGTTCTTCCAGCGCCGGTCCCGCCGGTGCGCCCGAGACGGGCCCCGGATGCACCACGAAGCGCAGGAGCTGCCATGACCGAGGTGACGCGAGCCGAGGTGGAACTCACCGGCCATTCGCACGCAGCAGGGGTCGGCCTCGTCAAGGACGGGTACCACCCGCGCCTGACGAACTCCGACCTCGCACCGCTGAAGCAGCAGAACTGGCGGTCCTACAACTTCTTCGCGTTCTGGATGTCCGACGTGCACAGCGTCGGTGGGTACGTGACCGCCGGCAGCCTGTTCGCCCTCGGGCTCGCCGCCTGGCAGGTGCTCATCTCGCTGCTGGTCGGCATCGTCATCGTGTACTTCCTCTGCAACCTCGTCGCGAAACCCAGCCAGGCGACCGGGGTCCCCTACCCCGTGGTCTCCCGGGTGACGTTCGGGGTGCTGGGCGCCAACGTCCCGGCCGTGATCCGCGGCCTCATCGCAGTGGCCTGGTACGGCATCCAGACCTTCCTGGCCTCCAACGCGCTCGTGCTGCTCGTGCTGAAGATCGACCCCGACCTCGCACCCTGGGCCGACAAGGCGCAGCACGGGTTCGTGGGTCTCAGCACGATCGGCTGGGCCGCGTTCGGCGTCATGTGGGTCCTGCAGGCGCTGGTGTTCTGGCGCGGCATGGAGGCGATCCGCAAGTTCATCGACTTCTGCGGTCCGGCCGTCTACGTCGTGATGTTCGCCCTCGCCGCCTACCTGGTGACCGAGGCGGGCCCGTCGAACATCTCGCTGAACCTGGGCAACGTGACCCACCACGGCATCGGTGCGGTCGGCATGATGATCTCCGCGGTCGCCCTCGTCGTGTCGTACTTCTCCGGACCGATGCTGAACTACGGCGACTTCGCGCGCTACGGGACGTCGATGGCCGCGGTCAAGCGGGGGAACTTCCTCGGCCTGCCGGTGAACTTCCTCGTGTTCGCCGTCCTCTGCGTCGTCACGGCCTCGGCGACGGTCCCCGTCTACGGCGAGCTCATCACCGACCCGGTCGCCACGGTCTACCGCCTCGACAACCTCACCGTCGCGGTCCTGGGCTGCCTGACCTTCATCATCGCGACCATCGGCATCAACATCGTCGCGAACTTCGTCTCGCCCGCGTTCGACTTCTCGCACGTCTCGCCGCAGAAGATCTCCTGGCGCACCGGCGGCATGATCGCCGCCGTCGGTTCCGTCCTCATCACCCCGTGGAACCTCTACAGCACCGACGGGATGATCCACTACACGCTCGACACGCTGGGCGCGTTCATCGGGCCGCTGTACGGGGTCCTCATCGCCGACTACTACCTGGTGAAGAAGCAGCAGGTGGAGGTCGACGACCTGTTCACGATGAACCCCGACGGGGCCTACCACTACACCAAGGGCTGGAACCCGGTCGCGGTCGCGGCGACCGCGGTGGCCGCGGTCATCGGCATCGGCATCGTGTTCTTCACCAACCCGACCGCCGCCTCGTTCAGCTGGTTCATCGGGGCCGCGATCTCGTTCCTGCTCTACCTGGCCCTGAAGAACTCCATCCCGAGCCGGGAAACCGTCTGATGCCCACGATCCTGGTCGTCAACGTCAACACCTCCGAGGCGGTGACCGAGGTCATCCGGCGCTCCGCGCAGGCCGCGGTCTCGGCGACGACCAGGGTCGTGGCGCTCACCCCGACCTTCGGCCCGGCCTCGGTCGAGTCGAACTACGAGAGCTACCTCTCCGCGGTCGGCGTCCTCGACGCCGTCCAGAACCACGACGGGGAGTTCGACGCCGTCGTCCACGCGGGGTTCGGCGAGGTCGGTCGCGAGGCGTTGCAGGACGTCCTGGACGTGCCCGTCGTCGACATCACCGAGGCCGCCGCGCACACCGCGTGCCTGCTCGGCCGCACCTACGGGGTCGTCACCTCGCTGGACCGGGCCGCCCCCGCCATCCACGACCGGTTGCTGCTCGCCGGCCTCGCAGGGCGCTGCGTCGGCATCCGCAGCGTCGACCTGCCCGTCCTGGAACTCGAGGCGAACCCCGAGGTCACCGCCAAAGGTTTCGTCGAGCAGGCCCGCCGCCTCGTCGAGGAGGACGGCGCCGAGGTCGTCCTGCTCGGCTGCGCGGGGATGTCCGGCGTCCACGAGACCGTCACCGCCGCGCTGGCCGTTCCGGTCGTCGACGGGGTCGCCGCCGGTGCCCGCCTCGCCGAATCGCTGATCGCCCTGGGGCTGTCCACCTCCAAGGCCCGCAGCTACGCTCCGCCCCGGGCCGAGGACGTGCGGGGATGGCCCCTGCGCGGGGGCCCGGGCGCGGGAGGTCGGTCGTCGGGTGGTCCGGTCCGCTAGGAGCGCGCGTCCGGTGCTGGACGCCATCCGCAACGACATCGTCGAGGGGGTCGTCCCACCCGGTTCGGCCCTGGAGGTCGACGTCCTCGCCGCCACCCACGACGTCAGTCGCATCCCGGTGCGCGAGGCGCTCATGACGCTCGTCGGGGAAGGGCTCGTCGAGCACCAGCCCCGCCGCGGGTACACCGTGACCCTGCTCGCCGAGGGGGAGCTCGCCGAACTCTTCGACGTCCGCGGCACCCTGGAACTCGCAGCGCTCGCCGTCGCCGTCCGGCTCGTGCGTCCGGACGACGTCGAGGCCGCCCGGGAGGCCCACGAGAAGCTGTGGCAGGCCGTCGTCGACGGGGACGAACGCGGCTACCACCACCAGAGCCGCGCGTTCCACGTCGCGGTGACCCGGCCGTCCGCGATGCCGCGACTGCTGGCCGTCTTCGACCGCATCTGGGACCTCACCGAGCCGTACCGGCCGATGGAGGACCTCGCCCCCGCGGAGGCCGCGCACCTGCACGCCGAGCACGCCGCCATGCTCGCGGCCTTCGCCGCGGGGGACGCGGAGGCGTTGCTGGCGACCGCCTCCGCGCACCAGGAGAACCTGACCGCGCGGGTCCGGTCCCGCCGGTCGTCCTCACCGCCGGCGGTGGCTCCGGTGCGCCGGACGCGCTACCGCACACTGGGCGGACGAGAAACCGGCGGAACAGGTTCGAAGGCGGAGGACGAACGGTGAGCGAGGACGTGCGGGTGGATCTGGTGCTGCGGGCGGCACGAGCTGTCGTGGACGGTGCGCAGCGACCGGTCTCGGTCGGGGTGCGGAGCGGTCTGGTCGTCGGCGTCGAGGCGTTCGACCACGTCTGGGACGCGGCCCGCGAGGTGGTCCTCGCCGACGACGAGGTGCTGCTGCCGGGGCTCGTCGACACCCACGTCCACGTCAACGAACCCGGGCGCACCGAGTGGGAGGGTTTCGCCTCGGCGACCCGCGCCGCGGCGGCCGGGGGGATCACGACGATCCTCGACATGCCGCTGAACAGCACCCCGGCGACCCTGGACCCCGAGGCGCTGGAGCTGAAGCGGGCGGCTGCGCAGGGGAAGTGCGTCATCGACGTGGGTTTCTGGGGCGGTGCCGTGCCGGGCAACGCCGACCAGCTCGAACCGCTGCACGAGGCCGGGGTGTTCGGGGTGAAGTGCTTCCTGCTCGATTCCGGGATCGAGGAGTTCCAGCCCCTGGACGCCGAAGGTCTGCAGGAGGCGCTGACCGAACTCGCCCGCTTCGACGGCCTGCTGCTGGCCCACGCCGAGGACGCCGGGGAGATCGGCGCGCACGCCCACCCGGGTGGTCGCCGCTTCGCGGACTTCGTCGGGTCGCGTCCGCCGGCCGCGGAGGCGCTCGCCGTGCGCTCCGTCGCCGAGGCGGCCGCCCGCGCCGGGGCCCGCGCGCACGTCGTGCACCTGTCCTCGGCGGCCGGCCTCGCCGAGATCCGGGCGGCGAAGGCGACCGGCACCCGCATCTCCGTCGAGACGTGCCCGCACTACCTGACCCTCGACGCCGCCGACGTCCCCGACGGCGACACGTCGTTCAAGTGCTGCCCCCCGATCCGCGACCGCGCCGAGCAGGACGCGTTGTGGCGGGGGCTGCTGGACGGGACGATCGACTGCGTCGTCTCCGACCACTCCCCGTGCACCGCGGAGCTGAAGCGCCTGGAGGAGGGGGACTTCGGGACCGCCTGGGGCGGCATCGCCTCCGTGCAGCTCGGTCTGCCCGCCGTGTGGACGGCCGCCCGCGGCCGCGGGGTCGCGCTCGAGACCGTCGTCGGCTGGATGTCCTCGGCCACCGCCGACCTCGCCGGGTTCACCGACCGCGGCCGGATCGCCGCCGGGAACGTCGCCGACTTCGCCGTCTTCGCCCCCGAGGAGGAGTGGACGGTGGACGCGGAGACGTTGCAGCACAAGAACAAGGTCACGCCCTACCAGGGGCGCACCTTCACCGGCGCGGTGCGCTCGACCTGGCGTCGAGGTGAACTCCTCGACCTCGGGGCGCAACCCCGCGGGGAACTCCTCACCCGTCCCTGAGCAGTCCCTGCTGGGCCCGGGTGAGCAGCGCGAGGTGCAGCGCCACCCGGGTCTCGGGGTCGTCGAGATCACGGCCGAGGCGCTGGGTGAGCCGTTCCACCCGACCGTAGGTCGCCGGCCGGGACAGGTGCAGCCGCGCCGCGAGCGGGGTCATCGAACCGCCGACCTCCAGGTGGGCGGTGAGCAGGGCGAGGTCGGCGTCGCCACCGTCGACGGCGTCCAGCAAGGGGGACAGCTGCGCCTCCGCGAACTGCGCGACCCGGTGGTCGCCGCGCAGGTGCCACAACAACCCCCGCACGCCGAGGTCGGCGGTGCGGTGGACCGCACCCGGGACCCGCCGCGGCGCGGCGGCCGCGACCTGGGCGACGTGACGGGCTTCGGCGAAACCCTCCGCCGTGGCGCTGAGCTCACCGACCACCCCGGTGGCGCCGAGGGTGGCCGCGGCGGGGAGGGCCTGCGCGAGCCGGGGCAGCAGCGTCGCCGTCGCGTCCTCCCGCCCCACCAGCAGCACACCGACGACGTCCTGGGCGAGGACGCCGGTGATGCCGACCCCGCCCACGTGGGCGAGCGTCTGCGCCACCGTGGCCCGGTCCGCGCCGCCGGGAGTGTGCACGGCCGCGGCGGCGAAACCCCCGCGGGTCGGCAACCCGAGAGCGCGGACCCGTTGGCGCAGTGCGGCTTCGTCCACGGGACGGGCCCGCAACAGGTCCTGCACGAGGTCCGCGTGGGCGCGGTCGGCGAGGTCGCGGTCCCCCTCGGGGGACAGCAGCCGCAGCACCGTCAGGACCTCCGCGGCGCGTTCCAGGACGAGCACCGCGTCGCGGCCCCCGCTCGGGCCCGGGGCGACGAGTCGGCCCCAGCGGTTGCCCGGTGCGCCCACCGGCGCCGTCGACCACCCCTCGTGGCCGCCTCCGCGCCGCGAGCGCCGCGACCAGTCGAAGAGCACCTGCGACGTCCCCGCCGGCCCGGCGACGTGGGCGACCGCGCGGTGGGCCACGTCCTCGAGCACCACGGGCCCGTCGAGGAGTTCCGCCGCCCGGTCCAGGACCTCCGCCGTCGTGGCCCCCGTCGTGCTCAGCCCCGCGAAGGAGGCGTGGACGCGTTCGGCGAAGCGCAGGCGCTCGTGCTGGTCCACCAGCAACCGGGCGTGCACCTGCTCGGTCACCTCGACGAAGCGGACCACCCGGTGCAGCTCGACCAGCGGGAACCGGGCGGCCCGGGCGGCGCGGACCAGCGCCGGCGGCAGGGCGTCGAGGTGGTCGCCGAGTTCGACGACCAGTCCGGCGGCGCCGGCGTCGACGAGGGAGGCGACGTAGGCGGCGAGGTCCACGTCGCGCAGACCCATGCCGGTGGAGAGCAGCAGTTCGCCGCCGCCCAGGAGCCCGGCGACCTCCGTCTGCTCGCTGACGTGCACCCACCGCACGCGCACCCCGAGGCGGTCCTCACCGGCGCGCACCTGCGGGCCGCCCGCGGCCAGGACGGGCAGCGCCAGGACGTCCGCGACGGTGAGCACGGGGGCAGGCTAGCGCCGACGGTTCGTCGGTGGTCCTCGCGCAGCGCCGACGAAGCGTCGCTGGTGCCCCTGTCGTCCGCGGCGGGAGGGTGGGAGGATCGGCGGGCAACTCCCGGCGGACGTCGTCGTTGGAACGCGAGGAGGGTTCGGCATGACCGTGACCGAGCAGGTCGTCCAGGGTGCGGGGTCCTCCGACCTCACCACCGCCGCACGCGACCACCTGTGGATGCACTTCGCGCGCATGGGTGCCTACCAGGACAGGCCGGCTCCCGTCATCGTCAAGGGCGAGGGCGCCTACGTCTGGGACGACAAGGGCCACAAGGTCCTCGACGGCCTCTCCGGCCTGTTCGTCGTCCAGGCCGGGCACGGCCGCGCGGAACTCGCCGAGGTCATGGCCAAGCAGGCCGAGACCCTCGCGTTCTTCCCCGTCTGGGGCTACGCCACCGAACCCGCGATCCAGCTCGCGGAACGCGTCGCGTCCTACGCCCCGGGTGACCTCAACCGCGTGTTCTTCACCACCGGGGGTGGCGAGGCCGTCGAGAGCGCCTGGAAGGTCGCCAAGCAGTACTTCAAGCTCACCGGGAAACCGCTGAAGCACAAGGTCATCTCGCGGGCGACCGCCTACCACGGGACCCCGCAGGGGGCGCTGGCGATCACCGGCCTGCCGGCGATGAAGCAGGCCTTCGAACCGCTGACCCCGGGCGGTTTCCGGGTGCCGAACACGAACATCTACCGCGCCGAGCGGATGGGCGCCCCGACCGACCCGGTCGAGTTCGGCCGGTGGTCCGCGGCCCGCATCGAGGAGGCGATCCTCTTCGAGGGCCCCGACACGGTCGCGGCCGTCGTCCTCGAACCCGTGCAGAACTCCGGCGGGTGCCTCACCCCACCGCCCGGCTACTTCCAGCTGGTGCGGGAGATCTGCGACAGGTACGACGTGCTGCTCGTCTCGGACGAGGTCATCTGCGGTTTCGGCCGCCACGGCACGATGTTCGCCTGCGAGAAGTTCGGCTACCAGCCCGACATCATCACCTGCGCCAAGGGCATGAGTTCCGGCTACGGCCCGATCGGCGCGATGATCGCCTCGGACCGCATCATGGCGCCCTTCCTCGAGGGCAAGAACTTCTTCCCCCACGGGTACACCTTCGGCGGGCACCCGGTGTCGGCGGCGGTGTCGTTGGCGAACCTCGACATCTTCGAGCGCGAGGGGTTGAACCAGAACGTCCTCGACCACGAGCAGGCCCTCGGCGACACCCTGAAGAAGCTGCTGGACCTGGACATCGTGGGCGACGTCCGGGGCGACGGGTACTTCTGGGCCGTCGAACTCGTCAAGGACAAGACGACGAAGGAGACGTTCGACCTCAGCGAGCGCGAGACGCTCATCAAGCAGTTCCTGCCGTCGGCGCTGTTCCGGAACGGTCTCTACGCCCGTCCCGACGACCGCGGGGAACCGGTCATCCAGGTGGCGCCCGCGCTGACCACCGGTCAGGCGGAGTTCGACGAGATGGAGCAGATCCTGCGGACGACCCTGATCGAGGCGATGAAGCTGGTCTGACCTCGACGTGGGACGCGGCCACCCCGGCGGTGGCCGCGTCCGCTCAGCTGAGCCTCGCGTCGAGGTCGGGTTCCGGCGACAGCTGGATCAGGTAGCGGTCGCCGAGTTCCCGCAGCCGCAACGTGGTCTCGAAGTCGACCTTCGTGCACCTCGGAGCGTTGTCGGCGTGGCGCGCCCGGTCAGAGGTGGACGACCCCGGTCACCACGACGGTGGTGGCCCCACCGACCCACACCCGGGAACCGTCCCGTTCGACGTGCACCCGTCCGCTCCGACCCAGCGCCGTTCCCTGGGCCGCGACGTAACGGGGCGGGAGGTCGGTGAGCCACTGCCCGATCCCCGCGTTCAGGCTGCCCGTGACGGGGTCCTCCACGACGGCCCGGCCGTCGCTGAGGAACGCCCGGACCTCGACCTGCGCCTCGTGCCCGGCGGGGTGTCGGCCCACCACGCCCACGTCGAGGCCGGCCAGCGGACCCGGAACCGGCACCACACCCAGAACCGTTGCGGCGTCGGTCACCTGCAGCACGACCCAGCGGGGTCCGTTGTGCAGGTGCGAACCCGAGACGACGTCCGCGGGGGAGATCCCGAGGCCCGCCGCGAGCCGCCGCAGGAGTTCCGCCTCGAGCAGGCCCTCCCGGACCAGCGGCGGTGCGGCGAAGGCCAGAGTGGTCCCGTCGAGGCGCACGTCCACGAGACCCGCCCCGCACTCCTGCACGACGACACCTCGTCGCCGGGCAACACCGCCCGCGGTCAGCCACGCCCGTGCCGAGCCGAGGGTCGGGTGCCCGGCGAACGGCAGTTCCTCCTCCGTCGTGAAGATGCGCACCCGGTAGTCGGCGGCGGAGGAACCGGGACGCAACAGGAACGTCGTCTCGGACAGGTTCGTCCAGTTCGCGAACCGCTGCATCTGCTCGCTCGTCAGGTCGTCGGCGTCGTGGACGACCGCGACCGGGTTCCCGCCGAGGGGCTCGGCGGAGAAGACGTCGACCTGGGTGAACGGCAGCGCGGGCACCGCTCGACCCTAGAGGCGGGTCGCGGTGCGGACGAGGTGGGCCACGGCGCGGGACCGGCTGGTCGGCGGCCACGCGATGACCGTGGTGACCTCCTCCGCGTCGACGACCGGGACGGCGACGACGTCGTCGCGCAACTGCGAGCGGGCCGATTCCGGGACGACGGTGAGGGTGCGACCGAGGGCGACGAGTTGCAGCAGTTGCGCGTGGTCGCGGACCTCGGGACCGGGGCCGTCGGGGTAGCTCCCGTCGGGCCGGGGCCAGCGGGGCATCGGCAGCCCCGCCTGCCCGTCGAGTTCCGCGAGCCGGACGGTGCGGCGGGTGGTGAGCGGGTGGCCCGCGGGGAGGATCGCGACCTGGCCCTCGGTCAGCAGTTCCTCGGTGTCGAAAACCCGGGTGTCGTCGAACGGGCGGTGCAGGATCGCGACGTCGGCGCGGCCGGTGCGCAGCAGCCGCCCCTGCTCGGCGGGACCGCAGAGCAGGACCTCGACGTGCACGGCCCCGGGTTCGGCGGCGTAGGCGTGCAGGAGTTTCGCGAGGAGTTCGCTCGAGGCCGCGGCCTTGGTCGCGAGGACGACGGAGGGTTCGGCCGTCGCCGCGCGGCGGGTACGCACCTCCGCCGCTTCGACGGCGTCGAGCGCGGCCCGTCCCTCGTGCAGCAGGACGTCACCCGCCTCGGTCAGCGTCACCGAGCGACTGGTCCGCAGGAGGAGGGGGGTCCCCAACCGACGTTCCAGCCGGCTGATGGCCCGGGAGAGGGGTGGTTGCGCGATGCCGAGCCGCTCCGCCGCGCGACCGAAGTGCAGCTCCTCGGCGACGGCGACGAAGTAGCGCAGCTCCCGGGTCTCCATCCGGGAAGGCTACCCCCATCGATACTCCACGGGTATCGGTCATGACCGGGACGGTGTTGGACCCGGGAACCGTTGCGCCCGCACGATCGTCGGCATGAGTGAGCAGAAGGTCGCCCTGGTCACCGGGGCCAACAAGGGCATCGGGTTCGAGATCGCCGCCGGGTTGGGGGCGTCGGGTTTCAGTGTCGGGGTCGGCGCCCGCAACAGCCTCCGACGGGAGGAGGCGGTGTCGAGGTTGCGGGAGCGAGGGGTCGACGCGTTCGGCGTCGCGCTGGACGTCACCGACGACAGCAGCGTCGCGGCCGCGGCCGCAGCGGTCGAGGAACGCTGGGGTCGACTGGACTCGCTGGTCAACAACGCCGGCATCACCGGTGGGATGCCGCAGAACCCGACCGGGGTGGACCTGGACATCGTCCGTGCGGTCGTCGAGACCAACGTCCTGGGGGTCATCCGGGTCACCAACGCGATGCTGCCGTTGTTGCTCCGGTCCGCGTCCCCGCGCATCGTGAACCTCTCCAGCAGCGTCGGTTCGCTGACCCGCCAGGCCGGTGCGGGGAGCGCGACGACCACCGGCCCCGTCGCGGTGGCCTACGCGCCGTCGAAGACGTTCCTCAACGCCGTGATGCTGCAGTACGTCCAGGAACTCGCCGGGACGAACGTCCTCGTCAACGCGGCGTGCCCGGGTTTCGTCGCCACCGACCTCAACGGTCACCGCGGGACCCGCACCCCGGAGCAGGGGGCGGCGACGGCGATCCGGTTGGCGACCCTGCCCGACGGCGGACCGACGGGTGGGTTCTTCGAGGACGACGGTGTCATCCCCTGGTGAACGACGTCAGTCGCGGAGCCGGCTGAGTTCCACCAGGTCGGCCTTGCGGATCGTCCCGTGCACGCCGCTCACCCGGTCCACGACCTGGGACACCGCGAAGTCGCCGGCGGCGGAGAGGTAGGCCAGCGCGTGGGCGGGATCCATCCCGAGGTCGACCAGCAGGGCGATCGCGGTGCGGACCGACTTCCGCATGGCCTCGCCGAGGTCCAGGTCGATGCCGATGGGTACCAGGAGTTCCGGGGTCTCCCCCCACAGCGCGTCGCGGACCCGGACGGCGTCCGCGGGGACGAGGTCGAGGCGGAGGGTGGCGCGCAGCGGTGCCTCGAAGGCGGTCAGCGCGACCTCCCCGTCGCCCTGGGAGTAGTGCGGGTCGCCGGTGTAGAACAACGCGCCGTCGACCTGGACGGGCAGGTGCAGCGTGGATCCGACCCCGAGCGCCGAGACGTCGACGTTCCCGCCGTGCATCCCCGGCGGCACCGAGTGCAGGTGGTCCGGGCCGGGAGTCGCGACGCCCACGAGACCGAGGAAGGGTCTCAGCGGGAACCGCACCCGGACATCGGTGTCCGGGCCGGCGGGGAGGCTGCCGCGGCGCAGACCGGTGCCGGGATCGGTCTCGACCCGGGCCAGCACGGAGACGACGTCGACACCACCGACGGGGAACTCCCCGGGCAGGGCGCCTCGGCCGTGCCGGTTGCTGACCACGCCGTAGTCCGCGCGCAGTTCCAGGGCCTCGACGGTCACCGACAGCACGTCGCCGGGTCGCGCGCCCCGGACGCGGACGGGGCCGGTGACGACGTGCGGGCCCTGGACGAGCGGGTCGTGCGCGACGGAACGGGCGACCTCGACGGCGTCGGCCAGGACGGCCGCCGCGTCGATCCCGCGGGCGGTGAAGAAGGTGAGCGGGTCGCGGCCCTGGTCCTCGAGGATCCCCTCGTGGCTCACGGTGTCCACGACGACGACGTCGCCGGGGTCGACCTCGAGCACGGGGCGGTCCCCGGCGCAGGGCAGGTCGCCCCACCGGACGGTGCTGGGCGTGGAGGAAAGCAGGTGGACCGTCACGGGAGGCCTCCTCAGGGCTGGTCTCTGGAACGATCGTTGCATATGATCGGCGTCGTGGAACAGTCGATCCCGCTCCTGAACCCTGGTCTGCTCCGCTCCTCGGTCGGGGCGCCCGTCGCGCCGCCGCCGCGACTGCTCATGGGCCCGGGGCCGATCACCGTGGACCCGCGCATCCTGAGCGCCATGTCCGCCCAGCTCGTCGGGCAGTACGACCCGGCCATGACGGCGTACATGAACGAGACGCAGGCCCTCTACCGCGAGGTGTTCCGCACCACCAACGAGGCGACCGTCCTCGTCGACGGCACCTCGCGCGCCGGCATCGAGGCGGCGCTGGTGTCCCTCCTCTCGCCCGGCGACGTGGTCCTCGTGCCCGTCTTCGGTCGCTTCGGCCACCTCCTGCGCGAGGTCGCCGAACGCTGCGGCGCGGAGGTCCACACCATCGAGGTCCCCTGGGGTGAGGTGTTCACCCTCGAGGCCCTCGAGGCCGCCGTCCGCGAGGTGCGGCCGAAGCTCGTCGCGATGGTCCAGGGCGACACCTCGACCACCATGAACCAGCCCCTCGAAGGGGTCGGCGCGATGTGCCACCGCTACGACGCCCTGCTCTACGTCGACTGCACGGCCTCGATCGCCGGGAACCCCTTCGAGATGGACGCGTGGGAGGTCGACGCCGCCACCGCCGGTCTGCAGAAGTGCCTCGGTGGTCCCTCGGGCAGTTCCCCGGTCTCGCTGTCCCCGCGCGCCGTCGAGGTGATCCGGGCCCGGCACAGCGTGGAGGCCGGGCTGCGCGCCGACCCGGAGTCCGACGAGGACACCCTGCCGAGCCCGGCCCGCATCCGCTCGAACTACTTCGACCTCGGGATGATCCTCGACTACTGGAGCGAGAAGCGGCTGAACCACCACACCGAGGCCACGACGATGCTCTACGGCGCCCGGGAGTGCGCCCGTTTGGTGCTCGAGGAGGGGCTCGGGAACGGGATCGCCCGGCACCGGCTGCACGGCGACGCCATGCTCGCCGGCGTCCGCGGCCTCGGGCTGGAGGTCTACGGCGACGTCGAGCACAAGATGCACAACGTCGTGGCCGTCCTGATCCCCTTCGGGGTCGACGGCGACGCCGTCCGCGCGGAGATGCTGAACGACTACGGCATCGAGATCGGCACGAGCTTCGGGCCGCTCGCCGGCAAGGTCTGGCGCATCGGGACGATGGGTTACAACGCCCGCAAGGACACCGTCCTCGTGACGCTCGCGTCCCTGGAACAGGTGCTCCGTGCCCACGGTGCGGACGTGGCGCCCGGCGGCGGAACCGTGGCGGCGCAGCAGGTCTACGCCCGGTGAGCGCGGCACAGCGCGCGATGGACCGCTGCGACGAACTCGCCGCCGTCTCCGCGATCGGGCACGGGATCGAACGCGTCCACCTCTCGCCCGAGCACGCCCGGGTCAACGAGATGGCCGCCGGGTGGATGGCCGGGCTCGGGATGCGCACCTGGCGCGACCAGGCGGGCAACCAGTGGGGTCGCCTGGAGGGCCGCGAACCCGGGCTGCCCGCGCTCGTGCTCGGTTCCCACCTGGACACCGTGACCGACGCGGGACGCTACGACGGGATGCTCGGCGTCGTGAGTGCGATCGAGGTCGCCGCCCGACTCGTCCCGCGCGCCGCGGAACTGCCGTTCGCGCTCGAGGTCGTCGCGTTCTCCGACGAGGAGGGCACCCGGTTCTCCACTGCGCTCACGGGCAGCTTCGCGGTCGCCGGGAACTGGCACGAGGACTGGTGGGAGCGGACCGACCGCGACGGCGTCAGCGTCCGGTCGGCGGCGGAAGAGTTCGGCCTCGACCCCGCCCGGATCGGCGAGGCGGCCCGGGCACCGGAGGAACTCGTCGGGTACCTGGAACTGCACATCGAGCAGGGTCCGCACCTCGAGGCCGCCGGGCGCCCCCTGGGGGTCGTCTCCTCGATCGCGGGAGCCCGGCGCTTCACCGGCCGCGTCGTCGGTGAGGCCCGCCACGCCGGGGGAACCCCGTACGGCAAGCGGAAGGACGCCCTCGTCGGTGCGTCCCAGGTGGTGCTCGCCGTCGAACGCCTCGCCGTGGAACTCGGCGGCATCGCCACCGTCGGTCGGCTGCAGGCCTTCCCCGGTGGCGTGAACGTCGTTCCCGGCCTGGTCGAGTTCTCCCTCGACGTGCGGGCCGAGCACGACGAGCAGCGCGACGTCCTGGTCGACGCCATCACCGCCCACGCGCAGGAGTTCTGCGGCCTGCGCGGTCTGGGTTTCGAACTCACCGAGGTCCACGCCGCGGCGGGGGTGTACTGCGACGCCGACCTCGTGGAGTCCGTCACCGCCGGCATCGCCGCGACCGGTGACCCCGAACCCCTGACGATCTGGAGCCGGGCCGGGCACGACGCCATGGCCGTCGCCGCCGTCACCCCCGTCGCCATGATCTTCGTGCGCTGCGAGGAGGGCATCAGCCACGCCCCGGGGGAGAAGGTGACCCTCGAGGACGTGGCGATCGGGATCGACGCGTTCGAGGCCACCGTGCTCGACGTGGCCCGCCGACGAGCATGAGCGAACCGGGCGTGAACGAGCCGGGTGTGAGGGGCCGCATCGAGGCGGTGTGGTCCGAACTCACCCCCTCCGAACGTCAGGTCGCCGAGGTGGTCCTGGAACGGGCCGACGACCTGGCCGGGTTCAGCGGCGCGGAACTGGCGGAACTCTCCGGTGCCTCGAAGGCGACGGTCAGCCGGTTCTTCCGGCGGCTCGGTTTCACCTCCTACGCCGAGGCCAGGGTGGACGCGCGGTCGTTGCGGGCCCGGGGGGTGCCGACGGGCGGTCTCCCCGACGGCAGCCCAGGGCCGGTCGCGGCGCACGTCGCGCACGACGTCAAGAACCTCACCCGGACCGCGGAGAACCTCTCTGCCACCGATCTGGACGGCGTCGTCACGACGTTGGCGGCGGCCCGGCGGGTTCTCGTCCTCGGCTGGCGCAACAGCTACCCGGTCGCGTTGCACCTCCGTGAACAACTCCTCCAGGCCCGGCCTGACGTCTCCGTCGCACCGTTGCCGGGACAGACCGTTGCCGAGGAGGTCGCGGGACTCGACGCGCGGGACCTCCTGGTCGTCGTGGGTTTCCGGCGTCGGACACCGGCGGTCCCGGCGGTGCTGGAACTGGCCGCGGAGCTCGGGGTCCCGTGCGTCCTGCTCACCGATCCCGCCGCCGGGCCGCCCGCGGCCCCCGTCGCGCACCGGCTCGTGGTCCCGGTCGACGGTCCGGGAGCCTTCGACAGCTACGCCGCGGTCATGACGACGGTCGCCGTGCTGGCCGAAGGTGTCCTCGCCCGACGTGGCAGTGCAGGTCGGCACCGCGTCGGTGAGGTCGCGCAGGCCCACGACGCGCTGGCCGAGCTCGAGAGCTGACCCCGCGCCTCACCCTCGCCGGACCGACTGGAGCGGAAGTCGGCTCGATCTGCTCTGCGAGACGCTCTTCGCTCCACTCCAGCGCGACGGAACCTGAGCGACGAGGACTGTGCTCGATCGCGACGGAGCGGGGGCTAGAGGACCGCGAGCATCCCGCCGTCGACGTGCATCGTCTGCCCGTTGACGAAACCCGAGGCGTCGGAGCACAGGAACAGCAGCGGGCCCACCAGCTCCGCGACGTCACCCCAGCGGCCGGCGGGGGTCCGCCCGGAGACCCAGGCGGTGAACTCCTCGTCGGCCACCAGGGCCGCGGTGAGTTCGGTCGCGAAGTACCCGGGACCCAGGCCGTTCACCTGGATCCCGTACCCGCCGAGGTCGGCGCACATGCCCTTGGTCAGCATCTTCAGCCCGCCCTTGGTGGCGGCGTAGGGCGCGATCCCCGGGCGGACGACCTCGCTCTGCACGGACAGGACGTTGACGACCTTCCCCCGCCCGCGCGGGACCATCCGCCGGGCCACGGCGCGGGCCACGGTGAACGCGCTGGTGAGGTTCACGTCGAGCATCCGCTGCCACTCGTCGTCGGTGAACTCGGTGAAGGGCTTCCGCTGCTGCATCCCGGTGTTGTTCACCAGCACGTCGATCGGCGCGACCCCCTCCTCCAGCGCGGCGACCGCGGCGTCCACCGCGGCGGAGTCGGTGACGTCGAACGCGCAGGCGTGGGCGGTGCCCGGACCGAGCGCGCTGAGTTCGGCGGCGACCCGTTCCGCGGCCTCCGCGCTCCGTCCGTTGACGGCGACGTCGCACCCGGCCCGGACCAGACCTCCGGCCAGGGCGCGCCCGATGCCGCGGGTGGAACCGGTCACCAGGGCGAGGCGGCCGGAGACGTCGAAGAGGGGGCTGGCGGTCACGGGGTTCCTCGCAGGTCGGACGGTCCGGGGAGTGGATCGTCTCAGATCCCTCGACGGGCGGGACGTCGGGCGGAGTGCTTGTCTTAGACGTTTCGCACCTGAGACCAGGAAACCGCCCACGACGACGTCGGAGGAACCCCATGACCGAGCACCACGGGCCGGATCGTGCCGCGGACGGCGGTGGTGGCCTCACCGGTGCGGTGGTGGTCGTCGCCCTGGTGTCGGCCATCTCGGGTCTGCTCTACGGCTACGACACCGGCATCATCTCCGGTGCCCTGCTGCAGATCAGTGACGACTTCGAGACCGGCAACGGCTGGGAACAGGTCATCGCCGCCTCGATCCTGGCCGGCGCGGTGGTCGGGGCCCTCACGTGCAGCCGGCTCAGCGAACGCCGGGGCCGTCGGGGAACCCTGCTCGTCGTGGCCGTGATCTTCGTGATCGGCACCCTCGGGGCCTCGCTGGCCCCCGATCCCGTGACCCTCTCCCTCGCCCGGCTCGTGCTCGGGTTCGCCGTCGGCGGCGCGACCCAGACCGCCCCCACCTACGTCGCCGAGCTGTCGCCGACGAAGTACCGCGGTCGCCTCGTCCTGTGCTTCCAGATCGCCATCGGGGTCGGCATCCTCATCGCCACGATCGTCGGGGCCAGCGAGAAGGTGGACTGGCGGATCTCGATCGGCGCGGCGTCCGTCCCGGCGGCGATCATGTTCCTCCTGATGCTCCGCCTGCCGGAGAGCCCGCGCTGGCTGCTGAAGTCGGACCAGGAGGACCGGGCCCGTGAGGCGCTCGAGCGCGTCCGTCCCGACCGCTCCGACGTGGACGGGGAACTGCGCGAGATCAGCGAACTCGTGCACGCCGAGAGCGAGGCCAGCACCAAGGGCTGGCGGGGTCTGCGCGAGGCGTGGGTGCGGCCGGCGCTGATCGTCGGCTGCGGGTTGGCGATCTTCACCCAGCTGTCCGGGATCGAGATGATCGTCTACTACTCCCCGACGATCCTCACCGACAACGGGTTCTCCGACAGCGCCGCGCTGCAGGTCTCGGTCGCCCTCGGCGCCACCTACCTGCTCACCCAGCTCATCGGCCTCGCCATCATCGACCGGGTCGGTCGGCGTCGGCTCACGCTCATCACGCTCCCGGGGGCGGCCCTGTCGCTGATCGTGCTGGGCACGTTCTTCGTCACCGGCCACGACGGCAAGGCGCAGGTCCCGTGGATCGTCGCCACCCTCGTCGCGTTCATGGCCTTCACCGCCGGGGGGATCCAGCTCATGGGCTGGCTCACGGGTTCCGAGATCTACCCGCTCGCCACCCGCTCCGCCGGTGCCGCGGCGCAGTCGGCGTCGTTGTGGGGGACGAACCTGCTCATCACGTTGTCGCTGCTGAGCATCATCGACACGATCGGCACGGGCCAGACGTTCTGGCTCTACGCCGCGTTCAACGTCGTCTCGTTCGTCTTCCTGTACCGCAGGATGCCCGAGCTCACGGGGCACAGCCTGGAGGAGATCGAGAGCCGGCTGCACGAGGGCCGGTTCCGCCCGCGCGACTTCGCGCAGGCCCGCGAGAAGACGTCCGCACGGTGATCGTCCGCCCGGTGACGCTTCACGCGAGCCGCGCGTCGACGAACTGCAACCACCCGGGGACCAGGCTGCGCCAGTAGCCCGTGGTGTGGGCGCCGTCGCCGATCCCGCCCGCCGGGGCGGGATCGCAGGCCGCCCGGTACGCCTCGGTCTGCCCCCGGAAGGGGTCGTCGACCCCGCAGGACACCGAGAGGGCGACCGACCCCGTCGCCGGGTCGGGGACCAGGTCGCCGAACTCCCGCCAGTCGGCGGCGTCGTCGAAGGACCCCGCCGACGTCGCCCCGGCGGAGGCGAACAACGCCGGGCTCCCCGCGGCCGCGGCGACGAGCTCCCCGGACGTGGGGAACCGTCCCGCGGTGACCTCCCGGGCCAGCAGGAGGGCGCCGAAGCCACCCATCGACCACCCCGCGACCGCCCAGCGGGACAGGTCGAACCCCGTGTCGAGGAGTCGGGGGAACAGCTCCCCGCGCAGCATCGCGAGCGGGTCGTCACCGTCCGTGCGGGGGTGCCAGTAGCTCGACCCGCCGTCGACGGAGACCACGGCCAGCGGTGACCCACCGGCGTCGACGTGCGCGGCGAGGAACTGGTGGACGCCGAGCTGGGTGAACGCGACGCGCGCGTCGTCACCGCGGCCGTGCAGGACGAGGAGCACCGGCAGACCGGACGGGACCACGCCCGGGGGAGTCGCCCAGCCCCAGGTCACCGGGCGAGCGCGGGCGGCGGAGTCGAAGGTCGCGAAGACGGGTTCCCCGGCCCCGGCCGACGGCACGGGGTCCGCGACCTGCCCGATGCCCAGGGTCGAGCGGATCCGGCTCCGGACGGGCCGGACCTCCAGGACCACCGCGGCCCCGCCCACGAGGAGCACGCCGGCACCGCTCGCGAGCACTGCCCGCCGCGTCGAGGTCGTCACTCTCCGATGGTGGCCCGGCACCCCCGTCGAGGGGCGCCGGTCACCGGATCTCCGCGAGGACTCCCCAGGACCTCGTCCCGCAGCCCGTCCCGGAGCCCGTCATCACTCGGCGAGGACGCAGCGCCCGCCGCCGGAGCGCTTGGCCGCGTACATCGCGGCGTCGGCCCGGGAGAGCAGCGAGTCGGCGTCGTCGCCGTCCTCGAAGGCGGTCAGCCCCACGCTGGCGCTGATCGTGGCCGGCCCGGCGGAGAGCAGGAACGGCGTGCGCAGCGCCACGACGACGGCCTCGGCCGTGTCGTCGGCGACCCCGGGGAAGAGGTCGGGCAGGACCAGGGCGAACTCGTCGCCCCCGAGCCGGGCGGCGAAACCGCCGGCCCCGGCCGCGCTGCGCAGCCGGTCCGCGACCTCGCAGAGCAGCTCGTCACCCGCCGCGTGCCCGAGCGTGTCGTTCACGGCCTTGAACCCGTCGAGGTCGACGAAGAGGACTGCGATCGCCGACTCCGCGCCCACGGCCTGCTCCAGCCGGCTGGTGAAGGCCCGCCGGTTCGGCAGCCCGGTCAGCGGGTCGACGAGGGCCAGCCGTTCCGCCTCCGCGGCCAGCCGCAGCCGGACCAGCGCGGCCGAGGCCAGCGAGCCCAGCGAGGCCAGGGCGACCTCGTCGAACTGCTGACCCTCCCGGTTGCTCGCCCGGGGGGCGACGATCCAGCGCAGCGGGCCCTCGTCGCCGAGCTCGTACCCGACCTCACCCCCACCGGGGGCCTGGCTCCGGACCACGAGGCGCTCGCTGGAGACCAGCGTGGCGCAGCGGGTCTCCAGCACGGCCACGAGGTCGTCCGCGGTGGTCACCTCGTGGATGCGGACGGCGGCCTCGAACAGCTCCCGCTGCTGCGCACGGCTCTGGTGGGCGCGTCGCCACGCCCACGCCGCGACCACGACGGCCATCCCGGGGACGAGGATCAGCGAGGCGACCCACGTGGGCATGACGACGTGGACGGCCGCCGCGAGGTAGCCGAGGACGGAGACGAGCAGGAACAGCGCCCCACCGATGAGCGCGCCCGGGTCGGCCAGTTCCTCGAACAGCGTCCGGTGGTACTCGATCGCGATGGACACGGCCGAGAGCAGGGTGTCCGCGGCGAAGTAGGTCGCCGCGCCGGCCAGCACCGCGAACAGCTGCACCGGACTGACCGGGTCGGTGGGCTGCAGCGCGGCGACGACCAAGGTCGCGAGCAGGCTGGAGACGATCGACGATCCCGCGTTGAAGAGCCGGCTCGACCAGGCCCGCCGGTCGACCAGGTAGGCGGGCAGCGCGGTGAGCGGCCAGGCCAGCAGCGCGACGGGGGTGTCGTAGAAGGTCTGCAGGTAGAACAGCAGCACGGGGGCGAAGGGCACCTGGATGCCGGTCGCCACGCTCGTCACCATCAGCGGGAAGCGGGTGAGGACCCAGCCGACGGGGATGCAGAGGGCCAGCGCCGTGAAGACGTCCTGGCTGGCCCCGGTCGCGTGCCACCACAGGGCGGCGCCCACCAGCACGAGCAGTCCCGCCACGAAGACACCGACGTCGAAGAGCACGGACGTGCTCACACGGCGTCGGGCGCGAGCGGTGTCCACGTCCTCTGGTCGGCAGGACCGCGGCGGTCCTTGAGCCTCCGCGGCGGCGGTAGCCTTGAGCACGCCGATCTCCCCCCTCCTCGAAGGAGCGCCGCGCATGGGCCGCGTCGTCATCGACGTCATGCCGAAACCCGAGATCCTCGACCCGCAGGGGAAGGCCGTCGTCGGCGCCCTTCCGCGCCTCGGGTTCGATCTCTTCACCAGCGTCCGTCAGGGCAAGCGCTTCGAGCTGGAGGTGGCCGGAGAGGTCACCCCCGGGGTGCTCGAGCAGGCCCGGAAGGCCGCCGAGACGCTGCTCTCGAACCCCGTGATCGAGGACGTCGTCAGCGTCCGGGACGCCTCCGGCACCCCGGCCAGGGTCACCGCGTGAAGATCGGCGTCGTGACCTTCCCCGGGTCGCTCGACGACGGCGACGCGCGTCGCGCGGTGCGTCTCGCCGGCGGCGAGGCCGTCGCGCTCTGGCACGCCGACGCCGACCTGCACGGGGTCGACGCGGTCGTCCTGCCGGGCGGGTTCTCCTACGGCGACTACCTGCGCTGTGGCGCGATCGCCCGCTTCGCGCCCGTGATGGCCGAGGTCGTCCGCGCGGCCGAGGGTGGGATGCCCGTCCTGGGCATCTGCAACGGCTTCCAGGTGCTGTGCGAGTCGCACCTGCTGCCGGGTGCGCTGGTCCGCAACGACCACCAGAAGTTCCTGTGCCGCGACCAGCGGCTGCGGGTCGAGTCGACCGCCACCGCGTGGACGTCCACGTACGCGGCGGGACAGGAGATCACGATCCCGCTGAAGAACGGTGAGGGCGGTTTCGTCGCCGACACCGCGACGCTGGACCGCCTCGAGGGGGAGGGCCGCGTGGTCTTCCGCTACCTCGACGGCAACCCCAACGGGTCGATGCGCGACATCGCCGGGATCAGCAACGAACGCGGCAACGTCGTGGGGCTCATGCCGCACCCCGAGCACGCCGTCGAGGAACTGTTCGGCCCGGGACTGGACGGCCTCGGCCTGTTCACCTCGGTGCTGAGCGCCGGACTGGAGGCACTCGCGTGAGCACGCTCACCGCCCTGGACACCGTGGGTCGTGCGGAGCAGACGCCGGACCACCCGCAGCCGTGGAAGGAACTCGGCCTCAAGGCCGACGAGTACGAGCGGATCCGCGAGATCCTGCAGCGCCGCCCCACCGGTGCCGAGCTCGCGATGTACTCGGTCATGTGGAGCGAGCACTGCTCCTACAAGAGCTCCAAGGTCCACCTCAAGACCTTCGGCGACCACCTCACCGAGGACATGAAGACCTCCCTCATGGTCGGGATCGGCGAGAACGCCGGGGTCGTCGACATCGGCCAGGGCTGGGCCGTGACCTTCAAGGTCGAGTCCCACAACCACCCCAGCTACATCGAGCCCTACCAGGGTGCGGCCACCGGCGTCGGCGGGATCATCCGCGACATCATGGCCATGGGCGCCCGCCCGATCGCCGTCATGGACTCCCTGCGGTTCGGCACGATCGACCACCCCGACACCGCCCGCGTCGTCCCGGGCGTCGTGTCCGGGGTCGGCGGGTACGGCAACTGCATCGGGCTGCCGAACATCGGCGGCGAGGTCGTCTTCGACCCGACCTACCAGGGCAACCCCCTCGTCAACGCCCTCTGCATCGGTTCGCTGCGCCACGAGGACCTGCACCTGGCCAACGCCCGCGGCGTCGGCAACCTCGTCGTGCTCTTCGGCGCCCGCACCGGCGGCGACGGCATCGGCGGCGTCTCGGTGCTGGCCAGCGAGACGTTCGACGCGACCGGCCCCTCGAAGCGGCCGGCCGTCCAGGTCGGGGACCCGTTCCAGGAGAAGGTGCTCATCGAGTGCTGCCTGGACCTGTTCCACGCCGGTCTGGTCGAGGGCATCCAGGACCTCGGTGGGGCCGGGTTGTCCTGCGCCACGAGCGAACTGGCCTCGGCCGGTGACGGCGGGATGGTCATCCACCTCGACCGCGTCCCGCTGCGCGACCCCTCGCTCTCGCCCGAGGAGATCCTCATGAGCGAGTCGCAGGAACGCATGATGGCGATCGTCACGCCGGCGAACATCGAGGAGTTCCTCGCGGTCACCGCGAAGTGGGACGTCGAGGCCGCCGTGCTCGGCGAGGTCACCGACGGCACCCACCTCGTCGTGCAGTGGCACGGCGAGACCGTCGTCGACGTCCCGCCGCGCACCGTCGCCCACGACGGCCCGGTCTACGAGCGCCCCTACGAACGTCCTGCGTCCCAGGACGCGCTGCAGGCGAACACCCCCGACTCCCTGCCCCGTCCCGGCACCGACGTGGAACTGCGCGACACCCTGCTGCGCATGGTCGCCTCGCCGAACCTCTGCTCGCGGGCGTGGGTCACCGACCAGTACGACCGCTACGTCATGGGGGGGACGGCGCTCGCGACCCCCGACGACGCGGGTGTCGTGCGCGTCGACGAGGAGACGAACCTCGGGGTCGCGCTGAGCCTCGACGGGAACGGCCGGTTCGCGCGGCTCGACCCGCGCACCGGGGCCCAGCTCGCGCTGGCCGAGGCGTACCGCAACGTGGCCGCGGCCGGGGCGAAACCCCTCGCGGTCACCGACTGCCTGAACTTCGGCTCGCCCGAGGACCCCGGCGTCATGTGGCAGTTCGCCGAGGCCGTCCAGGGTCTCGCCCTGGCCTGCGAGGAACTCGGGGTTCCCGTCACCGGCGGCAACGTGTCGCTGTACAACCAGACCGGTGACGACGGTCTGAACTCCGCGATCCTCCCCACCCCCGTCATCGGCGTCCTGGGCGTCCTCGACGACGTCCGTCGTCGCACCCCGTCGGGCTGGAAGGAGTCCGGGCAGAACGTCTACCTGCTCGGCACCACCCGCGACGAACTCGGTGGTTCCGAGTGGGCCTGGGCCGAGCACGGTCACCTCGGCGGCCTGCCGCCGGTGCTCGACCTCGCCCACGAGAAGCTGCTCGGGGACATCCTCGTGCAGTGCTCGCGCGACGGTCTGATCGACGCCGCCCACGACCTGTCCGACGGTGGCCTCGCCCAGGCCCTCGTCGAGTCCGTCCTGCGCTACGGGGTCGGCGCGCGGGTGTGGCTCGACGAACTCCTCGACCGCAACGGGATCGACGCGTTCACCGCGTTGTTCTCCGAGTCGGCCGGCCGGGCCATCGTGTCCGTGCCGCGCGAGGAGGAGATCCGGTTCACCGACATGTGCACCGCGCGCGGTCTCGCGCACGTGCGCATCGGGGTGACCGACGACGGCGACGGGAGCGTGCCCGGTCTGCTCGACGTGCAGGGCCGGTTCCAGGTCCCCGTCGCGGAACTCCGCGAGGCGCACACGGGGACGCTGCCGAAGCACTTCGGCTGAGTCCCCTCTCCCCACCCCACCACCCGGTGACGCGAACGCAGGAGGAACTGTGACCCCACCCGCCCCGACCCGTTTCGCCGTCGTCGGGAGCGGGTGGAGGTCGGAGTTCTTCGTGCGCCTCGCCCGGATGGCGCCCGACCGGCTGCGGGTGACCTCGGTGGTCACCCGCACCGCCGGTCGCGCCGAGGAGATCAGCACCGGGTGGGGGGTTCCCGCGGTGCTGACCCTCAGGGAGGCGTTGCGCGAGGAACCCGACTTCGTCATCGCGTCGGTGCCCTGGGCCGCGATGCCGGACCTCGTCCGCGAACTCGTCGCGGCGGGCGTGCCGGTCCTGGCCGAGACGCCGCCCGCCCCGGACGTCGAGGGTCTGCGGTCGTTGTGGCACGACGTGGGCGGTTCCGGACGCGTCCAGGTGGCGGAGCAGTACCTGCTGATGCCCGGTCACGCGGCCCGGCTGGCCGTCGTCCGCGACGGGACCGTCGGGGAACCGACGTCGGTGCAGATCTCCTCGACGCACATGTACCACGCGGTGTCGCTGGTCCGCGGCCTCCTCGGCGTCGGGACGGACGACGTCGTCGTCAACGCCCGCGAGTTCACCGCCCCGCTCCTCGACCCGCTCTCGGGTGCCGGGTGGGACCCGTCGGCGCGACCCCGGGACGCGACGACGACCCTCGCCACCCTCGACTTCGGCGGCCGCACGGGGCTCTACGACTTCACCGACAACCAGTGGTGGAACCCGCTGCGGGGCCGTCGTCTCCTGGTGCGGGGGACCCGCGGTGAGATCGCGGACGACGCCGTGACGCGGCTCGTCGACCCGGTCACCCCGGTCACCTCGCTCCTCTCCTACCGGCGGCGCGGGATCGACCTGAACCTCGAGGGCGTGGACCTCGACACGATCGCCCTCGACGGCCGGGTCGTGCACCGCAACGCCTGGGCCGGGACGAGGATGAGCGACGACGACGTGGCCGTGGCCGAACTCCTGGCCCGGACGGGGGCCTGGGCGCGCGGCGAGGGGGACGAGCCCTACCCGTTGGCGCAGGCCTGCCAGGACCACGCGATCAGCCTGGCCATGGCCGAGTCGGCCCGCTCGCACGCCGACGTCCGGGTCGGCGGCGAACCCTGGAGCTGAGACCGCCCGCTCCGCGCCGGGCCGGCGGGTGCCGGGTCAGCCGGGCCAGCCGGCCAGGCTGAGGCGCAGGGCCGCGAACAACTCCTGCTGGATCTGCGTCATCGTCCGGCCCGTGTCGTCCGCGATCCAGGTCTCGAACGCGACCCGGAACACCGTGATCGTGGAGTGCGCCAGCAGGGTCGCCGCGGGTTCGTCGACCCCGCGCTCGCGCAGGGCAGCGGCCACGGCCGTCGCCAGGGCGCTCATCTTCAGCTGCTCGCGTTCGGCGAGCGCGGGGTGGCCGAAGACGACGGCCGCGCGGCGCCGGGCCCACGGCCGGCGTTCCTCGCCGAAGAACTCGCCCGAACCGGTCAGGGCGTCCGCGGCCACCTCGGCGGGGTCGGTGGCGGTGGAGTTCGCCACGGCGAGGGTGAACTCCTCCAGCAGGCGCTCGCTGCCCGCGAACAGCACTTCGCGCTTGTCGCTGAAGCAGCGGAAGAACGTCCGCTCGGTCACCCCGGCGCGGGCCGCGATCTCGGCCACGGTGGTCCGCTCGTAGCCCTGCTCGTCGAAGAGGTCGAGGGCCGCCTGCTGCAGCCGCTGCGACGAACCGGGTTCCCACCGTGCCATGTCCCCATCCTAGGTGATGACAGAACCTGACATCGAGCGCTACGGTGATGTCGCAAGCTGACATCACTACCTGAGGAGAACCTCGTGCGTGTCTTCATCACCGGAGCATCGGGCTGGATCGGTTCGCACACCGTCGACGAGTTCCTCGCCCACGGGCACCAGGTCCTCGGCCTGGCGCGCTCCGACGCCTCCGCCGCGAAGCTCGAGGCCAAGGGGGTCGAGGTCCTGCGCGGCGACCTCGACGACCTCGGCGCCCTGCGTCGTGGCGCGGAGTCCACCGAGGGGACCGTCCACCTCGCCAACAAGCACGACTTCGCCAACCCGGCCGTCTCCAACGCTGCTGAACGTGCTGCGGTGCAGACGATCGCGGACACCCTCGTGGGTTCCGACCGGCCGTTCCTGCTGGCCGGCGGGCTCGGCGGACTGGCCCCCGGGCGTCTCGGCACCGAGGACGACGTCAGTCCGTTCGTCGGCCCCGACTCGATGCGTGGCGGTGCGGAGAACCTCGCCTTCGACTACGTCGACCGAGGGGTTCGCGTCCTCGCTGCACGCTTCGCCCCGACCGTCCACGGAACGGGGGACCACGGTTTCATCGCGGCGATCGTCGCCGCGGCCCGTGCCGCGGGCCGTGCCGCCTACGTGGGCGACGGGGCCAACCGCTGGTCGGCCGTCCACGTGACCGATGCCGCTCGCCTCGTCCGTCTCGCCGTCGAGGGCGCTCCCAGCGGGACGCGACTGCACGCCGCCGCGGAGGAGGGGATCACCACCCGGGAGATCGCCACCGCCATCGGTGCAGGTCTCGGCCTCCCCGTCGTCTCCGTCGAGGGGGACGAGGTCGCCTCGACCCTCGGGTGGATCGGTTCCTTCTTCGGCATGGACATGCCCGCCTCCAGCGTCAGGACCCAGGCCCTGCTGGACTGGGAGCCGGTCGGCCCGACGCTGGGTGAGGACCTCGCCGGGGGTGGCTACTTCGCCTGAGGCCCGACAGGGTGGGGGCGTGAGCACCGTCGTCGAAGTGGCCGTGACCGACGTCGACGGGGTGCGGGTCGCCCGCGCCGCCGGGGCGCACCGGGTGGAGTTGTGCGTCGCCCTCGAGGTCGGCGGTCTGACCCCGTCGCTCGGCCTCGTCGAACGGGCGGTCGAGGCCGCCGGACCGGTCGGGGTGCACGTCCTGCTCCGGCCCCGGCCGGGCGACTTCGTCCACGACGCGGACGACCTCGCGATCGTCCTGCGCGACGCCGGGGTGGTGCTCCAGGCGGGCGCCGCGGGGATCGTCGTGGGGCCGCTGCGGCCCGACGGTCGTCTCGACCTCGACGCCCTGCGTCGCTTCCGTGACGTCGCCGCGGGTGCGGAACTCACCGCCCACCGGGGTTTCGACGTGAACCCCGACGTCGAGTCCGGCGTCGAGGACCTCCTGACCGTCGGCGCGGACCGCGTCCTCACGTCCGGGGGTGCGGCCTCCGCCCACGACGGGACGGCCCGGATCGCCCGCGCCGTCGTGGCGGCGGCCGGCCGGCTCACGGTGATGGCGGGCGGCGGGGTGCGTCCCGAGCGGGTCCCGGACCTGCTGGCCGCCACCGGGGTGGGTGACGTCCACCTCTCGGCCCGGTCGCTGCTGGCCGCCGACGCGGGGTTCGGGGCCCGGTACCGGACCGATCCGGACCTCGTCACCGCGGCCGTGGGGGCGACGTCGTGACGCTGCGGATGCACGAGGACCAGGTCGACGTGAGCGCCGAGCTGGTGAGGCGGCTCGTGGACGGGCAGTTCCCGCGCTGGCGGGACGAACCGGTCCGCGCCCTCGACGGACCGGGGACGGTGAACGCCGTGTTCCGCCTGGGGGACCGGTGGGTGGTGCGGTTGCCGCTGCACCCCGGCGCGGCCGGGCTCGTCCGCCGCGAGGTCGAGGCCGCCCGCGAACTCCTCGGGGTCACCCGGTTCCCGACCCCGGAACCGGTGGCGCTCGGAGCGCCGGGGGAGGGGTACCCCTTCGAGTGGTCGGTCTTCACCTGGCTGCCGGGCACCACCGCGGACGAGGTCGACGTGGCCCACGGCGCGGAACTGGCCCGCGACCTCGCCGGGTTCGTCCGCGACGTGCGCTCCCTCCCGTTGCACGGCAGGCGCTTCGCCGGTCCGGGCCGCGGGGGTGACCTGCACGCGCACGACGCCTGGATGGCGGAGTGCTTCGAGCGGAGCGAGGACCTCCTCGACGTCCCGCGGTTGCGTGCGCTGTGGTCGGGGTTCCGGCGGCTGCCGCACGTGTCGGCGGACGTCGTCGTGCACGGGGACCTCGTCCCGGGCAACGTGCTCGTCGCCGCGGGGCGCCTCGCCGGTGTCCTCGACGTCGGGGGCCTCGCTCCGGCGGACCCCGCGCTCGACCTGGTCGTCGGCTGGCACCTCTTCGACGACCCGGAGCGCGAGGAGTTCCGGACCGCGGTCGGGAGCGACGGGCTCGCCTGGGTCCGGTCGCAGGCGTGGGCGTTCCAGCAGGCGATGGGTCTCGTCTGGTACTACGAGGTCACGAACCCGCGGATGAGCGCACTGGGGCGCTCGACGCTGGCTCGGATCGTGGCCGATCCGCTGGTCTGAGCACGCGCCGGGGCCCGGCGCGGGGCGGTGAGGGGAACCTTCTCACTCGTCCGGCCCAGTGGGGTCTCACCCGCCCAGAAGCGGGTCGCTCTGCCACTGGGGGTAACCGCAGGGTCGCTGGTTGAACACTCACGGTCATCGAGCCATGGTTGAGGTGTCGGGGCGAGCAGCCCCGCCCACCACTTCCCAGACCACCTCGCCCCCCCTCGAACCCAGGAGCACCACTGTGAGCAACGTCAACGAGACCCTGAAGAGCGCCCTCGAGATCGAGGGCGCCATCGCGGCCCTGCTGGTCGACCACGAGTCCGGCATGACCCTGGGTTCCGCCGGGGGCGGCACCCTCGACCTCGAGGTCGCCGCCGCGGGGAACACCGACGTCGTGCGCGCCGAACTGCGCACCCTGGCCCGCCTCGGCCTGGACGACGCCCCCGAGGACATCCTCGTCACCCTCGGGACCCAGTTCCACCTGCTCCGCCTGCTGCAGAGCAAGAACGGCTCCGGGTTGTTCCTCTACCTCGTGCTCGACCGCTCCCGCGCCAACCTCGCGATGGCCCGTCGCCTGCTGGCCGTCCTGGAGCGCGGCATCGAGCTCTGAGCCCCCGCACCCTCCGTTCGCGATCTTGCTGGGATTCCCCGCAAGATCACGGGTGGGAAGGGGCGAGGAACTCGGCGAGGACGCGGACCACGAACGCGTGGTCCTCGGCCTGGGGCAGCCCCGAGGCCGCGACGGATCCGACGACGCCGACCCCGCGCACCCGCAGCGGGAACGCCCCGCCGTGCGCGGCGAACTCGCGGGGGTCCAGCCGCGCGTCCACGTCGAAGTCGGCCCCGCTGAGGCGCCACCGCGTCCCCACCAGGAAGGACGAGTGGCCGAAGGCGTCCGCGACGTTCATCTTGCGCTGCAGCCAGCGGTCGTTGTCCGCGGCGGAACCGGGCAGCGCGGCGTGGAAGAGCCGTTGACCGTTGCGGCGGATCGCGAGCGCCAGCGGCAGTCCCTCGGCCCGCCCGCGCTGCACGAGCAGTGAACCGAGGCGCCACGCGTCGTCCTCGTCGAACCGGTCCAGGACCAGTTCCTCCTCGTCGGCGGTGAGGCGGGCGAGCAGGTCGGCGTCGTTCACGGGACTCCCCAGGGGATCGCGGTGGATGCGGGTACCCGGTGATCCTCTCGCGCCGCTGCGCCGGCTGCCTCGCCGGAGGGTCGGAGGGCCTCGTGAGGTTACTTTGTCTTGACATCTTGACGAGCATGCGTTTACGGTTCCGGGCGAGGTGCATCCGGAACGAAGGAGTTCTCCCGTGTCGACCACCCAGGGCAAGCCGGCCCCGTCCGGACGAGGAGCGGGTACGGCGCTGCCGCCCCTGAGCGCAGGTCCGTACCGCCGCAGGCTCGGGGTCGTGGCCCTCGTCGCGACGTTCGGCGGCCTGCTCTTCGGCTACGACACGAGCGTCATCAACGGGGCCCTCGACCCGATGGTCGAGGAGCTCGGGCTCACCGCGTTCACCGAGGGGGTCGTCACGAGTTCGCTCCTCTTCGGCGCCGCCGTCGGTGCGATCACCGGCGGACGGCTCTCCGACGCGTGGGGTCGGCGCAAGGCCATCCTGCTGATGTCGGCGTTCTTCTTCGTCGGCGCCCTGGTCTGCGTGTTCTCGCCGACCTTCGCGGTCATGGTCGTCGGTCGCGTCCTGCTCGGCCTGGCGGTCGGGGCCGCCTCGACGGTGGTGCCGGTGTTCCTGGCCGAACTCGCGCCCTACGAGATCCGCGGGTCCCTGTCGGGGCGCAACGAGATGATGATCGTCATCGGCCAGCTGGCCGCGTTCGTCGTCAACGCCATCGTCGGCAACGTGTGGGGCGAGTACGGCGGGGTCTGGCGCATCATGCTGGCCTTCGTCACCCTGCCCGCGATCGCGCTCTTCGTCGGGATGCTGCGGGTGCCGGAGTCCCCGCGCTGGCTGATCGACCACGGCAAGTTCGACGAGGCCGTCGAGGTCCTGCGCGAACTCCGTCCCGCCGGCCGGGCGGAGGCCGAGGCCCGCCAGATCGCCGACGCCACGTGGGAGGACTCCAAGCGCGTCGCCCTGGACTGGCGCCAGATCCTGTCCAACCGGTGGTTGCGGCGGATCCTGCTGATCGGCATCGGACTCGGTGTGGCGCAGCAGCTCACGGGGATCAACTCGATCATGTACTACGGCCAGGCCATCCTGAAGGAGGCCGGGTTCGACGACAGCACGGCGCTCATCGTGAACATCGCGCCCGGGATCATCGCCGTCGTCGGCGCGCTCATCGCGCTGCGGATGATGGACAGCTTCTCCCGCCGGAAGACGTTCGTCATCGGCTACACCCTGACGACCGTCTGCCACCTCTTGATCGGCGCGGCGTCGCTGGCCCTGCCGGTGGGCAACGCCCTGCGTCCGTGGGTGATCCTGTTCCTCGTGGTGGCCTTCGTCGGGTCGATGCAGACGTTCCTCAACGTGGCCACCTGGGTCACCCTGTCCGAGATCTTCCCGCAGAAGATGCGGGCGCTCGGGATGGGGACGTCGGTGTTCGTCCTGTGGTTGACCAACGCGTTCCTGGGGTTGTACTTCCCGACGCTGGTCGCGTCCGTCGGCATCACCGGGTGCTTCTTCGGTTTCGCCGTCATCAACCTGCTGGCCCTGGTGTTCGTGCACACCCAGGTCCCGGAGACCCGCGGCCGGACGCTGGAGGAACTCGAGGACGCGGTCACCTCGGGCCGGATCTACGACAAGGAGGTGCGCGACTTCGCCAGCTGATCGACGAGCTGCGAGGTCGTGCGACGCACCACGACGTCGATCGTGCCCTCCGCCCCGTCGAGCCAGGCCTGGACGGCGGTGTGCATGAGGGCCGTGGTGATCCCCGCGGCCAGCGCGGCCTCCTCCCGGGCCACCCCGTGGTCCAGGAGGCCGCGCTGGACGGTCGCGGTGAGGGCGGCGCGTTTGCGCAGTTCCCGTTCGACGAGCCCCTCGTCGGAGGCCACCAGGCCCCGGCGCAGCCGGAGTTCCTCGCGACGGTCGCCGAACATCGCCAGCGCCACGCCGGGCAGGTCGGCCAGCAGTCGGGGAAGGGCCCCGTCGGAGAGGTCGGCCGTGGCCAGGTGGCCCGCGACGGAGGCGAGGACCTCGTCCTCGCCGGCGAAGAACACCTCGCGCTTGTCGGCGTAGTGCCGGAAGAACGTCCGCGTGGTGAGGCCGGCCCGCGCGGTGATCTGCGGCACCGTCGTCTCCGCGAAACCCTGCTCGACGAAGAGCTCGAGGGCAGCGCGCTCCAGACGTTCCCGCGTCCCCGGTTCCCATCGGCCCACCTGCTCATCGTAGAGGGATGACATGGCGTGTCATCACGGCTAGGGTCATGACACGCCATGTCATCAGGAGGAACGCGTGAGTGCAGAGGTGTGGGTCCTCGGGGCCACCGGCCGGGTCGGTCGACGGGTCGCGCAGCACGTCGCGGCGACGGGGCGTCCCGTCGTCCTGGTCGGCCGCGACCGCGGTCGGCTCGAGGCGCTCGGGATCAGCGGTGACGTCCGGGTCCTCGAGGCCGACACGCCCCGTGCGCTGGCGGCGATCGCCCAGGCGGGGCCGGCCGTCGTGGTGAACACCGTCGGCCCGTTCCTGGAGACCGCGGGCCCCGTGCTGGACGCCTGCCCGTCCGGCACCCACTACGTCGACGTCGGCAACGAACCCGATGCGCTGCAAGAGGTCCTGGACCGCCACGACGCCCTCGTGGCGACCGGGCGGACCGCGGTGGGCTGTGCCGGGTTCGGGGTGCTCGGCACCCAGGCCGCGCTCGGGGCGGCCCTCGCCGGGCAGGAGGCCCACGGGGTCCCGAGCCGGGTGCGGATCGACGCGATCGCCTCCCTCGCCGGCGAGGAGGGGCGGCTGGGTGAGGCGCTGGCCCGCACGATCGTCCGCGGGTTCTCCGCGGCCGACGCCCTCGGACGCGAGCCCGAACGCGTCCGGACCCCCGACGGCGACTCCGTCGTCACCGGGACCCTGCCGTCGGGGGAACTGCTCGCCGCCGCACGGCTGAGCCGCACCGACGACGTCACCGCGGCCTCGGCGTTCGTCCCCACCGGGGTACCGGCCGGGGTGCTGCGCGCCCTCGCGCCGGTCCTGGCGACGCGGCCCGTCGCCCGGGTGGCGGGCCGTGCGCTGGCCCGCGTCCGGACGAAGGCCGGCCCCCGCCCGCGCGCCCACACCTGGGCCCGGGCCCGCGTCGAGTGGCCGGACGGCACGAGCCGCACGGCGTGGCTGCGGGCCGAGGAGGCCATGGACTTCACGGTCGCCGCCGCGACCGAGGTCGCGTTGCGGCTCGCCGCGGGGGACGGACGACCGGGGGCCTTCACCCCGGTCGAACTCTTCGGGACCGGACTCGCGGAGGCGGCCGGCGCGGTGCTGATCTACGGCTGATCGACGGCTGAGCGTCAGCGGTCGACGAGGGTGACCTCGAACGCGTAGCGGCTGGCCCGGTAGACGTGCCGGCCGTACTCGACGACCCGGCCCGAGTCGTCGTGGGTCGTGCGCTCCATCGTCAGCAGCGGCGCACCCCGGCGCTCGTCGAGCAGCGAACACTCCTCGGCGCTGCCCCGGCGGGCCCCGATCCGTTGCCGCGCAACGCGCATCCCCACCCCGCGGCTGCGCAGCAACTGGTACATGCCGCGTTCGGTGAGGGCCTCCAGCGTCAGGTCGGTGTAGGGGGCGGGCAGCCAGTTCTCGAGCACCGCGAGGGGTTCGCCACCGGAGGTCCGCAGCCGGCGCAGGTGCAGGACAGGGGTCCCGGGGGCGATGGCGAGACTGCCGGCCACGTCGTCGGCGGCCCCGTCCATCTCGTGCAGCAGAACCTGCGTCGCCGGGTGCTGGCCCGACTGCACGAGGTCGTCGTGCAGGCTGGTCAGCTCGACGGGGCGGGTCACCTGACCGTGCACGACCTGGGTGCCGACCCCGCGCTTGCGGACCAGCAGGCCCTTGTCGACCAGTTGCTGGATCGCGCGACGCATCGTCGGGCGGGACAGCCCGAGCTGGTCGGCCAGGTGGATCTCGTTGTCGAGCCGGGAACCCGGGGGGAGCTTGCCGCCCTCGATGGCCTGCTCGATCTGGCGGGCGACCTGGAAGTACAGGGGGACCGGGCTCGAGCGGTCCAGGTCGTAGAACAGATCGTTCACCACAGCTCCGAACGTCGCGATGGGCGGCGCAGCTACGTCGCCGTGCCGCCGAGCCGTCATCGTAGCCGTCCGGAGGTGTGCACGTCAGGAGGTTCGTTTGTCCTGACAAAGCTTGACACGGAGGCCTCCCGCGGAGCACGCTCGTCCCTGCCACCGCGCCGCTGCGGCCCGGGACGGCACAGATCATCCGGACTGGGAGGGGACCTCGCGTGAGCAACACGGCCGCGCTGGACGTCGTGACCATGGGCAGGGTCGGCGTCGACCTCTACCCGTTGCAGGACAACACGGGCCTCGAGGACGTCGAGACCTTCGGGAAGTACCTGGGAGGCAGCGCGACCAACGTCGCCGTCGCCGCCGCCCGGCACGGTCGCGCCGCGGCCGTCATCACCCGCACGGGCCACGACGCGTTCGGGACGTTCATCCACAAGGCGCTCGCGGACTTCGGCGTCTCCGACCGGTTCGTCTCGGGGGTCGACGGGCTCAACACGCCCCTGGCGTTCTGCGAGATGTACCCGCCCGACCACTTCCCGCTGCTCTTCTACCGTCAGCCCACCGCGCCGGACCTGCAGATCCGCGCCGAGGAACTCGACCTCGACGCCGTCCGCGCGGCCGGCGTCTTCTGGGCCACGGTCACGGGACTCTCCGAGGAACCCAGCCGCGGCGCGCACTTCGCCGCCTGGCAGGCCCGCGGACGCGCCCCGCTCACCGTCCTCGACCTCGACTACCGCCCGATGTTCTGGTCCTCCGCGGCCGAGGCGACCGAACAGGTCCAGCGTGCGCTGCAGCACGTGACCGTCGCCGTCGGCAACAAGGAGGAGTGCGAGGTCGCCGTGGGCGAGACGGAACCCCGCAGGGCGGCCGAGGCGCTGCTGGCCGCCGGGGTCGAGATCGCCATCGTCAAGCAGGGACCCAAGGGCGTGCTCGGCGCGACCCGCGGCCCCAACGGGACCGAGTTCGTCGAGGTCCCCCCGACCCCGGTCGAGGTCGTCAACGGGCTCGGCGCCGGCGACGGGTTCGGCGGCGCGCTCTGCCACGGCCTGCTCTCCGGCTGGGACCTCGAGAAGGTCCTGCGCTTCGCCAACGCCGCCGGCGCGATCGTCGCCACCCGGCGCGAGTGCTCCACCGCCATGCCGTTCACCTCCGAGGTGGAGGCCCTGCTCGAGGAGGTCGCTGCCCGTGCCTGACCAGTTCGCGAAGGACTACGCCGAGGTCTCGGAGATCCGCGCGCGCCACCCCGAACGCATCCTCGAGCTCTCCCGGGCGCGGCGACGACGTCCGGTGCTGGGGTCCGACGGTCGCCTCATGGTCATCGCCGCCGACCACCCCGCCCGCGGGGCCAACGGCGTCGGCGGCAACGCCATGGCGATGGCCGACCGGACCGAACTCCTCGACCGGTTGCAGGTGGCGCTCGCCGTCCCCGGCGTCGACGGTCTCCTCGGGTCCGCCGACATCATCGAGGACCTCACCCTCCTCGGGGCGCTGGAGGACAAGGTCGTCTTCGGGTCGATGAACCGCGGTGGCCTGCAGGGGGCCGCGTTCGAACTCGACGACCGCTTCACCGGCTACGACGCGCAGGCCATCGAGGACATGAACCTCGACGGCGGCAAGTTCCTCACCCGCATCGCCCTCGACGACGCCGGCACCCTGCCGACGCTGACGGCCTCGGCCGACGCCATCAGCGAACTCGCCGCCCGCAGGCTCATCGCGATGATCGAACCCTTCTGGTCGCGCAACGAGGGCGGCAAGGTCGTCCACGACCTCAGCGCCGAGGGGGTCATCAAGTCCGTCAACGTGGCCCAGGCCCTGGGTCGCACGACGGCGTACACCTGGCTCAAGATCCCCGTCGTCGATGACATGGAACGCGTCATGGAGTCCACGACCCTGCCGACCCTGCTGCTCGGCGGGGACCCGGCGACCTCCCCGGAGGAGACCTTCGCGACGTGGCGCAAGGCGCTCGCGCTGCCGTCGGTGCGCGGCCTCACGGTGGGCCGGACGTTGCTCTACCCGTCGGACGGTGACGTCGCCACCGCCGTCAAGACCGCCGTCTCGCTCGTCCGTTGAGGAGTCTCCCGTGACCGATCTCCACGTTCCCGCCGGTAGCGCGGGGGCCGACGGCTTCGACCTGGTCGTGACGCCGGAGTCGGCGGGCTGGGGGTTCTCCGGCCTGCGCACCCTGACCCTGGCGCCCGGCGCCCGCCACACCTTCACCACCGGTGCGGACGAACTGCTCGTCCTGCCGCTGTCGGGTTCCTGCTCGGTGACGGTCGAGGGGGAGACGCTCGAGCTCCACGGCCGCACCGGGGTCTTCGACGGGGTCAGCGACTTCGCCTACGTCGGCCGCGACAGCGAGCTGAGCGTCCACAGTGCCGCAGGCGGCGTGTTCTCGTTCCCGGGCGCACGGGCGTCACGCCGCCTGCCCTTCCGCTACGGCCCGGCCTCGGGGGTCCCCGTCGAACTGCGCGGGGCCGGGCAGTGCAGCCGTCAGGTCAACAACTTCGCCACCCCGGCGGCGTTCGAGACCGACAAGCTCATCGCCTGCGAGGTCATCACCCCCGGCGGCAACTGGTCGTCCTACCCGCCGCACCGCCACGACCGGACCAGCGACGTGGAGAGCGACCTCGAGGAGATCTACTACTACGAGTTCCGCGCGCTGGCCCCGGCCGGTGTGCCGACCGTTCCCGGTGGCGTGGGGTTCCAGCAGGTCTACGGCGACGTCGACGACCCCGCGCGACCGATCGAGGTGCTGGAGGAGGTCCGGTCCGGGGACGTCGTGCTGATCCCGCACGGCTGGCACGGGCCCTCGGTGGCCAACCCCGCCTACGACATGTACTACCTGAACGTCATGGCCGGACCGGAGACGGAACGGGCCTGGAAGATCTGCGACGATCCCGCCCACGGTTGGGTGCGATCGACCTGGGAACAGCAGCCGGTCGACCCCCGGCTGCCCTTCTACTCCACCCCGACGGGCGCCAGTCCCGTACCCCGCTGAGAACTGAGAGATCGAGATGAGTGCGGTTCCCCCCAACCCGACGGTGCAGACGGTGCGGTTGACGGTCTCGCAGGCCGTCGTGCGGTTCCTGCAGGCCCAGTTCAGCGAACGCGATGGCGTCCGTCAGCAGTTCTTCGGCGGCGTCTTCGGCATCTTCGGTCACGGCAACGTGGCCGGGATCGGGCAGGCCCTGCTGGAGGCCGAGGTCGGCACCCCGGACTGGAACCCGCCGGCGCAGCTGCGGTACATGACCGGTCGCAACGAGCAGGCCATGGTCCACGCCGCCGTGGGTTTCGCCCGCCAGCAGGACCGGCTGCAGACCCTCGCCGTGACGGCGTCGGTCGGCCCGGGGTCCACGAACATGCTGACCGGTGCCGCGCTCGCGACGGTCAACCGGATCCCCGTCCTGCTGCTGCCCAGCGACGTGTTCGCGACCCGGGTCGCCTCGCCGGTGCTGCAGGAGCTCGAACAGCCCTACGGCTACGACGTGTCGGTCAACGACGCGTTCCGACCGCTGTCGAAGTTCTTCGACCGGGTCTGGCGCCCTGAGCAGCTCCCCTCGGCGCTGCTGGGCGCGATGCGCGTGCTGACCGACCCGGCGGAGACGGGAGCGGCGACGATCTGCCTGCCCGAGGACCTGCAGGCCGAGGCGTGGGACTTCCCGGTGGAGCTGTTCCGGGAACGGACCTGGCGCATCGCCCGGCCCGTCCCGGAGAAGGTCGTCATCGCCGAGGCCGCGGAACTCATCCGCTCCGCGAAGGCGCCGATGGTCGTCGCGGGGGGTGGGATCGTGTACTCCCGGGCCACCGAGGCGCTCAAGGCGTTCGTGGAGGCCACCGGCATCCCCGTCGGGCAGTCGCAGGCGGGCAAGGGGGCGATCCGCTACGACCACCCGTTGTCGCTGGGGGCCATCGGGTCCACCGGGACCACGGCCGCGAACGAGATCGCCGCGGAGGCCGACGTCGTGATCGGCATCGGCACCCGCTACTCCGACTTCACGACGGCCTCCCGGACGGTGTTCCAGAACCCGGACGTGAAGTTCGTGAACGTGAACGTCGCCTCCCTCGACGCGGTCAAGCACGCCGGCCTGCCCGTCCAGGCGGACGCCCGGGAGGCCCTCGAGGCCCTCACCGCCGCGCTGGAGGGCTTCTCGACCCCGGACGCCTACCGCGAGCGCGCGGCCCGGCTGAACCGGGAGTGGGACGCCGTGGTGGAGGAGTTCTTCCACTCCGGGAGAGGTGAGGAGACGGGGCTGCTGGCTCAGGCCGAGGTCATCGGCGCCGTCGACGAGGTGGCCGGGGACCGCGACGTCGTGGTGTGCGCCGCGGGTTCGTTGCCCGGTGACCTGCACTGCATGTGGCGCAGCCGCGACCCGAAGCAGTACCACGTCGAGTACGGCTTCTCCTGCATGGGCTACGAGATCCCCGGCGGGATCGGGGTGGCCCTCGCCGCCCCGGACCGGGACGTGTTCGTCACGGTCGGGGACGGTTCCTACCTGATGATGCCGACCGAACTCGTGACGGCGGTCCAGGAGGACGTGAAGCTCATCGTCGTCCTGCTGCAGAACCACGGTTTCGCCTCGATCGGCGCGTTGTCCGAGCAGCACGGGTCGCAGCGCTACGGGACGAAGTACCGCCGGCGTGCGGAGTCCGGTCGTCTCGAGGGCGCGAAGCTCCCCGTGGACCTCGCGGCGAACGTCGAGAGCCTCGGGATCCGGACGCTGCGCGCCGGGACCCGCAAGGAGCTCGTGGCGGCCCTCCAGGACGCCAAGGCGTCCACGGAGTCGACCTGCGTGTACGTCGAGACCGACCTCTACTCGGAGGCCCCCGACGGGGGCGGCTGGTGGGACGTCCCGGTCTCGGAGGTGTCGCGCCTGGAGTCCACCCGGACCGCGCGCACCTGGTACGAGGGGAAGAAGGAGACGCAGCGCCCCCTCCTCTGACGTCACGTCCCCCCGGGTAAGCACTTACCCGGGGGGACGTTCGTCGTCCCGGCCCCGGTGGGGCCGGGTGCCGCTTCTCCTGAGGTCGCGGAGAGGTAAGTATGTAACGACAATCGCTTGACAGTTCGCGCGTTCACGCGCGACAGTTTCCGCAGTCGCCCTCCCCGCCGGGACGGCGACGCACGACGACGTGGAGGAACTTCCCCATGGGCCGCACCCCGACAACAGGCGCCGTGACCATCGGCACCGCTCCGGACTCCTGGGGCGTCTGGTTCGCCGAGGACCCGCTGCAGACCCCCGCCGCCCGCTTCCTCGACGAGGTCGTCGACGCCGGCTACGAGTGGATCGAGCTGGGGCCGTACGGCTACCTCCCGACCGACCCCGCCGAGCTCTCCGACGAGCTCGAGAAGCGCCGGCTCAAGGTGTCCGCCGGCACGATCTTCGCCGCCCTGCACCGCCCCGACCACTACGACGAGGCGTGGGCGCAGGTCGAGCAGGTCGCCAAGCTCACCCAGGCCATGGGCGGCACCCACCTCGTGGTGATCCCCGGCCAGTGGCGCAGCGACAAGACCGGCGAGCAGATCGAACCGCGCGAGCTGGACGAGGACGGCTGGGCCCGCCTCGCCGCCGGCATGGACCGCCTCGGCCGGGACGTGCGCAACGGCTACGGCCTGCAGATCGCGGTCCACTCCCACGCCGACACCCACATCGACACCCACGCCGAGGTCGACCGGTTCCTCGAACTGACCGACCCCGACGTGGTGAAGCTCTGCCTCGACACCGGGCACGTGTCGTACTCCGGTGGCGACAACCTGAAGATCATCGCCGACCACCCCGACCGGATCGCCTACGTCCACCTCAAGCAGGTGGACCCGGCGATCGTCGCCAGGGTGAAGGCCGAGGACCTCCCGTTCGGCGAGGCCGTCAAGCTGGGCGCCATGGTCGAGCCGCCGCACGGGATCCCGGCCATGCCGCCGATCCTCGAGGCGCTCGAGGGCCTCGGCCGCGACCTCTTCGCGATCGTCGAGCAGGACCTCTACCCGGTGGCCTTCGACGCACCCCTGCCGATCGCCACCCGCACCCGCACGTACCTCAACTCCTGCCGCTAGACCTTCGCCGTTCGAACGCCGGATCGGCTCGGCACACCAGAGAGGAACGGATCGATGGAGATTCGCACTGAGACGGGGAGCGTGACCCCGTGAGTCACAGCGTGCAGAGCGCCACGGGACAGGAACCCCCGACCACGCACTCGGGCGGGAAGGCCACCTCGGCCGACGACCGCGTCCAGCGCCGCTCGGTGCTGGCCTCGCTGGTCTCGCGGCCGGAGATCGGGTCGCTCATCGGAGCGATCGCCCTGATCGTGCTGTTCTTCGCGGTCGCACCGACCCTGCGGTCGGGGGCGAGCATCTTCACGGTGCTCTACTCCAGCTCCACGATCGGCATCATGGCCGTCAGCGTGGCGCTGCTGATGATCGGCGGTGAGTTCGACCTCTCCGCCGGTGTCGCGGTGACGACGGCGTCGTTGACCGCAGCGACCACGGCCTACCAGCTCCACCTGAACATCTGGGTCGGCGTGCTGATCTCGCTGGTGGTCGCGCTGGCGGTCGGTCTCTTCAACGGCTGGCTCTTCGTGCGGACGGGGTTGCCGAGCTTCATCATCACCCTCGGGTCGTTCTTCATGCTGACCGGCCTGAACCTCGGGGTGACGAAGGTCGTCTCCGGTGGCGTGTCCTCGCCGACGATCACCGACATGGCCGGGTACTCCTCGGCGCGGGCGTTCTTCAACTACTCGCTGCCGGTGGGCAACGGGCTGCGGGTGCCGATCATCTTCTGGGTCGTCCTCGTGGTCGTGGCGACGTGGATCCTGCTGCGGACCCGGGTCGGGAACTGGATCTTCGCCGCCGGCGGTGACCCGGTCGCCGCCCGCGCGGTGGGTGTCCCGGTCAGGGCGACGAAGATCGGCCTGTTCATGGGCGTCGGGTTCACGGCGTGGCTGCTGGGGATGCACAACCTGTTCGCCTTCTCCAACGTCCAGTCGGGCAACGGCGTCGGCAACGAGCTGTACTACATCGTCGCCGCGGTCGTCGGCGGCTGCCTGATGACCGGTGGCTACGGCTCGGCGATCGGTGCGGCGATCGGCGCGCTGATCTACGGGGTCGTCACCAACGGCATCGTCTACGCCGGCTGGAACGCCGACTGGAACAAGCTCTTCCTGGGCGCGATGCTCGTCGTCGCGACCGTCGTCAACCTCGTCGTGAAGAACCAGGCGGCCAAGCGATGACCCCGAACACGAACGCCCAGCCCATCGACGGTTCCCAGGACGGCGCGCAGTCGCCCAACCAGGAGATCCTGCGCCTGGACGACGTGGGCAAGAAGTACGGCAACGTGCACGCCCTGCGGGGGGTGACGTTGTCCGTGCGCCAGGGCGAGATCACCTGCGTGCTGGGGGACAACGGCGCCGGGAAGTCCACGCTCATCAAGATCATCGCCGGGTTGCACACGCACTCCGACGGGGTCCTCACCGTGAACGGTGAGGAGGTGCGCTTCTCCTCGCCGCGCGACTCGCTGGAACGGGGCATCGCGACGGTCTACCAGGACCTGGCGCTGGTGCCGCTGATGTCGATCTGGCGGAACTTCTTCCTCGGTCAGGAGATGCGCAAGGGCTGGGGTCCCTTCGCCAGCCTGGACGTGAAGTCGATGATGCGGATCACCGGCGAGGAACTGACCAAGATGGGCATCTCGGTGCCCGACCTGGACCGTCCGGTGGGCGCGCTCTCCGGGGGCCAGCGCCAGTGCATCGCGATCGCCCGGGCGATCTACTTCGGGGCGAAGGTGCTGATCCTGGACGAGCCGACGGCCGCGCTCGGCGTCAAGCAGTCCGGGGTGGTGCTCAAGTACGTCGCGAAGGCCCGTGACGCGGGGCTCGGGGTCATCTTCATCACCCACAACCCCCACCACGCGTACCTCGTCGGCAACCACTTCGTGATCCTCAACCGCGGCAACGTGTCCCTGGACTCCTCGCGCGCGGAGATCTCGCTGGACCAGTTGACCAACGAGATGGCCGGGGGCGCCGAGCTCGAAGCCCTCAGCCACGAACTGTCGGCCGTCACCGCGGCGACCGACAAGCTCTGACCCCGAACACCCCGAACACCCCGAAGAACACGCAGCACGAGAAGGAGAGACGACCCGTCATGAGCACCTCGACCACCACCGCCCTGGAACCGGACAGCGCCCGGGCGGGCTACGACCGGGACCGCGCCGTGCGGGTCGCCGTGCTCGGGGTCGGCATGATGGGCCAGGACCACGCCCGGCGGTTGGCGACGCTGACCGCGGGCGCGGAACTGGTCGCCGTCAGCGACGTCGACGCGGCGCGGACCGACGCCGTGGCCGCCGAGTTCGGGGTCCGGGCCATCCACGACCCCAAGGCCGCGATCCTCGACCCCGAGGTCGACGCCATCGTCATCGCCACCCCGGGTTTCACCCACGAGGACCTCGTGCTGGTGGCCCTCGAGGCCGGCAAGCCCGTCCTCTGCGAGAAGCCCCTCACGACCTCGCCGGAGACGTCGCGGCGGATCGTCGAGGCCGAGGCGGCCCTGGGGCGCCCGCTCGTGCAGGTCGGTTTCATGCGTCGCTTCGACGCCGGGTACCAGCAGCTGCGGGGGCTCGTCGAGTCCGGTGAGTACGGCCGGACGCTGTTCCTGCACTGCGCCCACCGCAACGCGACGACCCCGCCGAACTTCTCCTCCGAGATGCTCATCCTCGACTCCGTCGTGCACGAGGTCGACATCGCCCGCTACCTGACGGGGGAGGAGATCGTGGCCATCCGCGTCATCGCGCCGCGGTCGACGAGCGCCGCCCCCGAAGGACTGCGGGACCCGCAGTTCGTCATCATGGAGACCGAATCCGGGATCCTCGTGGACGTCGAGATCTTCGTGAACACCACCTTCGGCTACGAGGTGCGCACCGAACTCGTGGCCGAGAAGGGGCAGGCGCGCATCGGCCTGCCCGAGGGCATGGTCACCCAGTCCGGCCAGGGCTGGGGTGGCAGCATCCCCAAGGACTTCAAGGAACGGTTCGGTGCCGCCTACGACGTGGAGTTCCAGCGCTGGATCGACGCCGTCCGCTCCGGGGCGAACGTCGACGGGCCGGGCGTCTGGGACGGCTACGCGGCGGCCGCGGTGTGCGCCGCCGGCGTGGAGTCCCTGCGCACCGGGGAGCGCGTCGAGATCGACCTGGGGGCGAAACCGTGAGCCTGGCTCCCGGGTTCGTCGCCGACGCCGTACCGCGCAACGCGGACCTGCAGATCGCGCTCGACACCTACATGTTCCGCGAGGTGCCGCTGCTGGACCTCCCCGGACTGGTCGCCGACCTCGGCTACGAGTGGATCGAGCTCTCGCCGCGCGAGGACTTCATCCCCTTCTTCCGCCACCCGCGGGTCGACCTCGCGACCGTCCGGAAGTTCCGGTCCGCGTTGGACGCGGCCGGGGTCGGGGTGGCCTCCACGCAGTTCGTCCAGCGGTGGTCCGGTCCGGGCGAGGACGAGCGCAAGCAGGCCGTGCGCAACGTGAAGCGCATCCTCGAGGTGACGACGGAACTCGGCGTCCCCGTGGTGCAGAGCGAGTTCAACGGTCGCCCGGAACTCCCCGAGGCCAGCGAGGCGCGGTTCTTCGACTCCCTCGAGGAACTGCTCCCGCACTTCGAGGAGAAGGGGATCGAACTGCGCCTCGAACCTCACCCCGACGACTTCGTCGAGGACGGCTACCGGGCCGTCGACCTCGTCCGGGGTCTGGACCAGCCCTGGATCGGGTTCGTCTACTGCACCCCGCACACCTACCACCAGGGCGGCGACGGCCCGGGGATCATCCGCTACGCGGGTGACCTGGTCCGCCACGTCCACGTGGCGGACAGCTTCGACTTCCGGGCCTCCAGCGGGTTGCGCTACATCGTCAACCCGCCGGGTTCCACCGCCCGGATCCACCAGCACCTGAACATCGGCGAGGGTGAGGTCGACTTCGACGGCATCTTCTCCGCTCTGGGTGAGGTCGGGTTCTCCGGAGCCCTCTGCTCCAGCGTCTTCGCCTGGGAGGAGAAGGCCGAAGAGTCGTCGCGCCTGATGCGCCAGCGCATCCAGGAGCACGTCGACCGCTGGTGAACCACAGACGCACCGCCCGGCCCGGCCGTCGGCGCAGGTGAGTTCTACTAGGCCGGACTGATGGCCACCCGCACGGTGCGGGTGGTGCCTGTCGACGAGGATGGGAAAGACATGAGAATCGCTCGTGGAGGCCTGCGCACCGCTGCTGTTCTGGCGGTCGCGGCCCTGGGTCTGGCGGCCTGCAGCAGCACCGGTGGCGCAGAGGACAAGAGCGGCGACTCGGGGAGCGGCGGCAAGACAGCCAGCACCCCGAAGTACAAGGTCGCCCTGATCACCCACGCCGCCGCCGGTGACACGTTCTGGGACATCATCCGCAAGGGAGCCCAGGCGGCCGCCGACAAGGACAACATCGACCTGCAGTACACCAACAACGACAACGCCTCCCAGCAGGCGACGCTCATCCAGAACGCGATCGACTCCAAGGTCGACGCGATCGCGGTGACGATGCCGAACGCGGCCGCGCTCTCCGACGCCATCGGCAAGGCCGAGTCCGCGGGGATCCCCGTCATCGGGCTGAACGCCGGTTACGGCGACTGGAAGGCCCAGAAGCTCATCGGCTACTTCGGTCAGGACGAGACGATCGCCGGGACCGCCGCGGGCACCCGCCTCGCCTCCGAGAGCGCCAAGAAGGTCCTCTGCGTCATCCAGGCGCAGGGCCAGGTCCAGCTCGAGGCGCGCTGCGCCGGCGTCAAGGCCGGTCTCGGCTCCGCGGGGTCCGTGGAGAACATCTACGTCAACGGCACCGACTCCTCCGCCGTGCAGTCGACCATCACGGCGAAGCTGCAGGAGGACAAGAGCATCGACAACGTCATCACCCTCGGTGCCCCGTTCGCCCTGATCGCCTCGCAGTCGGTCACGGAGGCCGGCAGTTCCGCGAAGGTCGAGACGTTCGACACCAACGCCGAACTCGTCCAGGCCGTCCAGGACAAGAAGGTCCAGTGGGCGATCGACCAGCAGCCCTACCTGCAGGGCTACGAAGCGGTCGACTCGCTCTGGCTGTACCTGACCAACGGGAACACCATCGGTGGTGGCGAGGCCGTCCTGACCGGCCCGGCGTTCATCGACGCCTCGAACATCGACGCGGTGTCGGCGTACGCGAAGGCCGGCACGCGCTGACCTGACGCGGATCGGACCACCGGACCCCGGCAGGGTTTTCCCTGCCGGGGTCCTTCCGCGTCCGGGGTCGGCGGGAGCCCGGCCTGGCGCAACGCGAGATGGGTGGTTGGCTGGTCCCATGCGCATCTTCTTCACCGGCGGCAGTGGCAAGGCCGGACACCACGTCGCCCCGTTCCTGGCCTCCCAGGGCCACCAGGTCACCAACGCCGACCTCACCCCGCTGCGCCACCCCGACGTCACCGACCTGCGCGTCGACCTGACCGACGCCGGCCAGGTCTACTCCGCGATGGCGGGCATGCCGACGATGGCCGACCTCGACGAGCTGGGCCCCGCCGCGGCCGAGGGTTCGGCCTACGACGCCGTCGTCCACTTCGCCGCGATCCCCGCGATCCTCATCGCCCCGGACGCCACGACGTTCGCGACGAACATCCTGGCGCACTACAACGTGCTGGAAGCCGCGACCCGGCTCGGCATCCGCAAGGTGGTCTTCGCCTCCTCGGAGACGACCTACGGCATCTGCTTCGCCCGCGGCGAGCGCAAACCGCTGTACCTGCCCGTCGACGAGGACCACCCCGTCGTCCCGGAGGACTCCTACGCGATGTCCAAGGTGGCGGGGGAGGTCGTCTCGCGCTCCTTCCAGGCCCGGACCGGCGCGGACGTCTACGGCTTCCGGATCAACAACGTCATCGAGCCCCACGAGTACGCCGAGAAGTTCCCGCCCTTCCTGGCGGACCCGGCGTTGCGGCGACGCAACATCTTCTCCTACATCGACACCCGCGACCTGGGGCAGATGACCCTGCGCGCACTCGAGACCGACGGCCTCGGGTTCGAGGTGTTCAACGTGGCCAACGACGACACGTCCGTCGCGGCGAGCACCCAGGAGCTCCTCGACACCTTCTACGAGGGGGTCGAGGTCCGCCGGGAACTGGGACGGAACGAGACCCTCTACAGCATCGACAAGGCGCGCCGACTGCTCGATTACGAGCCGCAGCACTCCTGGCGCGACGTGCTGGCCGACCCCCGCGCCTGACGCGGGAGGACCCGTTCACGACTGCGCGACCCACTCGCCGAAGGTCTGCCGCCCTCGGTCGGCGTCGGGGCCGGGCAGGATCGTCCCGTCCCGCAGCGCCCTCCCGAACCCGCCCGGCAGCGGCACCGCGACCACCGGCCCCCTGCGGCCGGTGGCGCGGGCGTAGGCGCGGACCATGTCGACCAGGCGCAGGACCTCGGGTCCGCCGAGGTCCCGCACGCGCCCGGCGGCCCCCTCCCCGGCGAGTTCGACGAGGCGTTCGCCAACCTCCCGCGCCGCCACGGGCCGGGAACGCATGACGGGGACGAGGTCGACGGGGCCGAGGGTGGCCTGACCGAGGACCTGCTCCGCGAACTCGTGGAACTGGGTGGCGCGCAGCACCGTCCAGGGCACGCGGCTCCGGGTCAGGAGTTCCTCCTGCAGGGCCTTGCCGGCGTAGTAGCCGAACGGAGCGCGCTCGGCGCCGACGATCGACAACGCCACGTGGTGCCCGACCCCGGTGGCCTCCTCCGCGCGCAGCAGGTTGAGCGTCACCGCCCGGAAGAACTCCCGCGAGGTGGCTGCCGACCGCGTCCCGACCGAGGAGACGTCGACGACGACGTCGGCCCCCTCCAGTGCGGGTCGCAGGCCCGATCCGGTGACGAGGTCGACGCCGGTGGCCCGCGACAGGACGACGGTGTCGTGTCCGTGCTCCCGGGCCACGTCCACGACGTGGCGTCCGACGGTGCCGGTTCCCCCGGCGACGGCGATCTTCACGGGCTGACCTCCTGGGACGGTGTGCTCACGTCCTCCTGACGACGCGGCGGGCCGGAGTGTGAGGTGGCCCGACGACCGGGCAGGCTGTCCGCTCACGAGGAGCGGGAGGAGCCGGGATGGGTGAGGTCCCCGAGGAGCGTCGGCGGTTGGTGTCGTCGGCCTACCGGATGCTCGGCACGATCGCGGAGGCCGAGGACGCCGTCCAGGAGACCTACGTCCGCTGGTACCGCCTGAGCGACGCCGAACGGGCCGCGATCGGGAACCCGCAGGGGTGGCTGACCCGGGTCGCGGGCCGGGTCTGCCTGGACGTCCTGGGCTCCGCCCGGCAGCGCCGCGAACGCTACGTCGGGGAGTGGTTGCCGGAACCCGTTCCGGCGCAGTTCTTCTCCGGCTCCCGCGACGGGGCTGAGGACCCGTTGGACCGGATCACCCTCGAGGAGTCGGTGAGCACCGCCGTCCTCGTCGTCATGGAGGCGATGACCCCGGCCGAACGGGTCGCCTTCGTCCTGCACGACGTGTTCGGCCTGCCCTTCCCCGAGATCGCGCTGGTCGTCGGGCGCACCCCGGCCGCGGTGCGCCGGCTGGCGTCCTCGGCGCGGCGGCGGGTGCGCGAGCACGACGCCGTCGGGGGTGACCGGCGTGAGCACGACGCCGTCGTCCGGGCCTTCGCCCGGGCCGCCGGGACCGGGGACCTCGCCGCGCTCGCGGCCCTGCTCGACCCGTCGGTCACGGTGCGCTCCGACGGCGGGGGTGTCGTCAGCGCGGCCCGTCGACCGGTGCGCGGCGTCGACGACGCCGCCCGGTTCCTCCTCGGGATCACCCGCAAGAACCCGGGGACGGTGGCCGTCGAGGAGGTCACCGGCGACGGGCTCGCCTACCGCTTCGAGCAGGGCCCCGACGTCCGGGCCCTGCTGAACCTCCGGGTGCGGGCGGGTCTCGTCACCGACGTCTGGATCCAGCTGAACCCCGCCAAGCTCAGCACGTGGAGAGCCACCGATGCGGGCTGACTACCCGAGGCTGTCGACGGTGTCCAGAACGGTGCTGACCACGTCCCGGGGGCGCCACCCCAGGACCGTGCGGGCCGCCTCGGTGGCGATGACCGGAGAACCCGGCAGGGCGAGATCGGGTGCGGCGCGGTCGGCCACGACCCGGCTGAGCCACTCGAGCGTCACGGCCGGCCCCGCGCTCGCCAGGAACCTGCGCCCCACCGCCCCGGGATCGTCCAGCGCCCGCACGTGCAGGTCCACGACGTCGCGCACGTCGACGATCCCGAACGCCCGTCCCGGATCGCCGACGGGTCGGCCCTCGACCAGCGCGGCGACCATCGCGACCGAGGCCGAGAGGCGCGGGGACAGCGTCGGGCCGAAGATCCCGGTCGGGTTCACCACGGCCAGTTCCGGTCCGCCGTCGGCCACGAACGCCCACGCGGCCCGTTCGGCCAGCGCCTTGGACCGGACGTAGGGCGGGGCGGTGACGTCGTCACCGTCCGTCCAGTCCGCTTCGGTGAACGGTCCCCCGCTGCTGCGGGAGTAGCCGACCGCCGCGAACGACGACGTCAGGACGACCCGGCGGACGCCCTGCTCCCGGGCGGCGCGCAGGACGCGGAGTGCGCCCTCCCGGGCCGGCCGGATGACGTCGTCAGGGTCCTCGGGTTGTCGCGACGGGAACGGTGAGGCGTGGTGCAGGACCCCGTCCGCGCCGGCCAGCGCCTCGTTCCAGCCGTCGTCGACGTCGAGGGTCGCCGTCGCGAACTCCAACGCCGTCGCGTCGACGCCGGCCCGGTCCACCGCCGCGAGCACGACGCCCCTCCCCTCCGGGCCGCGGACGAGCGCCCGGACGCGTTCGCCGTCGGCGAGCAGGCGGACGAGCGAGTGGTTCCCGACGTGACCGGTCGCCCCGGTCACCACGATGGTGCGGTCCACGGTGTTCTCCTTCAGAATCTGGTGAGGATCTCGGTCACGGCGGCGACGGCGCGCTGTTCGGCGTCGGCGTCCCCGCGCACCCGGGCGTCCCACAGGTCGGTCTTGCGGTGCAGGTACTCGGCGCGGACCCGGAGCCGGGCGATCTCGGCCTCGACGCGTGCCGCCTGAGTGTTGAACAGGTCACGTTGCGCGGCAGCGGATTCCGCGTCACCACGCGCGAGCAGGTCGAGGTAGCGACGCAGGTCGGCGACTCCGACGCCGGCCGAGCGCAGGCAGGCCAGCGCCTCGATCCGGACGACCGTGGCCTCGTCGTAGCGCCGGTGCCCGCTGTCGACGTCGCGCGGGACCGGCCGAGCAGGCCGATCTTCTCGTAGTAGCGGAGCGTGGGTTCGCTGAAACCCGACCGTGCCGCCATCTCGGCGATGCTCAGGTCGTCGACTCGTGTGCGCACAGGGAGATCCTGCGCGCCCTCAAGCGCTTGAGGTCAAGCGTCCTCAGCCCGCCGAACGCACCCACGCGCTGAACGAGCGCAAGGACCCTGAACCGGGTCGGCGCAGCCAGGGCCACGGGTGGCGGGCGACGACGTCCGCCCGCGCCGACCGACGGGCGAACCCGGGGACGGGGGCATGGGTGACGGCCAGACGGCGTCCGGCCAGTTCCGCCACGGGGTCGCCGAGGTGCACGTCGCAGCCGAGTTCCGCCAGGGTCTCGGCGAGGAAGACGAGTCGCTTGCCGGACAACCGCAGGCGGGCCAGCAACGGCTCGTCGAACACGAAGACCGCGGGGAGGTCCGGGTGCGCGAGCAGGGCCGGGTCGGTGTCCCCGAGGGACTCCGCCGTCAACCAGACCGTGTCGGGTTCCCCGGTGACCTCCGGTGACCGGGGGCCGGCGTCGGTGGGACCGCCCACCAGCGCGTCCGGGGCCTCGGCGCGGGGGCCGGCCTCGGTGTCCGGCCACTCCTGGACGGGGCAGGCCCGCTGCAGGGGACAGCTGCGGCACAGACCGGGGGCGCGCTTCTCGACCTGCCAGCGGCTGAAGCCGTAGACCTTGCCCGTCCCGGTCCCGACCGCCCACTGCCAGCCGAGGCGGTTGGCGGCCTGGGAACCGTCGAGCAGGTGGCGGTACATCTCCTGCGCGCCCTCACGCCAGTCCGCCCCGGCCCGCACCGACCACTGCGACGCCAGCCACATCCGGGTCTGGTTCACCAGCCAGCCGTCCTCGTGCAGTTCCGCGGTGGTCGCCGCGACGCACGCCATCTCCTGCGGCCAGGGCTCGCGGGGCCAGGCCTGCGCCGGGACGGGAGCCTCGAAGCGCAGGGCGTCCGCCGTGCGGTGGCCGAGGCGGGCGTAGAGGTGGCGCGCGTACTCCTGCCAGAGCAGTTCGTCGCGGAACTTCGAGCGGTCCCGGGCCGGTGCGTCGGCGGCCGCCGTCCACACGGCGGGCAGAGGCAGGAGGCCGTGGCGGATGTAGGGGGAGAGCCGCGTCGCGCCGCGGCGCTCCCGCGGGAACACCTCGTTGCGGCGGGCGGCGTAGCCGGTCAGGTCCAGCGTGGCGAGGGCGGTGTCGGCGGCGGTCTGCCCGCCGCGCACCGGGGACACCGGCACCTCCTCGTCCGGGGCCTCGCAGGTCAGGTGCCCGAGGTGGGTGGCGACCCAGGCGCGCACGGCGTCGCGCTCGGTCGGCGGGGGAGGCAGGAGGGGCACCGGCCCATCGTCGCCCCGGCGGACGGGGTCGGCACCCGGCGCCGCGGTTCAGCCGGTGGTCGCCGGTGCGGGCCCCGTCGTGCGGCGGACCGCGAGCGTGGCGGCGACCCGGTGCACGCGGCCCCCCTGGCCGCCGCCGGCGAGGCGTTCGGTGACGAAACGTCCGCTCTGGACGCCGATGGCGAAGGTCCCGTTGTCGACCGACGTCAGGGACAGGTGGCGGATGGCGGCGAGGTAGGTGTTGTCGTAGCCGATGACCGACAGGTCCCCGGGAACGCCGAGCCCCAGGTCGTGCGCCGCCGACAGGGTGCCGATGGCCGCCAGGTCGTTGTAGGCGAAGATCGCGGTCGGGCGCTCACGGCTCTCGAGGACCCGCCGGGCGGCGGCGTACCCGCTCTCCTCACCCGTGCCGCCGGCCACGACCGACGCCGGCAGGCCGGCGTCTGCGAGGGTCCGGTCGAACCCCTGGGCGCGCAGCGAACCCACCCGTCCCGGGCCGCGCAGGTGCACGAGGCGGTGGTGACCGAGGTCCAGCAGGTGCCGGGTCGCGCTGGTCGCGCCGGCCTCGTCGTCGTTGACCACCACGTCGGCGTCCAGGTCGCCCGGGTCGTAGGTCCCGGCGAGCACGATCGGCAGGCCGGCGCTCGCGGCCCGGCGCAGCTCCTGGTCGTCGTCGGTGGTGCCGACGACGACGACCGCGTCGACCCGCTGCGAGCGCAGCTGGTCCACCGCCGAGCGCCCGACCCGCCGGGAGGTGAAGGAGTCGGCGAGCACGGGCGCCAGCCCGGCGCCGTCGAGGGAGGCGGTCAGGCCGGCGAGGAGCTCGACGAACCAGGGGTTGCGCAGGTCGTTGAGCAGGACCCCGACCGTGCCCGACCGCGGCTGGGCCAGGGCCCGGGCCAGCCGGTTCGGGTGGTAGCCCAGCTCCTCCGCCGCCTGCCGCACCGAGGCACGGCGGGCCTCGCTCACCCCGGGATCCCCGCGCAGCGCCAGCGAGGCCAGCGACTTCGACACCCCGGCCTGCTCGGCCACGTCCCGGATCGTGGGCATCCGCGGTGCCGGCGTGCGTCCGTCGCGGTGTTCCACGGGGGCAGCTTAGGGGCAGACACGTGGATCGCTGGACGCTAACCTGGACCGGTCCACACCTGTCCAGTCGCTCAGTGAGGAGCACCGTGTCCACCTCCACGACCCGCCCGGTCCCGGCGGCACCCCCGGCGGGGTCCCCGTCGTCCCCGTCGTCGCTGCCGAAGTTGTCGATGAACGTCACCACCACCTTCTTCGGCAACGTCGTCCAGGACATCGCCGTCGCCAGGCAGGCCGGGTTCGGGGGCATCGAGCTGCAGAGCCCCAAGCTCTACCGCTACCTCGACGCGGGTTTCTCGGTGCACACGCTGCCGCCCCTCCTGGAAGGCCTCGAGGTGACGGGCCTCGGCGCGGTCCTCGACGTCGAACGCCAGGGCGCCGCGCGGGAGGACTTCCTCGCCGAGGTGCGCCGCATGTGCTCGATCGCCGCCACGCTCGGCGCCCCGATCGTCCAGCTCTGCACCGGCCCGCTGGACGTCGGCGTGGTCAAGGACCACCGTGCGGGAACCCTGGCCGACGACGACGCCCGCTACCGCGCGACCCTGGGGATGGACGAGGCCGAGGCCGTCGCCGTGACCGCGGGCAACGTCCGCGAGGCCGCCGACATCGCCGCCGACCACGGCCTCGAGCTCTACCTCGAACCCCTCGCCTGGGCCCGGCTCAACCGCTGCCGCCACGCGCTGCGGATCATCGAGACCGCCGGGCGGCCCAACGTCGGGATCGCGCTGGACACCTGGCACTTCTGGTCCACGGGGGACACCCTCGAGGAGGTCGCCGCCCTGCCACCGGAACTCATCAAGGCCGTCCACCTCTCCGACGGTCTCGACCTCGACCGCGAGCACGACGTCGCCGACCAGGGCGTGCACCGCAACGTCGTCATCGGCGGGGGAGCGATCCCGTTGCAGCAGTGGGTCGACGCGATCGAGTCCACCGGCTACGACGGCTGGTGGGTCTCGGAGATGTTCTCCGACCGCGCCAACGAGCACGATCCGCTGGTGGTGGCGACGACCATGCGCAACCTGCTCGCCATCCTGGTCGGCTGAGCCCCGTGCAACGCTTCGCCCTCGTCGGTGCCGGGTTCATCGGCTCCGTCCACGCCCGCAACCTCGCCGCGCACCCGGACGTCGACCTCGTCCTCGTCTACGACATCGACGAGGCCCGCGCCCACGACCTCGCCCGCCGTCACGGCTCGCGGGCCGCCGGCGATCTCGGTGAGGTCTTCGACGCCGACCGCGTCGACGCGGTGTTCATCGCCTCCTCCACCGACACCCACGCCCAGCACCTGCGCGCGGCCGCCGACGCCGGCCTGGCCGTCATCTGCGAGAAACCCCTCGCCCCCGACCTCGCCGCGGCGCGCGACGTCGTCGCGCACGTCCGCCGCAGCGGGGTGCCGGCCATGCTGGACTTCAACCGCCGCTTCGACCGCGACCACGCCGCGCTCCGTCGCGTGGTGGCGGAGGGGGGCGTCGGGGAGGTCGAACTCCTGCAGCTGACGTCGCGCGGCCCTTCCCTCCCGCCCATCGAGTACCTCGAGGTCTCCGGGGGCCAGTTGCGCGACCAGACCGTGCACTTCTTCGACCTCGCGCGGTGGATCAGCGGTCAGGACCCGGTCTCGGTCTCCGTCACCGGTTCCGCCCTGGCCGATCCCCGCATCGCGCGCTTCGGCGACGTCGACACCTCGGTGGCCGTGCTGACCCTGCCCTCGGGGGCGCTCGTGCAGATCGACAGCGTCCGGCGGACCGGGTACGGCTACGACGAGCGCATCGAGGTCATGGGGTCCACGGGGCTGGTGGAGTCCCGGCGTCACCACCGGGGAAACGTCGTGCACTACGGCGCGACCGGGGCCGTCGCCGACGCGTTGCCGCCGGGCTGGTTCGAGCGGGTCGAACCGACCTACGCCGCGACGCTGGCCGCCTTCGTCGACGCGCTGGAGCGGGGGACCACCCCGCCCGTCACGCTGGAGGACGGTCTCGCGGCGCAGGCCGTGGCCGACGCGGCCACCCGCGCCCTGGCCAGCGGACGGACGGAGACCATCGCCTACCCGTGACGGGACGCCCTGCGCGACAGGGCGTCCCGTCCGTCCGGGCCGCCGCTCAGACCCCGGCGGCCCGGGCGGCGTCCTTGAGGACCTCCGCCGCCACCTCCAGGCCCTCGATCCGCCCGAGGGAGGTGTCCTCGTGCTCGATGTTCACGGCCATGTCCGGGTCGACCTCGTGCAGGGCACGCAGGAACTCGGCCCAGAACGCGGTGTCGTGGCCCCTGCCGAGGGCGACGAAGTCCCACGCGGACTCCTTCGGCCACTCGTTGACCCACTCGTCGCCCCCGAGGTTCGTGCGGTCCTCGGAGGGGTCGAGGCGACGGAACCGGTTGTCCAGCACGCCGTAGACCGCGGCGGCCGGGTTGATCCGCACGTCCTTGGCCGCGGCGTGGAACACCAGCGGACCGAGGTCGCGGACGACGGCGACGGGGTCCATCTGCTGCCAGAACAGGTGCGAGGCGTCGAGTTCGACGCCGACGTGGGTCGCCCCGGTGCGTTCGACGAGTTCGCGAGCGTTCGCCGGGTTGAAGACGACGTTCTGCGGGTGCAGTTCCAGGGCGACCTTGACGTCGAGATCGCGACCGAGGGCGTCGATCTCGCGCCAGAACGGAACGGCGACGCTCCACTGGTGGTCGATGACGTCGAGGTCGCGGGAGTTCCAGGCGTTCACCACCCAGGTGGGGCGGGTCGCCCCGGGCTCGGCGCCGGGGAGCCCCGACATGGTGACGACGCGGTGCTGGCCCAGGCGGTTCGCCAGCCGGATCGAACGGCGGACGTCCTCGGCGTGCTCGTCGCCGATGACCGGGTTCGGGTGCAGCGGGTTGCCGTTGCAGTTCAGGCCGGCGATCGAGACCCCGGTGCCCTCGAAGGTCCCGAGGAACTCGTCGCGGGCGGTGTCGCTGACCAGGATGTCGTCGAAGGTGGGGATGTGGACCGGGGGGAGGAACCCGCCGGAGTTCAGTTCGATGCCCTCCAGCCCGAGGCCGGCGACGACCTGCAGCGCCTCGGGCAGGGGGCGGTCGTGCAGGATCGCGTTGTAGACGCCGAGTTTCACGGTCTGTTCTCCCTCAGTCGACGGGGACGGGTTCGCCCGTGCCGTCGGCGGCCCGGGTGACCGCCTCGAGCACGCGCAGGTTGTGCAGGCCGTGGGCCATAGGCGGCACCACGGGCAGGTCGCCGATCGGGGTTCCGACCCCACCGGCGACCTCGTTGAGGAACGCGCGGCACTGGAAGGTGAAGAAGTCGCTCTGGCCGTGGCCGACGCTGGGGAAGTCCATCGGCAGCCCGCCCGCGACGTAGGGGTGTTCGGGGCCGACGAGGACCTGACGGTAGCCGTTGACCGCACCGGGCGCGGTCGAGTCGGCGATGGTGAACTCACCGGTGCGGTTGAGGTCGAAGGCGCCCGCGCCGTGCTCGGTGAAGATCTCGAAACCCAATCCGTTGGGCAGGCCGTGCGCGATGCGCGAGACCGAGAACGTCCCGGTCGCTCCGTTCGCGAACGTCGCCGTGAACGTCGCCAGGTCCTCGTTCTCGACGTCCTCGAACTCGGCGCTCACCTCGGACAGGGCGTGCCCGACGACGGCGCCGACCGGTTTCGGCCGGCGCTTCGTCACCTGCGAGAACACCGTCCCCCGCACCGACTCCAGCGGTCCGCAGAAGTACTCACCGAGGTCGATCAGGTGGCTGCCGATGTCCGCGAGCGCTCCGGACCCCAGGCCCCCCTTGTAGCGCCAGCTGATCGGCGCGTTCGGATTGGTGGCGTAGTCGCACCAGTAGTGGCCGTTGAAGTGGCGGACGGTACCGAGGTGACCGTTGAGCACCTGCTCGCGCAGGCCGTTGATCGCGGGGGAGCGGCGGAAGGTGAAACCCACCGCGGCGACGAGGTCCGGGTGCTGGGCGGCGGCCGCGACCATCGCCTCCGCGTCGGCGACGGAGGGGGCCAGCGGCTTCTCGCACAGGACGTGCTTGCCCGCGGCCAGCAGCCCCTCGACGATCTCGCGGTGCAGGTGGTTGGCGACGACGACGCTGACCGCGTCGACGTCGTCGGCCTGCGCGACGGCCTGCCAGGAGGTCTCGGCGCGCTCGTAGCCGTAGCGCTGCGCCGCGGCGATCGCGAAGGGTTCGTGCGCGTCGGCGACGGCGACCAGGCGGACCGGCGGCAGGCCCTCGCTGTAGCGGCCGCCGGCGAGGGTGGTGGCGGCGCGGTAGCCGGCGAGGTGGGCGCGGCCGGCCATGCCGGCGCCGATCACGGCGACGCCGATCGGGCGGGTGGGGGAGGTG
>NZ_CEEDMJ010000014.1:0-158484 GCF_979255925.1 Kineococcus sp. AC630
GGGCGGCGCTGGCGCGCCGCCTCGTGCCCTCGCGCTGGCGCGCGAGCTGCGAACCGTGTGGCCGCTGGCGCGGCCTAAAGTTTCGTAGTCGTTGCGGTACAACGCGTCTCGCCCCGCTGGCGCGGTGCGAAACTCGTTGGGTTTCGCAGTTTCTAGTTCTTGTAGGCAACTATCGTCGGACTGCGCCCTCCCCGGCGACCCCCTGGGGTCGGGCCTGGCGGCCCGACAAGTGCTCATGCCCGCCCCTCCCCCGACAGTCAAGAACTAATCAGCCCAGAAGACGGGGCCCGGCGTACGCGCTGACCTGCCGTAAGCACCGCGGGCGCCGCTCGGTGACCTCCTCCGTACCCACTCCCTGCACCCCCGGGCTGGGTCGAGTGTCGTGCGCGAAGTACCAACCCCCCTCCCCGGTGACCTCACGGCGCCGGAAGACGCTTCCGAATACCACGGGGTCGACGCACCACCCGCACACCACCCGAAGCGGCTGGGACGGTGGTCTTCTCCGGCATACTGGAACTGGTCTGGCTGCGAGAGCAACGAGATGATCAAGATGTCTCCTGACAACTGTGAGCTCCGCGCGGTGAGACCGCCAGCTCGGAAGCGTACGTATCGGAACTGCCAACCGCGTCACATGGGACTGCACCACCCGAGACCCGCGGTCAATGCGCAGAGCGCAACGCACGGTCATCTCGCGTTGTGCGGCACAGAACAGGAATCTCACTCCTCGGCCTGATGCGCAGGTTCCTCCGCCACGGTGCTCGTTCCGTCTCGCCGGCTGGTCCGAAACCGCTCCTGGTAGGCGCGGGGCGAGACACCCACGTGTGCGGTGAAGGCGCGCCGCAGCGTCTCCGGGCTCCCGATCCCGACGGCACGCGCAGTGGCCGCCACGGAGTACCCCTCGTGCAGCAGACGCACTGCGGCATCGACGCGCACCGCCTCGACGTACCTGCCCGGTGTGGTGGCCAGCTCAGCGTGGAAGAGCCGCGTGAGGTGGCGGGCGCTGAGGTGGGCACGGGCGGCGAGAGCAGACAACGAGTGGTCCCCGGCGGGGTCGGCGGCGACGGCGTCGGTCACCTCCCGCAAGGAGGTGGTGCGTGGCCGGGTCAGCGATGAGGACGGGGAGAACTGCGACTGACCGCCGGGGCGTTGCAGGAACACCACCAGCGACTGCGCGACCTGGCGGGCGAGTTCACCACCGTGGTCGGCCTCCACCAGCGCCAGGGCCAGGTCGATGCCGGCCGAGACTCCCGCGGAGGTGTAGACGCCGCGGTCCTCAACGAAGATCGCGTCCGGTTCGACGTCGATGTGGGGGAAGGAACGCGCCAGCAGCGCCGTGGATCGCCAGTGGGTCGTCGCCCGGTGTCCGTCCAATACGCCGGCTGCGGCCAGAAGGAAGGCACCGGTGCAGATGGAGGCGGTCCGCACCGCCCGCCGCGCCAGGCGCTGCACCGATGAAATGAGGTCTGCATCGATCGGCGTAGTGGGCAGCCGGTCACCGCCGACGACCAGGAGCGTGCCCACACCCCGCGCGCCTCCAGCGGCTCCGTCGACGGGGACTCGCAGGCCGGCCGAGGATGAGACGGGCTGCCCGCCCGGGGAACGGACCTCCAGCACGTAGCGGGCCCCGAAGCGGTTGGCCTCGGCGAAAACTTCCATCGGCCCGGCCAGGTCCAGCAATTTCATCCCGTCGAAAACCAGGGCGGTGACCTTGTGCGAGGGGACACTGTGGGAGGGAGCGCGGTGAGCGGGCACGCGACTAGCGCCTGATGCGCGGTCGCTCCCGCGGTGGAGGTCGGTGAGCGCCACGATGATCTCCTCCTTCTCGCTGATGTCCGGATCCGAGGTAAGCATGTCACGGTGGACACTCCCCTCCTGGCTGTCGTTTGCGCACGATGGGTGTTCCCGGGGCCGTTGGCCCCTCGAGAACGGAGATCTCATGACTGAGACCATCGCCGGTGTGCCAGTGCCCGACTCCACCCTGGCCCGCGAGGCCACCGACCTGGTCCGCGACGCCGCCGACGACCTGATCTTCGACCACTCCCGCCGGGTGTTCCTCTTCGGCTCCCTGCAAGGGCGCCGCCTCGGCCTTCACGCCGATCCGGAACTGCTCTACGTCGGGGCGATGTTCCACGATCTCGGTCTGACCCCCACCTACCGGCGCGACGACCAGCGCTTCGAACTCGACGGAGCCGACGAGGCGCAGCGCTTCCTCACCGCCCACGGCCTCGCGCCCCAACGGATCCGACTGGTGTGGGAGGCCATCGCCCTGCACACCACCCCCGAAGTGCCGTGGCGCTTGGAACCGGAGGTCGCGCTGGTGACCGCGGGGGTGGAGACCGATGTGCTCGGCATCGGACACCGCGACCTCGAGACAGGCGACGTGGAAGCGGTCGTGACCGCCCACCCCCGCCCCGGCTTCAAGAAAGCCATCGTCGACGCCTTCACCGACGGCTTCCGCCACCGCTCCCACACCACCTTCGGTACCGTCAACGCCGACGTCCTCGAACACCGCGTCCCCGGTTACCGCCACCTCGACTTCGTGCAGGTCATCGAAAACAACTCCTGGCCCGAATGAAGGTATTAGCGGATCACACAGACGACGCGGACGACCCGAACAGCCCGGATGGTACGAGCAGGGTATCCGCCTCGTCAGGCTTGGCCATCAACGGCGCATGAGCACCGGGGCGACATGATGGTGCCGTGATACCCGCCCCGCCTACACCGCCACCGTCGGTCATCGGGGCGGCGATCGTCACGGGAAGGCCGCTCTTCGAAGTGGCGGTGCCCTACACCGGAAAAACAATCGTCACCATCCATCATCGATCGCCACCGCAGCGCCAGAGCCGCATCCGCAGCCGCGTGCGCGTCTCGTCATCCTTCACCTCTACGCTCGAGCACGGTTCATTCCGATGTTCCGCCCCCACCCACCGTTTCAATCGGAGCTCCGATGCCTTGGATCAATTTAACCCTGCGCAAGGGTGCCTTGAACAAACCGCAGCAACACGAGGTCATGGATCGGCTGACTTCGGCACTGATGTGGTGGGAGAAGATCCCTGACACTCCCGCCGCACGAGAGGTCATGAAGGGATGGATCTACGAGGTCGAGGCGGATGCCGACTACCACGCGGGGCAACCTAACCACGAGGCTCCCTTCTACTTCCTCGAGGTGCGCATCCCCGCCCATCGACTGAGCGAACTGGACAAGCGCGGCATTATGCGTGACTTCACCCGCATCGTTCTAGAGGCCGAAGGAAGCCCTCCCACCCTCGAGAACGCCGGGCGCGTGTGGGTCACGATACTGGAGATCGAGGCACAGGACTGGGGGATCGGCGGTCACACCGACTGGTTGCGTGCCTATACCAGTGCCCTGACCCCTGCGGGTCGCGCCGGACGCGGCGCTAGCTGAGGCCACCATCCAGCGATCCCAACCTCAAACTCGGCCGGCACGACAGCGGCATCGCGGATCGAAAGCAGCGGATCGAGGACAGCGGTTCGCCGCGGATTCTGCGTCCGCCGTGCAGCCCAAGTTCTCGGGCGTGGCCAACCTTGCGATCCCATCGACATCTGTTTACTTGCCACCGCCGGTGCCACCCCCAATCACGCGGCACGAGTGGCTCACGCCGAACATCCCGGCGACCATCCCGTCATCTCAGTACGAGGAGCGACATGCCCGCCTTCGGGTTCTCCGTCCAGTTCGACGTCCGCCCAGGCAAGGAGGAGGAAGTCATCGCCTTCTTCGAGGAGGCCCGTCAACTCGTCGGAGCTGAACCAGGAACCTTGACCTGGTTCGCCTTCCGCCACGGTCCCACGTCCTTCCGCATCTTCGACGCATTCGAGACCGAGATGGATCGCGAACTGCACCTCCACGGCGAGGTCCGGAGGTTGATCGAGGCGCGAGGGGAGGCACTGTTCGCCACTCCCCCGGTCATCACCCCGGTTGAGGTCATCGCCTCCAAACTCCCCGCCAGGTGATCTCAGATCGGCAGCAACCTGCCCCGGCGACGACGCCACCCTCCCCTGCCAGATCGCCGCACGCAGAGCACGTCCGAGACCGGCCAGAACAGGCGAGGCGGAGGAAGACGATCCATCGGCTCACAGCGCACTGAGGGGATTCACCCCCGGCGAGCCCACGCTGTGCGACCGGTCGGCGGGCGATGACTAAGATGGCCGAGTTGCCATCACAACAGGTCGGCGAGCGGAGGAACGAGCATGGCTACCACCGCTGCAGCGAAGCGGGTTCGACGGGTCAAGCCAGCTGAGGAACGTAGGCGCGACTTGCTGGACGCTGCCCTAGTCGTTTTCGTCCGCGATGGATTGGCTGAGGCCACCATCGAAGAGGTGACCCGCACCGCCGGCATGTCCAAGGGGTCCTTCTACCTGCACTTCGCGACCAAGGACGAGTTGGCTGCCGCCGCCTGGGAACGGCACATGAACGCCTTCGCCGATCTGGGGGAGGCGATCCTGGCTGAGGAGACTTCTCCCATCGGCGATCGCCTAGTGGCGGTCTTGGAATCATTGACGCGTTTCGTCCTGGACCACGGTGAGGTGCACCGCGCGTTGTACGCCGTGGCGGGGGCCGAGGCGGTGAAGAACGCCGCCAACGAACGCCTCATCGACCTGATCGCCGGCGCTGCGCGAGCGGGCGTCGATGCCGGCGTCCTCGACGTCGCGCAACCGGAGATCACCGCTCGAGCTCTTTACCACGGTTACTGCGGCGCCGTCACCGACGTGGTCGCCGGCACCGCCGCCATCGACGGCGAACTGCTCATCCGACACGCCGGGGCCATGACGCGAGCGGTCTTTCCCACGCTCAATCCATCCTGAGGCCGACGTCTTCCTCGATCCGAAAATTCAGGAAACGTCCGTCTCATCCCGGCACTGAAACCAGCACGTACTGAGACAGCGCGGCACTGCGGTGGTCCTCACTGGACCCGTCGACGGTGGGCGATGTTCACCCCAAGCCACATCGCCGCTCTCCTCCTAGCGAGCGCCAGGAGACGCTTCACGCGCCAACCGGAGGGTGCCTACGAGGCGAGGAGCAGGGCGGCAGATGAGCCGAGAGTGCGCAACCCTGGTCGAGCAGACGAGGCGTCGTGCGCCATCCACATCGCGGGCATCCGCGCACGGCAGCGGCGGCCAGGACTGGCCGGGCGACTCAGGGAACTCACCGAGGATCCAGATCGGCGTACGAGCTGGACGTTGGAGCAGCGTCGCCGAAGTCGCGGCTCACGAGGTGTCGACCGGTTGCTCGTCCTGGTTCACGCGGCCCGGCGCCGGGAGATGATGGCAAGGTAGCCGGCTACTGCGTCTCGAGCTGATCTCGTTGAGCACGAGCCCGCTCGCGGTAAGCGCGCGCGTTGGCCATGCCGCCGCAGGTTCGGACGTCGTGCCACACGCGACTGGAGTTCTTGGACTCATCGAAGAAGGCGGTTCGGCAGTGTTCGTTGGGACAGATCTTCAATCGGTGAGCGACTCCGCGACCCGCCGCTTGGGCGAGCTGGATCAGCAGGTAGGAGCGCAGCAGCTCCACTCCCCTACCCATCGGCTCCGTGCAGATCGTGCCGTCTGCGCTCAGGGTGATGGTGACTGAGCCGCTGCGAGTGATCGGTACGTCCACCGGTGCGCGGTCGGTGGCGGCGAGACCGGCGGCGACGGCTTCGCGCACGTCCTCACGCAGCAGAGACAGATCGCGCAGGTCGCGTTCATTGAGCCGGAACACGTGGTCCACGAACCCGTCGGTCAGTTCTTCGAGGTTTCTGAGGGCACCTTGCATCCACTGCTGGGCGCTTTCGAGGTCGTGCAGCAAGTCCGGCTGGCGGGGGTGGTCAGCAGCCAGGGTGTTGAGGAAGTCCTGAACGAAGCCCAGCCCGGCCGGCGCGCTGCCCTCCATGTACCTGCTTGTCGCTGCCCACGGCTGCATCTACGTCGTCCCCCTCGAACTCGAACTCACACCGCCGCCCTCGTCGGTCCCTTTGGCGGACCATGCCGCCTGGTCCCTGTTAGTGCTGCGGCGCCAGAACCCGACAGTTCACCAGCATATTCCGATACCGCGGCGGCACGGTCTGGGGACCGCCACCAGCTGTCCGCGACACGGTGCCGCGTCACGGTCCTCAGCCGAGCCGCTCTTACCAGGCCACTCGCGGCCCCCGTGCCAGGTTTGATCAGCCCGTAGCCGTCACACCACCAGGACGAGGCCCCGTCCTGCTCCAGCGACGCCACACCCTGCTCGCTCCACCCATGGTGCGACCACCTGCCAACAGAGGCTACGGAGAGGGCGACCGGCCGGCTGACCTTGCTGGGCACTCGCTCAGATCAACCCCGTGGCGCTTCACGCCTACAGCTCGCGGACGGACGCATCAACTCACCGCACCTGCCCACCGCGCCGGCTCGAGCAGGGCCGCTCATAGGGGCTGATTCGGGAGGGGCTGCTCGACGGGGTCGGCGCCCTCCCTCGCCCCCGCCCGCGGGCCCGCGTCACCGCTGCGGCCGACGCTCACTCCTTGGCCAGGAAGTCGAGGACGACAGCGGCGAACTCCTCCGGTCGCTGGAAGAGGAAGCCGTGGCCGGCGTCGCTGTACAGCAGGACGGTGGCGTCGGGCAGGCGCTGGGACATGGCGTAGGACTGCTGAGCGTGAACCATGACGTCGTGGGCGCCGTTGGCCACCAGCACCGGGACCTTGATCGATTTCAGGTGCGGCCAGGCAGTGACGTCGTCGGCTGAGCTCCAGTGACCGATGGCCTGCAGTTGAGCCTGCCAGCTCTGCTGGCTGACCTCGACCCCGGAGACGCTCAGGCGGGTGTCCAATCGTCGCAGCGACTCCAGGCCCAGCCGGCGTCCTTCCTCGTGCAGGCCGAAGAAGAGGAAGAGAAAGTCCTCATCGTTGCTCTCGGGGTGGGTCATGACCTCGATGACCTTGGCGTCGGGTCCGGGTGCGCCGGTGGCGCCACCAGGTCCGCTGCCCAGGACGAGGAGGCGGCGCACCAGCTCCGGGCGCTGCAGGGTCAGCAGCTGGGCGACGAAGCCACCGATGGACCAGCCGAGCAGGTCCACCTGGGCCAGGCCCAGGGCGTCGATGAAGGCGGCGGCGTCGTGGGCCATCTCGGCGAAGGTGGCGGGGGTCTGTCCGCTGCTGAACCCGATACCGCGGTTGTCGAAGACGATGACCTCGCGCTGGGCGGCGAGGGCGTCGAGGAAGGCGGGGTCCCAGTGGTCGATGGTGCCGCGGAAGCGCTGCAGCAGTACCAGCGGCGGCTGGCTCGCCGTCGAACCGGCGGGAGACGTCGCGTCTGACGCAGTACCGGAGCTGGAGCCGGTACTGGCACCGAAGCGGCGGTAGGCGAAGCGGAGAGATCCGATGTCGACGTACGAGGTGTCGACGGTGTCGGCGAGGTAGGACATGGGGGTCTCCTGCGGGACCGATGCGGATAGATCAAGGGTGGTTAGAGGTAATCACGTTTTACTTCTAACGGTCAAGGTGTACAGCCTATTGACTGGCAGTCAGTCAGGTGTCTATGGTTCGAGGCGTCGCCCTGACGGTTCTTCCAGGAGTCGACACCCACCCCATCCCCGCACCGGCCTCAGGAGGCCCCGCCATGACTACTGCACCCCTGCGCACCGCACCCCCCTTCGACGCAGAACTGAACACCGTCTTGAAGGTCGTCAACGAGTCCATCTCCCCGACCCTGCTGCCTGAGCATCTGCCGGTGCTGCGCGGTCCGGGGTTCACCCCGACCTTGGAGCAGCTGCTGGAGGGGCGCGCCATCGAGCACGAGGAGCGCTGGATCCCCGGCCCGGCCGGAGACCTGCTGATCTCGATCTTCCGTCCCCGTGGCCAGGGCACCTCAGCGAAGCCCGCCGGCCCCGGCCTGTTCTTCACTCACGTGGGCGGGTTGATCTTCGGTGACCGGTTCGTGGGCGTGGGCCCGGTGGTGGACCTCGTGGAACCCCTCGGCGCCGTCGTGGTGACCGTGGAGTACCGCCTGGCGCCGGAGAACCCCGCTCCTGCGGCCGCCGAGGACTCCTACGCCGCGCTGGTGTGGACCGCTGAACACGCCGGCGAGCTCGGCATCGACCCCGAACGACTGATCACCATCGGCGGCAGCGCCGGGGGCGGGCTGACCGCGGCCATCACCCTGATGGCCCGTGACCGCGGCGTGCCGGCTCTGGCCGGGCAGGTGCTGATGTACCCGATGCTTGATGAGCACAACAACTCCACCTCGGCCCACCAGATCGACGGAATCGGCATCTGGGACCGCACAAGCAACGACACCGGGTGGAACTTCGCCCTCGGGGCTCGCCGCGGCACCCACGACGTGAGCGCCTACGAGTCCCCGTCTCGCGCCAGTGACCTCTCCAACCTCCCGCCCACCTACCTGGAGGTGGGTTCGGCGGAGGTGTTCCGCGACGAGACCGTCGACTACGCCTCGCGCATCTGGGCCGACGGGGGCGACGCGGAGCTGCACGTGTGGCCCGGCGGCTACCACCTCTTCGAGCTGCTCGCTCCGGACGCCGCTCTCTCCCGCGCTGCCCGTGACACCCGCAACGCCTGGCTGGTTCGCCTGCTCACGCGCTGACGCGTACCCGGCGGACCTCACGGTTCGCCGAGGCCTACCGGCGAATCTGCGCGCACATCTGCTGGCAGAGGTACCAGTGGGTCCATCGACTGAGTCCATGCGCCCTTCGAACGCACCGGGCGGGTTCCTCACCTGAGGTGAGGGACCCGCCCATTGCGTCTGCCCGTCCCGCCCGTCCCGCCACCCCGCCTCGAAACCCACCCGGCAACGCCTGGCGACGAGGAGCAGGACAACCCGGCGGCGAGCGCCGTCGCGAGTCGATGCGAGCAAGGAGACGGCAGAGACATCTGGGGAAAGGATGGGGCAGGGACAAGGACTTCTCGTGCACGCGTCTCGGAGTGAAAACTACCCGCCGACGTACCCTGCACCTCAAAGCCCGGCGACGCGTCTGATCACGTCAGCATCCGCCGAGAACCTGTTGGTGGCCCACCTACGGGTCATCGTCCGGCGGCCGTCCGCGGCGTCTCGGACTGATGCTGCGGAACTGATGCGGGGACTACAGGCCAGCCACGAGTCCGCTTGCCGTCGAAAGCACCGACCTTGGGCCGGGAGTGGCGAACAATTAGGCCAACCGACTGCAGGCCGGCTGCTGACCGACTGCAGGCCGGCTGCTAGCGATCCGAAACCACCTGCACGCCGACTGTGGGCCGCCCGCAGATTTGGCGGCGCCATCACCATCCAGGGGCGAGACCGCCGTCGACGCTGACGCTGGTTCCGGTGATCCAGGCCGCGCGATCGGAGGCCAGGAACGCGACGAGTTCGGCGACGTCAGCGGGTCGCCCGGGAGATCCCAGCGGAACCGACGGGGTCTGAGTGATGTGCTCCCACACCGCAGCTTCGGGCACGGCGGTGGCGGCGGCAACCTGGGCGACCATCGCCTCGATCGCGCTGGTGCGGATAAGCCCGGGCAGGACGGTGTTGACCCGCACCCTGTGCGATCCCAGTTCGTCGGCGAGGCCCTTGGCGTAGTGGGTCAGTGCCGCCTTGGCTGAGGTGTAGTGCAGCAGTTCCGGTCGCGGGGTGCGGATGTCCGCGGTGGAGATGAGGACGATCGCGGCGGCCGGGGACTGCTTGAGGGCGGGTAGGAGCGCGCGGTTGAGGCGCACGGCGCTGAGCAGGTTGACGTTGAGGGCCTGCACCCACAGCTCATCGGGAACAGTACTTCCGTCGCCGGTGTGCGGTTGCGCCAGCCCCACGGCGTTGACCAGGATGTCGGCGCCCCCCAGGCGCTGCAGAGCCTGCTCGCCGAACCTGGCCACACCCTCGGGGGTGGCGAGGTCGGCGATCAGCAGTTCGACCCCGGCGGGGAGGTCGTCGACAGCGGTGCGGGCGGAGGTGATGACGCGAGCGCCGGCGGCGGCGAAGCGGGCGGCGATCGCTGCGCCGATGCCGCGGGTGCCGCCGCTGACAACGACCCGACGGCCCGCGAACTCGGCGGCGGGAACAGGAGGCAAGTTGTTGACCATGCGCTCCACAATGAGTGTTCTGGAGAGTTCAGTCAAGAACGGCTAGTCTTCCCGTGTGGCCAGACCCCGCGAGTTCGACGAGTCCGACGTCCTGCACGCAGCGCGCACCCAGTTCCAGCGCACGGGCTACGCCGGCACCAGCATGAGCGACCTCCAACGAGCCACCGGCCTGCACAACGGCAGCCTCTACGCCGCCTTCGGCAGCAAGCACGACCTGCTCGTGCGCTCCCTGGAGGACTACTGCCAGGACCTGGCCGCCACCGCCCGAGACCACCTGAGCGGATCGGAGCACGCGCCCGCGCGGCGACTCCAAACCTTCCTGCGCGAAGCCGCTCAGGCCGCAGCAACCGAGGACTACCTCGGCTGCCTGGCCGGGCGCGCGGCCTCCGAGCTCGCCGGCACCGACGAACAGGTCAGCGCCCGCGTCCAGGCCAGCTTCAGCGAACTGCGCGCGCTGCTGCTGTCCGGCCTGCAGGCCGGACAGCGGAGCGGAGAACTGGCCGCGGATGCCGATCCCGAGCAGCTGGCCTCGATGCTGTTGGCCGTGCTGCGCGGCATCGACGCGATGGCGGTGGCCGGCTGTCCCGCCTCCTTCCTGCAGGAGGCGGCGGAAGCCGCGTGTGCCGCCCTGCCCCTGGCCTGAGAACCCACCAGGAAGGGCGCGAGGCCTGCGGCACACTGCAAAAACTCTCGGCCCACGACGCAGGGCCGCGCGGGGTTAGCGGCGGAGGATCGGAGAGGACGCCGCGCGAGAAACGTTGAGGCGCGAGCCAAGAAGAACAATCACACGGATCAGGTGAGCCGATGAAGACCGCAGGCCGGGGAGCCCACGACGCCGCGCTGCGCGCCGCCTGGCGGTCTCGGCTGCGCCTAGCAGTCTCGGCTGCGCCTGGCGGTCTCGGCTGCGCCTGGCGGTGCCGGCACCGCACTGCCGACACCGCTTGAGGTACCCACGGTCGCCCGACCGTCGCTACCCCCTCCTCGTCTCACAGACTCCCGGGTACCCGTTGGTTGGGGCTGGTCCTCAGGGCTCCACCAAGCCCTTTCAGTGTTCCTGGGACTGCTTTGCCTTCGGCAAGGCGAACTGTCCCATTCGACGGAGGTCGTCGCGGCGCTCCAGGGTGAACTGCTCCACCGTCAGCGGCTGACGGCCACTGAGGCTCTGGATGAGGTCGTTGCTGCCGGCGAAGACACCGTCGCGGTAGTCACGGGCCACGCTGCCCACGTGCTGCACGAAGTGCTCGTCCAGGCCCCGCGTGCGCAAGCCGTCCTGGAAGTCTTCGATGGTGGAGGGCTCGTAGCGCACCGAGGCTCCCAGCGCGCTCGACATCCGCCGGGCGATCTCCCAGTGGTCCATCTCCTCGGGCCCCACCAGGGTGTAGGAGGCGCCGGCGTGTTCGTCGGGTGCCTGCAGCAGAGCGGCGATGACGTGGGCCTGGTCGACACCGGCGATCGGTGCGTGACGCCCGTCACCGAAAGGCAGCGTCAGCACACCCCCCTGAACATTGCCCGGGGTCTCGTTCTGGTCCTGGGGCCGCCACCCCCACAGCAGCCACTCGGCGAAGAACGTCGGACGCAGGTGGGTGACGGTGAACGGGTAGCGTTCGAGCAGACGCTCCCCCACCCAGTGCTGGCGGGCGGCGTCACTGGCCGCCTCGGCGCGCGCGGAGATCTGCGACATGTTGACCACTGAACGGACCTGCGCCTCCGCCGCGGCCTGAGCGAAGTTGACCAACCCGTCGAGCAGACCGGGAGCGACGGGGTAGGTGAAGTAGGCACCCTGCACCGGACGGGCTTTCTCCCCCGTACGGGTGCCGGACACGGCGAACGCCTTGCGCAGAGAGCGCAGGTCGAGCAGGTCACCGACGACGACATCGGCACCAGCGGCGCCAAGAGCACGAGAACGCTCGTCGTCACGGCGCACCAGAGCCGTTACCGCGTGCCCACTCTGCAGCAGCAGACGCGTGGTCGTGACGCCGGTGTTGCCCGTGGCGCCGGCGATCAGGAACCGTCGGGAAGGGGTGGTCATGATGAATCCTCCGGTAGGGAACAACATATTGAGACTGATCAGTGCGGAATTGTGGTACACGACGTTCCCGCCTGACCCGAGACGACCAGGACGCACTGCGCCGATCAGGACCAAGCACTCAGTACCGATCCGGCGACCGCCACCCACCCATCGATCAGTGGATCACCAGCGCCTGCTGGTCAGCCACCAACACTCGGCGCGCGACGACCAGCGCGCGACGACCAGCGATCGCTGCACGTCTCTCGTCGCCGCACCTCGGTGGCGCGAATCCCCTGCCTACGCTGTCCAGAGCACCCCGCGGGGGACAGGGTTCGTCCAGTGAAACCATTGTCCGCACACCAGCTCCCGACGCCAGCTCTCAGGAGGGCGACGCTCGGTGGGTGATGAACTGCACTGGCTGTCGCGGAGCTCGTGACGGCTCACGCCCCTGGTGTCATCCGAGGGCGGCGAGCAGATCGTCGACACCGTCACGCATGTGGTCGGGGCCTGCCCCTGCCCGGGCCAGCACGCGCAGACCGATCCATCCGGTGTGGATGGTGGTCGCGACCCGATGCAGGGCGGGCGCCCCGACCTTCGCCCACCGCGGCTCCTGTCGCAAAAGGTGCCCGATGGTGACGACGCACCGCGCGAAGTGGCGTTGCACCAGATCAGCGACTTGCGCATCAGTACCGCCCAGTTCACTGGCGGCGTTGACGGCGAAGCAGCCGGCCGGGGTGGGATCGGGGGCGCCGGCCGGCAACTGCACATGGGAGTTCAGCAGCGCTCGAACCGCCGCCAGACCGCCTCCTGCGGAGGTGATGGCCGCGTCTTGGGCCTGCTCGGCGCGCTCGATGTAGTCGCGCAGCGCCTTCAGGTACAACTCACGCTTGTCCCCAAAGGTGTCGTACATGCTGCGCTTGCCCACCCCCATCGCAGTCATCAAGTCCTGGGTGGAGGCGTACTCGTAGCCCTTGGCCCAGAACGTCGCCGTGGCGCGCGTCAGAACCACGGCCGGCTCGAACTCCTTGGTGCGCGACACCACTCCACCTCTCACCATGCATTCGACACGACAGGTACTACTCGACAGGTACTACTCGATGGACGGTTGGTAGGTGCCGATCCGTGCGGGTTCCTCGACGCGTCCTGCGCGAGAGGGCCGCTCGAGGTAGCCGTCAGGGCCGGGGCGTGGGCGTGACCGCCCGGCCGGTGCACGCAACACTACTCATATGAGACCGCCTGGTGCAATAAGGGCGAGTACGTTCACCCGCAGTTCTCGGCCTCCATCGCATCAGGCCACCGGTGGCCTCAGTCGACCGGCGCCCGCGAAGACCGGCACGGGGCCAACGCGGGCTGGCGTGAGCCCCGCTCATGGCACCGTCACCGATGTCCACTCAGCCCGATGCGCCACCGGCTCGGTGTGCATCGGCCCCAGTGAGCGGCCCGGTCAGCGACTGGGTTGACGGCTGGGTCAGCGGGTGGGTGCTGTCCACCCAGCTCAGGACGGTCTCGGCCACACTGTGCCAGCCGGAGTCGAAGACCACGGAGTGGCCGCGGCCCTTGAGTTCGCGATACTCGGTGCGGTCACCCGGCCGGTACAGGGCCGCGGCCTGGCGGGCGACGACTTCGGGCACCGTGTGGTCCCGGGCTCCCCCCAGGATGAGCAGCGGTCCACGCTCACGGTCGTCCGTCGCCACCTGGGTGGGACTGGCGGGGTCCTTCTTGGCCGCGGTCAGCTCGAAGATCGGGCGCCCCGGCCCCGGGATGGTCCACCGGGCGTGCAGGTCGTCGGCTTCGGAACGGCTGAGGCGGTTGGCGAAGGCATAACGGAACTGCCGCCGGGTCAAGCTCACCGCCCGCTCGGCGTTGGCCTTGGTGCGCAGCACCGGTAGGGCGGAACGGATCTGGGCCAGCGGCAGAGCGCGGACCCCCTTGATGGGCGCGGGGTCGATGGCGACGGCCGCCGCTGCCGCACCACGGGCCAGCAGCTTCTGGGCGATGAGGCCACCGAAGGAGTGCCCGATGAGGATGGGCCACTGCGGCCGTGGGCTCGCAGTGGTCGGGGTCGCGGAGGTGAGGGGAACGGTAAGGGTGGCGAGGTAGCGGGCGTAGTGGTCGGTGAGTTCGTCGATGCCCCAGCCGGCCATGGCCGCCGGGTTGGCACGGGTCGCTTCCACCGTGTCGGCTTCGCCAGGCCATCCCAGGGTGGAGGCGGCGTAGCCGGCGGCGTTGAACATCTCGACCCACGGCCTCCAGGCGGTGGAGTGGATCCACAGCCCCGGGATGAAGACGACGGGCACACCGGCACCACCGTCGGGGACTTCCCCGGACGTGGGCCTCGAGGCGGGTGAGGAGGAGGAGAAGGCGGGGAAGGGCAGGGAGGTCACGTCAGGGCTCCTTCAGCGCGCCGTGGCGGCGGCGCGTTCGATGGTGGCGGTGACCTCGGCGGGCTTCTCCAGCATGGACAGGTGGTCGGCCTTGGCGGTGACGATGCTGGCGTGGGCGCGCTCAGCCATGGCCTGCTGCTCCGCGGCGGGGATGACCTGGTCGTTGCTGCCGATGAAGAAGACGCTGGGCAGGTGCTTCCAGGCCGGCTGACCCGAGGGCTCCTGCAGGGCGCCCCCGGCGACCGGGGACTGGCTCGCCGCCAACTGGTGGGTGCGGGTGGCGGGCAGGTGGGCGGCGAAGGCCTTGGCGAACAGGTCGCGCTTGACGTAGAGGTCGGGATCGCCCTGGGGCAGGTTGGGGTCCTGGACCGCGTCGAAGACGGTGCTGGGATCGGCCACGGCGAAGACCGAGCCGGGCTTGGCCGCGCTCAGCTGGGCGATGGATTCCCCGGCGTCGGGGGCGTAGGCGTCGATGTAGGCCAGTGCCTTCACACGCGGGGTGGAGGTGGCGGCGTCGGTGATGACCGCGCCACCGTAGGAGTGACCGACCAGGACGACGGGGCCGGTGGTGGCCTGGTTGACGAAAGCCGAGACCGAGGCCGCGTCAGCGGCCAGTCCCCGCAGCGGGTTCGGCGCGTTCAGCACGGTGTAGCCGTCGCGCTGCAAGCGGGTGGTGACCGGGGCGAAGCTGGAGGCGTCGGCCCACGCGCCGTGCACGAGCACGATGGTGGGCTTCACCTTCGCACCCGGCACACCCGAGGTGTCCGTGCCACCCGTCGCGGTCGCGGCGGTCGTGGTCGCCGACAGCCCGCTCGCCCCTGTTGCGTTCGAGGGTGCACCAGAAGACGTGGCGGCGGTGGCCGGGACGAGCGCGGCGACGGCGGCGAGGACGGCGGCGGCACGCAGCCGGCGAGTAGCCAGACGCGAGGTGGAGGACGTGGCAGAGAGGGTGGACGACGAGGGCGTGGACGACGAAGACATGGAGGACTCCTGGGAGAGGGGGATGCGTGGAGCATCCGCAAGACAGAACGATCGTTCTGCCTGCTAGATCAGACTCCCACCGAGCATCACTTGTCAAGTGCCGATACGACTCTCATGCCAGAACGACCGTTCCGCTCGTGGGGTACGCTGTCTTCTGTGACCCCGGCACCGACCCCGCGCCCCTCGCCACCGCGCGAGCACCTGCTCCACACCGCCAGCGAGCTCTTCTACCGTGAAGGCATCAACGGCGTGGGCGTGGACCGCATCCTGCAGGAGACCGGGGTGACCCGCTCCACCCTCTACCGCCACTTCGCGGGCAAGGAAGCACTGATCGTCGCCTACCTGCAGCACGAAGATCAGGCCATGCGCGAGCAGTTCGCCGCCGCCGGGCAGCAAGCGGTCTCTCCCGAGCACGTGCTGGAGTTGATCGTGGAAGGCATCGCCAACGACGCCTCACGCCACCACACCCGCGGCTGCCCCTTCATCAACGCCACCGCGGAGTTCCCCGACCCGGACAGCCCCGTGCGCCAACTCGTCACCGAGCACCGCTCGTGGTTCCGCGACACCCTGCTGCACGCCCTGACCGCCGCCGGTCGCGACGACGCCGCCACCAAGGCCGACACCCTGGTCATGCTGCGCGACGCCGTGCTCGTCGGCTGCTACCTCGACAACGCCGAAACTGTCCGCAGGACCTTCGTACAGTCCGCCCGATGGGTCGCCGGACTGCGCTGACCTTCCGCGAAACTCGACGTGGCTGCACATCCGCGAGGCACCACCAGCGCCACGGCAGGCGCCTGCACCCTGCGGCCACGCATGGGGTCACGTAGAGGTCTCGCAGGACCGTCAACGAACGAAACCCACCAGCGCCGGTCACCAGCACACCGGCCAACAGCACTGCGTCCCTCTACACGTCCACGACCTGCGCAGCCCGATATCAAGAGTTTTGACCCTGAGCAGGCTCCCGACGCGCCCGAGCCGATAGTCCCCGCTCGACGAACCCGTTCGGCCGCAGCTTCTTCGAACCTGCACCTCTGGCACGGCAAGTCCGGACCCGCGTCTCGGCGGAACAAATCCCCGCGAGCCGTCGGTCGAAACGGCTGATGGCGACGCTTCACCACCTGGAGGAATCATGAACAACTTATTGGCGTCAGCCCTCGAGGCCCACGGCGGACTAGAGCGCTGGAACGAATTGAGCACCGTCACCGCTGATCTGTCCATCACCGGTGCCCTGTGGAGCGTGAAAGGTAGGCCGGGCGCGCTTGAGAGGGTGCAACTGAGCGCTCGCCTCCACGAGCAGCGTCTCGTCCTGAGCCCGCTGGGCGGTGACGGCCGATACAGCGTGTACGAAGACGGGCACCTCAGCTTGCGCAGCAGCAGCGGCGAGACACTACAGGAACGCCAAGATCCCGACGCCGCCTTCGCCGGGCAGGACATCGACAGCCCGTGGGACGACCTGCACATCGGCCAGTTCACGACCAAAGCGATGTGGACCTACCTCACCGTCCCCTTCCTCTACACCTACCCCGGATTCAGCGTGCAGGAGGTAGCGTCACGGAAAGAGAACGACGAGGTGTGGCGGGGTTTGGAGGTCATTTTCCCCGACCACATCGCCACCCACACCCGTCGTCAGACGTCCTACTTCGGTCCCGATGGACTGCTAAGGCGCCATGACTACACCGTTGATGTCCTCGGCGGAGCCAGCGGAGCCAACTACGCATTGCAGATCGAAGAGTACGACGGGATCCAGGTACCCACCCTGCGACAAGTCTTCGCTTTCGACGAGAACGGAGACAAGATCCCGGATCCGCTCCTCGTCGACATCAAAATCATCGACCTCCGCTTCGCCTGAGCTCAAGCCGGCAACGTCATCGTCCTCATCCCGACCATCGGGGCCCAAGCCGCGGTAAACCTCGCCCACGGCTGGCGTAGTGTCCGCCTTCTCCACCACGCATCCGAGCACGGCGGTTTAGAAGGGCCAACGCTCGCGGTCGGTCAGCATCATGACTCACCTCTTTCGAGGTCATCGGGGTGGTACCAAAAAGCACCTGCCACCCCTTCCACGGCCCGGATGCCCAGGGAGCTTGACCCGGTTTCCCGGACAGCTTGATCATGACCCGCTTCTCCGGACTCGCGTGTCGAGAGACGGTGACCGCTCGGACACCCGAGAGGATCACCCATGCCCAGGTCGTACCCGCCGACTTTCCGACACCAAGCACTGGCGCTGCTCGCTGCCGGCCGCACCGTGAGCGATATCGCCGCCTCGCTCGGCGTCGCCGGATCCTGCCTGTACCGCTGGCGCAAGCAAGGCCTCATCGATCGCGGTCAGGTCGATGGCGCCAGCGGCCGTGAGAGCGCTGAGCTGGCCAAAGCGGAGAAGCGCATCCGCGACCTGGAGGAAGAGGTCAAGATCCTCCGCAAGGCCGCTGCCGCGGTGGAGGAGGTGGTGCCTCCAAAAGTGCGCTTCCGCCTGGTCGCGGAGCTGCACGGTGACGGTGTCCGCATCGGGCGGTCCTGCCACGCGCTGGGTGTCTCCCGCTCGGGCTACTACGAGTGGGCCTCATGGGCACCGTCAGCGCGCAGCATCCGCCACGCCTGGCTGAGTACTCTGATCGGGACGGTCCACCAGGCCTCGCGCGGGACGTACGGGCGTCCTCGGGTGCATGCCGAACTGCTGCACAACCATGGCGTGATCGTCGGACACAACACCGTCGGCCTGCTGGGGGCACCTCCCACGAGGTGGGGGAATGCGGAGCAGCGGTTTGAGCGGACTGCCCAAGCGTCGCCGTGGCTACCGCATCAAGCAGGTCCCCACCAGCAGCGACCTGGTCAAGCGAAGCTTTCACCGCGACGGCCCCAACCCAGCTCTGGGTCACCGACATTGAGCGTTACGAGGCGTTCACGAACCCTGCGGTGGTGAAAGGACACCGCGGCCCGACTGTCGCAGCAGTCGGGTGAAGCTGAAGGACGATCGGCCGCCGGGACATGACGGTGGCCGGTGAACTAGTCCTTGACAACGACGAGACGCCCCCCCAGCACTGGCGCGCCGCCTCGTGCCCTCGCGCTGGCGCGCGAGCAGTGCACCACCGGGCCGCTGGCGCGGCCTAGGTTCGTAAGTAATTGCAGCACAGCGTATCTGGCTCCGCTGGCGCGGATCGAACCCCGCTGGGTTGGTAGGTTTTTAGTTACAAGGAGCACTATCGTCGCGCTGCGCGTTCACCACAGCGCAGGTACCGACGAGGCCTGGCGGCCCCAAGTCGAAGCGCGTACCGCACCGATGCAGAACCCAAGAAACTGCGCCCCGACGACCGCGCGGGCAGGCAACGAGAGAACAGCCGTTCTGGGGCACGGGTATCAGCCAACGGCCCGTGCACCTCAGCATGGCCCCACCATCGTGTCGACGACGTCGCGGAGGCGGGTCAGCGACATCCGCATATCTCGCGTGGCAACCTCCTTGCTCCTGTCGCTGATGACACTCTCGACCTCATCGAACGCTGCCCGGAGTCCGTCCAGGTGGTCGAGCTGGTCGGCGAGGATCGCATCGGCGTCATCAACGAGACGACGCAGAGCGACCACCTCGGAGCGCAGCCGCGCCGGATCCGTCGGGACCGGCTCCACGGGATGCGAGATCGCCGCCGCGACCTTCCCGCGACGGTTGTGAACCGGGTGCTCCGTGCGGATCGCATGCCGCTCCGCCGCGAGGGCCGCCAACTCGTCGGGATGTTCCTCGAGGGTGATAGCGCGAACTTCTCCCCACCACGGTGACCGCCGAGCGTGCTGACCGAATCGCCGTCCGGTGTCCTCTGTGATCCCCACGTATAGCAGGCGGTGAGCGACGTCGAACGTGCGGTACAGAACCTGGGCAACCACGCTCTCACTCTCCCACGACGCGGGGATGGGAGGGAGAACCTGCATCGTGGCCGGCGCGACGACGCGCCTGCACGCGGCCCAGACTCACCAGCTCTGAGCCAACCGCGATCCCCCGCACCCATCGCCACGGCCGAGCATCGAGCGGGCACACCCGAAGCGACTTCTGGTTCACACGGGCGACCTCCCACCAGACACCGTCCACCAGCACCTCATCCCCCACCGCGACGTTGTGACGGGTGAATCGCGGAGCGCCCACCGCGACCATCTCCTCCCGTAGCTCACTCAACATCGCCACCTCGGCCTGCAACTCTTCCAATCGAGCACGGCACGCCTGCGCAGCTTCTCCCTCCTGCTGGTCAGCGGGCAGCGCCACGAGGTACTGCGCCTCCCACGCCACATCCCGGCCCGCCGTCGCCAGTCGCCGGCTCACTTCATCGGCGCTGAGTGGCGGCTCGCATCCGATGACCGGGTGCGGGAAGTGCTCGAACCCGAGCCAGTCGTTCGCGTTCTGCTCCCACAGTTCTTGTGAGTGGCTGGCGAGGTAGTCACCCGAGGAGTTCATGACAGAAAAACTACTACCTTCCCCGCCTAATATCTAGTGTGCTATGGTTTGCGTGTTGGACGGACAGCGACCCGGCCAGCACACACAACCGGTACCGATAGAGGAGCACGACCGTGAGTGCCTACGTGCAGTCGAACGACCACATCGACCTGCTGGTGACCTTCGCTCGTCAGTGGCAGGTCATCGCCTACCACCACGCGCCGGGGACGAACCCCATCGACACTGTGTGCCTCGATTCCCGCGTCGTCAGCGCTGACGCACTGGGCCAGGAGTTGCTGGCCGAGAACGTGCTCAGCGTCCAGCACCGCTACTCCTCGATGGAGGACTCCGAACGCGCCGAGTACGCGGCGCTCGTCTTCTCCTACCGCTGGCAGCCGGTGCGGCCCGCCGAGCTCGCCGACCTGGGCGCTGACGTCACCGTCGCCATCCTGAAGGCCGCGCGCGGCTACGTCTATCAGAGCTGTGAGCACCCGGGGTGGGCCTCGAGCCGAGCGGCGACCTGGGTTGCTGCCATCGAGCGGGCCGCCATCAACCGGCTCCCCGGCTACGACGAGGCCGCTACCTGGTCCTTCCAGCGGCGCGACGCGTACGCCGCGGTCTGACCTTCTCGCTCTCTCGTGGGGCCAGGAGGCGCGTGCCTCCGGCCTCACGGCTCTGCGTGGCTTTCCGGCCCGCTTCGCGACCGTTGGCCGCGTCCCAGACAGCCGGCCTCGGAACCGATCCAGGGAGTAGCTCGTGGACACGATCCAGAGCACAGCTCGCCCGTACGTCAGGCGGCAGGACAAGCAGCGGGACGAGAACCGACAGGTCGTCTTTAGTGACACCCACCGCAGAGCACCTCGCGAGGAGAGGTCTCCGCTCGACGAGGCTTCCCAGTGCGAGGGGCAGCTCGTGCTCTCGCTGGACGTAGCGCCTGCTCGGCCGCCGGAGGCCGTCCTGGCGTCTCGGGAGATGGACGAGGTCGAGCACTGGGTGCGGCGATGGATGATCGTCTACCTGGGGGTCTTCGCCAGCCGCCGCCCCCGCCAGCAGCTCCTGCGCTGGTGCAGTCCGGAGGTCTACCAGACGGTTTCGCGACGTCAGCAGCTCCTGGCCGTCCGCGAGCGCCGGCTGTGCGCTCCTGGGGTTGCTCAGCCGATGGCGGGACTGGTGACGCCGGTCGTCAAGAGCGTGCACCTGCACCACGTCGGGGCCGGTGTCTACGAGGCGGCCGTCACCCTGCGGACGGGAGCGCGGTTCACGGTAACGGCGCTGCGGGTGGTCGTCGACTGCGATCACCGCGGTCGACGCCGAACTCGTGTCACGGCTCTGGAGCTGTAGCCCGACGCCGTCTCCGGTGCGCTGCGGCTTTGGGGTTGCGACGTCACGGGATCCGGACACCTTTCTCGGACATAGTGTGCTATGGTTTAGCCACAAGTGGAAGACACCGCGACACGGAGGCACCCGATGGAACAGGCCACCTGGACCACCACCGGCGAGACGGTCACCATCGCCACCAACCAGAACTTCACCGTCCCCGACCGGGTCGAGTACGTCGGCTGCGCCAGCGACAGCACCTACCTCTCGCGGCACCAGCACACCCAGCGCTGCACCCGGCGAACCCCCAACCTCACCCCGCACACCCGCGTCATCCGCGCCGACGACGACGTCACGATCATCCCGACCAGCTCGCTCACCCGGCTCTGACACGGCCCGCCCGCAGGCCGCGAGCTGCTCGGACCAGCGCCAACCGCCAGCGGCAGCAGAACGAACACCCGCGCAACCACCCGAGAGGACAGCAGCACATGAGCACCGCCAAGGACCAGTACACCGTCGTCCAGCACAGCGCCTACGGCGTCAAGGGCGACACCACCTTCGAGGCCGGCCTCGAGTCGCAGGCCGTCACCGCGGCAGAGGCCCGCAAGGTCGAGAAGGCAGGCGGGGTGCTCTTCCCCGGCTACACCGAGGCTGAGGCGTTCGCGCTGAAGGCCCAGTACCCCCAGGGCTACGACGGCCTGGTGCCCATGGCACAGGGCACCTTCGCCAGCCTGCACGTCGGGGGCCTGGCCGTCTACGTGCCCGTGCGAGAGGTGGTCGGCTGAGCCCAGCCTCGACGCTCTCGACCATCCGCTGCACCGCCAGCAGCTGGCGGACCAGCCCCCGACCAGACGAGGAAGCATGCAGCCCACCCTGCGCCGCAACGGACGTCACATGGTCACGGTTCAGGTGCGGGTAGCCCTGGACCGTCTGGACCTGGTCAACATCCTGGCCGCTGAGTCCTACGACGAGGCCACCGACTACGGCGAGCGCCCTGAGGCCCAGATCAGCCGCGCCGGCGCCGAACTCGCGGTGCGCGCGGGAGTTCGGACCCGTGGCATCGAGCACTGGGCCTATGCCCTCGATGAGGCCGACGACGCCGAGGACCGGCGCACGTGGGCCGAGTCCCAGGTGCGCCGCCTGTACCCCGAGATGGGCGCGTCCTAAGCCTCCCCACCCAGGGCGCCGGGGGTGGGCGCCGGCCCCGACGCGGCGCCCCCTCCCCCGCCTCGACCCACCGCGCCCTGGGGCTCCCACGGGTGCGCCAGCACTCACGCCACCTGCCCAGCCCTCGCCGAGGAGTCACCCCCGTGATCGCGAAGTACCTGGACATGTCCACCTGCCACCTCACCCAGCGCGAAGTCGACACCGCAGAGTCCGCCTTCCAGCTCGACGGCCCGCGCGTCATCGCTCACGAGTACGGGCTCTTCGTGAACGTGCAGCACGACGACGTCGAGGGACACGACGAGGCGATGCAGACCGCGGGCTTCCCCAACCTGCTCACTGGGAGCCGTTACGCCCGATCCCTAGGTGAGGACGTCCACTGGATCAACTTCGACGCCGATGGGGAGACCGTGCCGACTCTACCGGCCTACGACTGGAGCGCTCCGGCTGCGGTGAGCCGGGCCGACTCTGCGGGGACGTCTTCGCCCCGGTGACCTACCCGTCCTGGCACACGGGTACCGCTGCCACGTCACAACCTGCCGTCGACTCCGATCACTTCCACATCCTTATCTAGTGTGCTATGGTTTATCTGTTGGCGGGACAGCGACCCCGTCGACACCACGAAACCGACCAGCACCGGAGGTACCGGCCATGTCCACCACCACTTCCACTCCCGCTGCCCACGTCACCCCTGGGGTCACGCCCGACGTCATCGCCCCCGCCAGCCTGCCTCTCACCGTCGACGCGAACCTGACGGAACTCACCGCCGCGCTCACCCTCGCCGACGGCGACGGCCGCTTCCGTAACGGCACGAGCGCCGAGGACGTCGCCCACGACAACACCCGGCGCGCCGGAGCGGCAGCGGTGGCGCTGCGGGCCTTTTGGGAGCAGACCGGAGCCGACGTCGACCTCGGGACGGCCCTGACCGATCTCCTGGCGAGCCTGCACCACCTGGCCGACGCCGTCGGTGAGGACTTCGAGAGCCTCGCCGCCTGCGGGGCCTACCAGTACCGGCCGCAGCTGGCCGGGGAGCTGTAACCGCCCCCAGCCAGCCGCACCGGGAGCGACAAGGCCGCTCCCGGTGCACCTGCTTCGAGTCCCGCGCCACCGACAGGTGACAGAGGGTCGAACGGGTCGGACGCGACTCCCCCCCCGCCGCCCGACCCACTGTCGCCGAACGCCGCACGACGTCGACCGCACGACGTCGACCGCGAGCGCCGTGGATCGCCACCCACGGCGCCCATCACCTCCAGCGAAGGACTTTCCCCATGAAGTACCGAGTCGTCGTCGAGCGATCGGAGGTCATCGTCTTCGAGGTGGAGGCCGACTCGGCGGATGAAGCCGACGACCAGCACCTGGCGGGCGAGGAAATCAGCTCTCGCACCACCTCCTACAACGTCGCCGCCATCGAACCGGTGACCTGAACGCGAGCCCCCGGAAGCGCCGGCGTTGTCTTCGACGCCGGGCCCTGGCTGAACCGGTGCACGCCGACCAGGAACAAGGGCCGAACTGACCTACCACCCGTTACCTAGTGTGCTATGGTTTTGGCATCGAAGGACGACACCCAGAACCCCGACCTGGAGGATCCCGATGACGCTCACGCTGACCATCCCCACCGCGACGGAGTACGTGGACCACACCCTCGCCACCGCGTCCTGGTGGGACAAGTACACGATCCTGCCCGGCACCTACGACGTCGAGGTCGTCAACATCGACGGCCACCCCGTTCCCGCCGAATCCCCCCGCGCCTACTACGTCCGCGCCCGCATCAACGCCGTCTTGACCGAGACCTACCGCGTCAACCGTGTCTTCACCGCCTCCTCGGCGGAATACCGCCCCGACCTGGCCGAGCACACGACAGTCACCTGGTCCACCTACAGCTACAACCTGTGGGACGAGCGGTACGCCCCGCACGGCGGCACCATCACGACGGATGAGCCCGCCACCGAAGCCGCCCGCCTGCGCGAGGTGGCCGCCCGGTACGTGACGCTCGAAGCCGAGAACGAGTCCATGCGACGCGGGGAACTGCCCTCGGCCCGGTACGCCGCTCAGGCCGCACGCCTGGAAGCCATGGCCGCCGAGCAGGCCATGTCCTTCGGCCTGACGCCCCGCGACGTCGAGGGCATCATCCGCACTTTGGCCGACTGCGCCGACGGCGCCGAGCTGTCCGCGCGCTAGCACGAGCTGATCGACCTGGCCCGTCGGGTGCGAGACACCAGCGGCGTGCCGGCCTGACCCTGCCGGCCTGACCCTGCCGGGTGCCGCCCGCAAGAAGGCGGACGGCACCCGGCCTCAGGTGACGCCACCCCACGACAGCACCCCACACCACAAGCCCCAGCAGGAGCTCACCGTGACCAGCCCTCTCAACGACACCCTCGCCGGCCTGGACAACGCCGACCTCGACGCCCTGGACCGCGCCGTCTACGCCGAGCAGGCCCGCCGACTGGGCGCTGCACTGCCGCAGCTCGTCCGTAGTGCCGTGGCCGCCTCGGCGCCGATTCAGGAGCACCTGCTCGCCCACCCCGGAACCAGCGCGACGCGAGTGACCTTCTGGACGACGGAGTGGGACAACGGCCACTTCTACGACCGCAACGGCTACGTGCAGTTCTCCGACGGCACAGCCCTGGGGTCGGTGGACCTGGGCGAGGCCCTGGACGAACCGCTCGCTACGAAGGCGAAGTACGACGGCGCCGGCGAATCCGATGGCCTCGTCATCAACCTCTGACCACAGCACGCACCTGCCCACCAGCCCTGGCGCTCCCCCGCCATCGACCACACCTCCCTCACCACCTCGGCGCTCAAGGCTCGAACGAGCCGGCCAGGCGACGTGGTGGTGGGCTGCGGCCTTCTCCCTGTCACACCCGAGGGCTCGGAAGCACCTACCGAGGTGAACCGAGACCGAGGAAGGGCGAAGACGATGTGTATGAAGAAACCTGGGCCGCGCTGCTCAGCCCATGGGCGCCACCGCCTGGAGGCTGCCGGCGCTCGCCTGCAGGAGCTGGAGGAGGCCGGCATCGACGGTCCAGCCCGCCAGCAGGCACTCCAGCGCCATCGGGAGGCTCAACGCGACTTCGACTCCACCCCCGCCGGGCAGCGGGACCTGCAGCAGCAGGTGGAACGCGGCGAAGTCGAGGGAGCAGCACAGGAGCAGGAAGACCTGCGGCGACGCCTGGCCGAAGGCCGCCACCGTCGCGACGCGGCTCGAGCGGCTGCCGCGGACGTGACCCAGCCGGCGTCTTCCTCCACCCTGACCACCAGCACCTTGACCACCGGCACCCCGACGGCCAGCACCGACGTACCCAGCAGCACGATCAACACCAGAGAGCGGGAGACAAATCATGAGCGAACCCACGAGCTCGCAGCACGGTCCCACGGCCAGTCGCCTGAGTCCTCAGGAGCGCGAAGCCTTCCTGCGGCGGCAGGGCTGGAGCCTGGAGATGCCCCAGGCGCAGCGGGAGACGATCGAAGCTCAGTGGCCGGACGGGGCGATCGAGGAAGCTCTCCTGCTCGGCTTCTGAGTCCGCTTCTAATCGACGGGCGGTCGGTGCAGCCGATCGCGGTACACCAGCCACCCGAGGACCTCGCCGCCAGGCTGCGCGCGCAGGGCAAGTCCACCCCGGATCTGCACGAACTCGCCCCCGCCGACGCCGGCGCCTACCGCGACTCGATCGCGGCGCTGGCCTCGAGCACCCCCTACGCGGCGTCGGTCTACGTCTACTCCGAGCCTGAGTACGCCCAGATGCGCCTGCTGGTCACCGACGACGGCCGCTCCGGTGTCGCTCTGAAGGACGACGAGATCGTCTCGGTGTTCTCCCGCGCCGACGGGACGCACCGCGGATGTGGGGAGTCCATGCTGGCCACCGCCGTCGCCGCCGGGGGCCGGCGCCTGGACTGCTTCGACACCGTCCTGCCGCGCGTCTACTCCGCCGCCGGATTCGTCCCCGCCGCGAGGCTGCGATGGAACGACGAGTACGCCCCCGACGGGTGGAACTACGAGACCTACTCCGCCTACAACGGCGGGCGCCCCGACGTGGTCTTCATGGCCTACGACCCCGACCACGTCGGCGGCGGCTACGACCCCGCCGCGGGGGCTCACATCGACGACTACGACGACGGCGTAGCCGCAGTACGCAGCGCCGCGAAGTCGCCCAGCCAGGACTGAACGGACACCAGAACCCACAGCAGCGACAACAGGCCCAACGCCGCAGTCCGCCAGAACCGAGGAGTACCCGCCGTGAGTACCCAGATGAACCCCACTGACAAAACAACTCAAGTCGCCCTCGGCGCGGCCGTCGAACGCGCTCTCGACTACCTCGGGGAGGGAGGAATCCCTTCCGCCCTGAGCGACACCATGCTCGTCTCTGACCAAGCGGCGCTTCTGCTGGACGAACTCACACGCCTTGCCGCCGTGCGTGCACTGCGGCTGCTGGAGCAGCCCAGTCCAATTCCCGGACTACACGAACGGAGAGAGTGAAGAGAGCGAGGTAGGACCAGCTGCAGTGGGAAAGCTGAGCTGGTCACAGACTCACCCGGGAGCACCTGGGCCGCGGTGTGGGCTCAGCCAGCCGCGGCCCGGCCGCGTAGAAAGTCCCACAGGACCTGAGGCACCCAGTACCCCGTGGGCCGCTGGTCCCACCCGCAGCCCACGGCGCTCACCGTGACACCAGCCATCGCCAGGTCGACCTGCATGTCTTCAGGCAACAGGTCCGCTGCTTTGAGGCGTAGAGCGCGGGTCCGGGTGACGGGATCAGCCTGAGTCCACCACTGTTCGACGGCCAGCTTCTGCACGAGCAGATCATCGCGGTTGGCCTTCACCTCAGGTGACGCCACGGCCCGCCTGTGGACAACGCGTTGAGGATCGCTCGCAACGTGACAAAGCAGCACACGGATCCGGGTTTCCACCTGTCACAGCGGCGTGGTCATCGACACCTACCTGGTTGGAACAAGAATCCCGGAGGCCTTCGCGACGATTTATACCTAGTATGCTATGGTTCTAGTTGCTCGGAACCGACAGCGACCGGAACCGACCACCCAACCAGCAGGAGGAAACCACCATGACCCTCGACACACTCCATCGCTTCGAGGAACTCACGCCCGAAGCTCAACCCAACACTTCATCCTGGCGCGAGGCAGGTCTGTGCGCCCAGACCGACCCCGAGGCCTTCTTCCCCGACAAGGGCGGATCGACGAAGCCGGCGCGGGCGGTGTGTCAGTCCTGCGACGTGCGGAAGCAGTGCCTGGAGTACGCCCTGGCCCACGACGAGCGGTTCGGCATCTGGGGTGGACTGTCCGAACGCGAGCGCCGGCGCCTAAAGAGGAGCCGACGGGAGCAGACGCGATGAGCTTCTTCACCCGCCGCGGCCGCCGCGAGCGCGACACCCCGCCCGGCCCCGCAGGACCTCGGCGCGCCTCAACGTCCACCAACGGGGTGTCCGGGGGCCTCAGTGAGCCCCCGACGTCAGACCGGGAGCCGGGCTCGCTCTTCCTGGCCTACCTGTGCCCGGTGGGTGAGGCGCCGGCCTCAAGCACCCCGTTCGTGAAGCTGCAGGTCAACGCCCAGGACATGACCTCCCTGGTCACCAGGGCCTGCAAGGCCCCTCCCCTGACGGCGTTGGATGAGCTGAGCGGCTGCTTCTACGACATCCGCTTCACCTCCAGCAGCGAGCCTGGCGAGCTCGTCGCCTGCGCCACCTTCTCCCGCCGCAACGAGATCTGAACAGCACTCGAGCATCCACCCCCGCCATCACCGCCCGGGGGCCAACTGAGGTCAACCGGCCCCGTGAATCGGCGTCGCGCTCCGACCAGCACAAACTCCTAGTGTGCTAGGTTTTCGGCGCGCATCGTGCACAGCGACAACGACACGCAAACCTTCAACCAGAGCGGAAGACCAACATGTTCACCCTCCTCGAGCGACCGCCTCCCACCGTGCCCCGGAGCTTCCTCATGCCCGCTTCCGCCCTTCCCCCCACCGACCGCGAGCAGCTGCGCGAGCAGGCACACCAGCGCCTGCAGACCTTCCTGCAGGACATCGCCGGCCTCGAGGGCCTGGCGCGCCTGGAGCAGGTTGGGCAGGCCGCGACCCAGGCCATCGCGCAGGCCAAGACCGCCCGCCAGGCCGCCTACGACGCGGCCTTGTCGGCGTCCTTCTACGCCGGCGCCCCTGGGCTGCACAAGGTCCTGGCTTCCAACGCCCAGAGCTGGCTGGAGCTGCGCCGGCGCGCGCTGAAGAGTCAGACCAGCCCTTTCCTGCGCACCGCCTCCCCCGCAGAGGTCGCCGAGCGAGCCCATGAGCTCGGCATCGCCGAAGTCCCCGACGCCGTGGAGAAGCTGCCGCAGCTGGCGTACGCCCACGTGCAGGCCGAGGAGTGGGCTGCGGCGATCCGCGGGGTCCGCGACGAGCTCGTGCGCTCGCTTTACAGCGTCTCGGGGCTCAACCCCCACGGCATCACCCAGCCGATGCTTGCCCAGGCCGCCGGCATCTCCGAGCAGCGGGTGTGGCAGCTGATCAACCCCGACTTCCGCAGCCACCGTCCCCGTTACGGCAACAAGCCGCTGTACGCCCCCAAGGAGGAGTCGTGACCTCACCAACGGGGACAGGGGCAGGGGCAGGACGGTGCACCACCACCAGCACCGTCCTGCGTCCCACCCGCACCGCACACCCAGCACGCGTCCCATTGGGCGGCCTGGCGCCGGCCACCCACCGACGTCAGGCCGTCCGTCAGGCGCAACGATGGCTGGCCGATGAATCCGTGGTCCTGCTGGACACCGAGTCCACCGACTTCGACGGCCAGCTGGTGGAGATCGCGATCACCGACGCCCGGGGCGCCCCGCTGTTCAACTCGTTGGTACGCCCCACCACGCCGGTGGCTCCCGGCGCTCGCGCCGTACACGGCATCAGCGACGAGGAACTGCAGGACGCACCTGACCTGCTCGCGTTGGTCCCGCAGCTGCACACGGTGCTCACCGGACGTCACGTCATCGCCTACAACGCCCGCTTCGATCGTGGCCTGCTGCGCCGAGAAGGCGAACGCATCGGCTTCGACCTACTGGCTTTCACGCGGTGGGGCTGCGGCATGCACTGCTACACCCGCTTCCAGGGCCACGTGGACAGCCGCGGCCGGCACCTTCGCGCCTCACGCCTACCCAGGGCACGGCACCGCGCGGTCGGCGACTGCCGTTCTCTGGCCGAGGTCCTGCAAGAGATCGCCGCCGGCTGAGCCCGCACCAACTCACCAGCGCGACGGGGAGCCCGACGCTCGCGGACGCGGCTTGTCCGTTCGCTGCGAACAGCACAGGGTGACGGCGCAGACTCGCAACGAGAAGGGGACCGCAACGTGCTCGAGGTGCAGGACCTGCGCAAGACCTACCGCGGCGGCAAGGTGGCCGTCGACGGGGTCTCGTTCGTCGCCCGCCCGGGCCAGGTGACCGGCTTCCTGGGGCCCAACGGGGCCGGGAAGACGACGACCATGCGCGCCCTCGCGGGTCTAGAGCGACCGACGTCGGGACGGGCGCTGGTGGACGGGCGGCCCTTCACCGAGCACACCTCGCCGATGTCGGCGCTGGGAGTGCTCCTGGAAGCGAAGGCCGTGCACCCCGGACGTAGCGTGCGCCGGCACCTGCAGGCGCTGGCCGCCACGTCCGGCATCTCGCCGCGCCAAGTCGACGACGTGCTGCAGCTGGTAGGCCTGGCTGACTCTGCCGACACCCGCATCCGCGGTCTGTCTCTGGGGATGGGCCAGCGTGTGGGCCTGGCCACCGCACTTCTGGGCAACCCGTCGACGGTGATGCTCGATGAGCCCCTCAACGGCCTGGACCCCGAGGGCGTGCACTGGATGCGGCAGCTCGTGCGCACCCTGGCCACCCAAGGGCGCACTGTCTTCATCTCCTCCCACCTGCTCAGCGAGATGACCCAGACCGCGGACCACCTGATCGTCATCGGCCGTGGACGTGTACTTGCCGATGAACCACTGAAGGTGTTTCTCGCTCGCGTCGAAACCACAGGGCTGACGGTCTACTCCCCCGATGTGGAACACCTCGCTGATGTGCTGCACGAACTGGCTGGCGAAGCGTCAGCTCAAGAAGAACAGGTGAGCATCATTCGCGGAACCGACGGGAGTTTCCACGTGCAGGGGTTGCCAGTGGAACTCGTCGGAGAGGCCGCGGCGGCAGCGAAACTCCGCCTGCACCAGCTGAGTCCGGTGCGCGCATCGCTTGAGGAAGCGTTCATGCAGCTCACCAGTTCGGCCGTGCAGTACCGATCTACTCCGGTACCTAGACGGAAAGCCGCCCTGCTGCCTACTGGCGTCGGACAGTAGGCAGCAGGGATCGCCGGCTCAATGGCTGGTGGTGCCGCGCCGCGACTCCAGCACCGGGTCGACGAGCCGTTCCACGACCACTCCGGTGGCCACTGCGGCGACCGCGGCATGCAAGACCTCGACGACCCCCTCCCCGCTGCGCCAGGTGCGTGGCGGGGCTCCGGCGCCGGCGGCGTTCTCCAGAGTCTGGTCGACGATGATCCGGGTTAGCGTCTGGGCGACGTCGGCGCGAATCCGCAGCAGCCCGCTGGCCCGCCAGACCCCCCGCAGGGCGCCCAGCGCCGCGCTGGTGGCCACGACCATCGCCAGCGTCGCCGCGACGGGCCGGTCTGCGTCAGAGGGGGAACGCCCGGCCAGCAGCAGCAGCGTGCGGCCCGGCACGTGGGACGTGTCACGGCCGGTAACCGTGCGCTCGACACGCTGGCTGGCGGTCATCGCCATCGCTCCGGCCAAGCCGCCGAGCAGCCCGCGCGCCGCAGCCGCCGCGAGCACCGCGGGCCGGCTGCGTCCGTCGGCTGTCGCGCTTGTAATCACCCAGGGCACGAGGTCACCTCCCACGATTCGGTCGACTCCAGCATGCCAACCTCGAGGACATCCCCCTGTGGTGTCGAGGCTGCCTGGAGTCGCCGGCTACGCGACGGCTGGTGTCGAGGGTCACGAGGCACCTCGCTCCATGTGGTGGACGAAGGCCAGCTGAGTGCAGTCAGCGCACTTGGGCTGCGTGGGGTCGGGGTAGCCCGCGTCATCGAGGACGCGGCGGGTGAGCTTGTCGCATTCCCCGCACCAGGGATCTTCGGCCTTGGCAACAGGAGCAAGCACAAGCGGTTGACGTCCCGGGGGCGCTTCGTCCAGCGGGACCAGCGTTCTGGCGAACAAGCCGCAGGGATTGTCAAGAGGGCCAGGACGCAGTCGACGGTCCACGGCCTCGAGGATGGCTTCCCGCGTCCAGCCACGGCGCATGCGCTGCTCGATCAGGTTTCGCAGACGGGGGACGTCACCAGCGGTGGGGTGCAGACGGTCCGGCAGCAGCACCAAAGCGCGCTCTACCTCATCGCCGTCGACGTCAGCGATGGCTTCACCCGCGTTGACCTCGACCAAGCCCCGAGCAGGGGCGGGATCGATCGTCGAGTTATCCACAGACGCTGCCACGTCACGTGACGTCCACGTGGTTCTAGGAGTTCTTCTGGGAGTTCCACTAGGAGTTACCCGGTCACTAGTGACCGGTGTACTCGTTGATTTTGGCCGGTAGGTAGGGCTCATTTGACCGGTAGGTCCCGGCTCGGACCTACCGGTCAGGTTGACCGGTAGGTCGTGATCGGACCTACCGGTCAGGTTGACCGGTAGGTCGTGATCGGACCTACCGGCCAAATCTGCCGGTAGGTCGTTGACCGACCTACCGGTCAGGTTGGCCGGTAGGTCTTCCGAGGGCGTGTTGGCCTGTGAGCGGCCAGCCTTCCGAGTCCCATGCCCCGCGGCGATCCGGCTCTGAGCTGCCTGGACGTCAGCTTTCGCGACGGTCACATCCAAGCGAAGAAGGAAGCGGTCGCTCGTACGCACCCGTTTGCCCGACGACTCCGAGAAGACGTAGCGCGCCTCGCGTGCGATGAGCCCCAGCTCTTCAAGGAGATCCAGCTGGCGTCTGACGGTCCGGATCGACTGCTCGGTCTCGTCCGCGATCCGCTCTTGACCGGGGTAGCAGGAGAAGTGCTCGTCCGCGTATGCAGCCAGCAGCATCAACGTGGCCTTCGTCCCCACGTCGCCCACGCGCTGTGAGTTCGCCCAGTTCGGCGCTGCGTAGGCGCCCGGCGGGGCCATCAGAGAGCTCCCTTGGTGCTGTCGCAAGGACGGCACGCGACGTGGTCGGCAGCGGTGCCACTCATCACGGCTGCCCTAGCGGCGGGTGTTACAGAGGGTGCACCTGGGGTGACCCATCCCATAACACTTTGGGCGTGTTCAGCGTCTTGGGGTGCACAAAGACGCACTCGAGCGTTTACGCTCATGACTAGCTCCAGGCTTCGTGAGAGTTGGTTGGAGCGAGACGGCGGCGGAGTCGGTCAGTACGGGAGCGGGCAACTCCCGACCGGCGAGGCCGCCGTCGTCTGTTTATGGACTTGTCTGCGGAGACCGGTGATGCGGTCCGCGAGGGATCAGGCGCTGATGCGCAGCTCCTCCTGGTGAGACCCATCGGGCTTGCGCACCTTGATGTAGGAGGGCACGGGCTTGCCGTGCAGCTCGGCGAGACAGAGCGCGACGTAGTCCGAGAGCGGTAGCCCCAGAGCCAATGCGCACTGCTCGTAGTGAGCGGCCTGGTCCGTGGGCACGCGAGTGATGATCGGCTTGCGATCCCCACGTGACGGCATTCCTGGCTTCCTGCGTTCAGGCATGCGCTAGTCCTACCGCAGTCCTGATGCTGTATCAGGCAGACTCGCCGCGACACGCCGGGAATCACGATCATGTCCATCGCGGAAGACAAGGCGTCGTCTCGCGAGGGGTAGCGCACAGGGAACCGACGCAGCGAGGTCGGGCGCGGTAGGGCTGCAGGGCGTGGGCTGTAAGTCTTCACGCCTAGGTAGGTGACTGCTTGGGTCCTGATGTGACAGGACGCCGCAGGAAATTTCACGCGGTACTTGTCGCTGGCCTGCTCGGCCGGCATGACGGCGCGCAACCCGATCAGTCAACCACTCCTCCTGTGGTCTGGTCGAGACGGCATCCATCCACCGGATCGCCCAACACCCCCTTCGCAGACCCACCTTCGTGTCGCCGGTATGAGCTGTCGCATCGGCCAGAGTGCGAGCCAAGACACCAGCAATCATGCGAGCCTGAGTGCGAGTAGACGTGCGAGCCGCACCTGTGGCTGCATGGCGTCGATGCACCTGCTCGAGGAGTGGACTCGGGATCATCGGCAGGCCTGTCACGAGCGACCGTCCTCTCTCACGACGACGCCGGCTACGAGCGACGTCATCGGTTGCAGGTAGATGACCGGGCCTGGAGCTCCAGCGCGTCCTGCCACTTCCTTCGTCGTCCATACCGCTACAGCGAATGCGGCCAGCAGCACTGCGGCAGGGCCCACCCAGCTGGTGAGCACCGCGATCACGCCGGCGGCGAGTAGGGCACTCGACGTCACCTGCGCCGTCGTCTGCGAGGTCAACACGGCGGTCGGCATGGAAGTGATGATGTGCAGCCCCACCGCAGTCCATGCGCCGATGAGCATGAACGGACCGAACGGCACCTTGGTACGCCGCTGGAGGCGACGGGTGAGCAGGAAGGGTGCCAAGGCCGCGGCCGCCAGGACGAAGCTCAGTGCCAGCCCCGCCAGTGCCACAGTCGGAGAGAACCACGTCAGGAGCAGCCCCAGGACGCCGGCCAGGCGAACGTCTCCACGCCCCATGCCTCCGCGCGAGATCAGCCGCAGGCCGTGGAAGACCAGCACGCCGACCACCGCGCCCGCGAGCGCCGTCACCAGCCGCCTGCCACCGCCGTCGATCAACAGCGCATCGAGGCCGAGAGCCAGCAGCACCCCCGCCGTGGCCGGACGGACCACGGCGATGGGCAGACGCCGCTGCTGCAGGTCGACGACGAAGAGCGGCGAAGTGACCGCGGCGATCAGCGCCGCCGCCAGTAGCGTCGGGCGGAGCTGGCCCATCGCCAGGCAGCCCAGCAGCGTCAGTAGTCCGCTCGCCGCGGCCGCGCCTGCTCGGTGAGCTCGATCGGGAAGGCCGGCGCGGTGTCGAAGCCACGGCTGGGCAGCGCCGGCGAGTACCGCAGCGGCTGCGGCCACCCCCAGGAGCAGGCCCACTCCCCCGACTGACGAGGTTGAGGCTGGCGTGAGCGTCGCGTGGAGCGGAAGCGGCACCAGCGTTGCAGTGGTCATCACGCGGCCTGCAGTGCGCCCTGGGCGCGCAGCTGATCGATGAGGGTCACCGTGTCGGGGTCCTCATCGCACCCCAGTTCCTCGTTGACTTGGGTCAGCTCCTCCACGCTGTGGCGCAGCGCCTCCCGCTTGTTCAGTGCGGCCAGAGCGAGCCAGTGCACCCGCCGTAGCTGCTCGTGCCCGGGCTCGAGCAGCAGCCCCTTGGCGGCTGCCCGCTCGGCGCGCTGGAACTGCCCGGCTTCGTGGGCGCGGACGGCTACGGTGACCGCGATGTCGGTCACCAGCTGGCGCATCTCCCCTTCCACGCACTCGGTCCAGACGTAGTAGCGCGTGACGCGACTGCCGACGCGGGCGAACGGCACCCCGCGCACCAGGCTCAGGGCGGCTTCGAGCATCTCGATGTCGTCGCTGGTCGCCAAGCGCTGCAGTAGATCCCAGTCAGTGAGGACCGACTCGTGCAGCCGGTACCCCGCGGCGTCGGAGTTCAACGGCACCAGCTGCTCTCCGGTGTGGGGGTGAGCGCCCAGCGCCTTGCGCAGTTCCGCCACGCGCGGGTGCAACGTAGTGGAGGCGGTCGGCTGACGGAAGAAGTCATCGATGACCTCGCGCGTTCCCACCCCGGGGTTCAGTGCGAGGTAGACGCCCAGTGCCAGACGTCGTCCGGTCAGCTCCATGGACTGACCGTCGCGCTGAACGTCTACCGGCCCCAGGACCCGTACCAGCGGAACCTGCTCATCGAACCCGGCCTGGCGCAGCAGCCGCGCAGCCCGCTCGTTCGCGGCCGCCTCACAGACTCCGGCACCGTCCTCGAGGTCGTCCTCACGCGCCAGTGCCTGATTCGTTGCACCTTCGCCTAGCTCGACGTCCAGCTCCACATCGCGGCCGGTGCGATCGCCGGCGGCGACGACGTTGACCGAGACGTCGCCGGTGGGGCCGGTCACCGTGCCGGTGGTTGCGCTGGCGGTGGGGATGGAAGCGTCGTCCTCGTCCCAGGAGGTGAGGTCGATGACGGCGGGGATGCTGCTCAGCAGTTGAGGTTCGGTGCTGGGCGTGGTGAAGGCGTACTGGGCTGGTTCGGTGGCGTCCTGCTCGGCGGAGTCGAGCATCTGCAGGACCAGCTCGTAGTCCTCACCGCCTAGTGTCTGCGGCCGCAGTCGGATGCGGGTCGGCGTCAGCTCGGCCCACGTGGGGTCGGTGACGTCGACGCTCAAGCCCCACTCCCCCAGCCCTTCTGCGTCGGTGGTCACCGCGGCGATGCCCACCCGGGGAAGGTCGTTGAGCAGTTCGCTGATGGCCGCCTGCGCGTCGGCGTCCAAGGGGTGACCGACGAGGATGATGTGTGGCGACCACACGTCGCCGGCCTCGACCTCCTGACGTGCTTGGGCGACGTCGTCCAGGCCTGACTCCGTGAGGATCCGGGTGACGTCCTCGCGCCGATGCTGCAGTTCGCGTGTCAGCGAGAACAGGTCCGGCAGGTAGCGCATGCGCTCGGGAACGAGGTCGGCGAGGTCTTCGCAGCAGCCCACGAGCGTGACCTGCAGACCTGCGCCCCATGGGGTGGTAGCCAGTTCCAGAGCCAAGGCGTTGAGCATGGCCTGGCTCTGCTGCTCGTCGGCGGCGGCGATGTTCAGGGCCAGTAGCTCCTCGAGGTCGACGAGCAGGTGCGCGTCGTCGACGTCGTGCCCGAGAGTCACCAGGCTCGGCCACGGGGCTGGCACGCGAGCGTCGATGTCGTCGTCGGACTCCGCTGCGGCCGCGCTGGTGAGCAGCCACTCGAAGCCCTCGTCGTCCACCTGCTCCCACGGCGCGGGCAGCTCGGCGGCCTCGAAGAGGTTGAGCAGCAAGCCTTCTCCGTTCAGGCGCGCGGTGGCGATCCCCGGCAGCGGCTGGTCCTCAGTGGCCAGGTCGGCCGACAGACGGCGTAGACCGCGGTCGATGAGGTCCATTGACATGGGCGTGTGCAGGCTCAGCAGCTCGGTCTCCATCGCCGCGGCCGCCGCGTGGGGTGCGCGAGCGCGGAACCCTGCCCGGCGCCGGACGTCCCGGCGACGTCGGCGCAGGGCCACCGCACCCAGAAGGCCGGAGGCCAGCAGCAGTCCGATTCCCCCGACGGTGCGCATGTCGACCACGGCATCAGCCGTGGTGCCGTTGGAAGCGGCGGTTGCATCCGGTGTCGAGTTCGCTGCGGGTGCTGTGCTCTCGGAGCTGGTCGAGGGCAGCGCCGAGGACGCCGGCGAAGATGTCGAGGAGGGCGTAGTGGATGCCGAGGCACTGGGCGCAGCAGGCGCAGCCTGGGACGCCAAGCTCGAGGGAGTGCCCGAAGTCTCAGCGTGCTCCTCTGCCCCGGCCCCCTGCATGCCGGCCCCCTGCATGCCGGTGCCCTGCATGCCGGTGCCCTGATCGGTGGTTGACGGGCTCTGCTGCGCAGCATCGCCGCCCTGTCCCGCGGTCGTGGGGCTGGCCGGTGCCGCCGCGGGCGCGGGAGCTGGCGCAGCTACGCCAGGTAGATCCACCGCGTCGGCGGGCATGTTCAGGACCCACCCGGGCCGGATGACTTCGGGGTGCTCGAAGCGGTCACCGTCGCCCATGACCTGGCTGTGGTTGAGGTCCCAGATCTCGTGCCAGCGCAGCGGGTCACCAAGGTGCGCCTCGGCGATGTCCCACAGGTTGTCGTGGTTGCCGGGGCTGCCCTTCACCTCGTAGGTGGGAAGAGTCGACGAGGATGCGGGAGCTGTTGACGCCTGCCCCGGCGCGATCTGGGTGGAAGCGTTCAGTGCGGCGGGATCGGTTTGCGCGGCAGCCACATCGCTCGCTGCTGAGGGTGCCGCTGCGATCGGCGCACCCGCTGCCGTCGTGCTGGAGACGCTGACACTGCTGGTCGTCGTGGCGGGTGCGGCGGCCATGGCCGCTGTCGGGCCGAGGGCGGAGACGCCGACGATGCCTGCCACGGCCGTGATGACCAGTCGGCGGGCGATGTGTTGACCACCGAAGTTCAGGGGGATGTTCATCCCTCGCCGCGGCCGCCCGCGCAGCTCACCGACGACCGAGCGCGCCTCGACCAGGACGCAGCCGAGGAAGTTGAACCACGCCAACCAGACGACGATGGCGAAGGCGTTGATGACGAAGGTGGAGTCGACCTGGGTGTTCAACAGCGTCGAGGCATCCGGCACCGACGTCGGCAGGGGGTTGCCGACGAAGGTGAGCAGCAGCATCGGGACACCGGCAACGAGAGCCAGCAGTGCCACCCCCGCCAGGACTGCGCGGATCTGCTTCATCACTGAACCTCCTCGTCGATGCCGGTGTGGCTGTCGGCAGACCCGCTGCCGTCGATGTTCATCGTGTGGATGCCGATGACCCCGAAGAACTGCGTCGGGACGGTGGAGGCAACAGCCACGGTGACGGTGTCGGCGTTAGCCGTGACCGCGCAGCTGGCACCCGGTAGAGCCACGTTCACGTAGTCGCACGCTGCGCGGGACGCTCGCGCGCTGTCCGCGCTACCGAACAGGGACTGCTGCGAGCGCGCGGCGCTGACGTTCAACTGATCCGCACCCGCACGGGCGGCCTGGTCGGCGACGTTGTCGGCCTGCTGAGATCCGGCGATGGCCGCGCCACCGTCGAAGATCAGACCGAGCAGGGCGAAGAGCATCGGCAGGCACAGAACTACCCACACCAGCGCCGAACCTTCCTCCTGCGCAGCGTCTTTCGCGGTCGGGGCGACACCGGCCGCGGTGGTCGTCGCAACCGAGGCCGGAACCGAGGTCGGGGTCGGGAGTGAGGACGACGGGTGGCGGTTCATGCGGTCACCGACCGTCGGGTGTCGATGGGCGACGTTCCGCGTGAGCTCATCGTCTTGCTCCCCGGCAGGCCTGGAGCGGTCAGGTCCGACAGAGCCGCGGTGCAGCTGACCGTCACGCTGACCGAGCCCCCTGGCCGCCATCGGCTGAGGTCCACGGAGACCGCGGGCCCACCGGTGCACGACGTCTGCGACAACCGCAGCGAGCTGGTCACGGTCTCGCTGGCCGCGGCCTGCGCGCCGGCCAGGGTGCGTTGCAGGGAGGCCGCGCGTGCAGCGTCCTCTGCGGCCGAGCGCACGAGTTGGTCGGCGTTGCGGATCCGGCCCAACCCCACGGCCAGCAACAGGATCGACACCAGGATCGGTGTGACGACGACGAGGTCGATCATCCCCGCTCCCTCGTCCCTTCGGCCTTGAGGACTCAACGCCCGCCGCAAGGTCACCAGGACACCGCTGCGGGCCGAGGACCCAGCCCGCGCGGGTGTCGAAGGCTGAACCTGGGCGTGCCTCATGAGATGTCCCCGGTCCACTGGTCGATGGAGCCGCTGCTGGTACCGGTCACCGTCAGGTGCATCCACGGGATGATCGATTGACCTTCCCCACTGACGTTGACCGTCACCGCATCCGCGCCGCGAGCGACCTGCGCGTTGACGCCGGTCACCGCGTTGCCGCCGACGCGGGCGGTGAACGCGAGCGCCGTCTGGGCGCCTTCGCCTCCGCCTGCCCGTGACAACCGCTCGCTGCGTACCCCCTGCTCCGCGGCCGCGGTGACGACCTGACGAGCGTGGAGGAACAAGGCGAACTGCACGATCAGCAGGACCAGTAGGAACATCAACGGGGTCAAGATCACCAGCTCGACCGCAGTCGAGCCTTCCTCCGCCTCGGCCCTCCCCGCGGGGCGTTCGCTGCCCTGCTCGACCCTGCTCCGCGGCGCGGTAGCCGAAGTGGCCCCCGACCGCAGTGCGGTCGAGCGCAGCCGCTGCCGCGTCGTGTGCAGGGTGGTGAACATGGAGGCGTCCTTCGGGTGGGATCCGGTGATGCTGCGGCGCCGTCGGGTGCGGTGTGGCACCCGACGGCGGCGACTCAGCCCAGGTTGATGCTGTTGGCCTTGTCGGTGACTTTGGTGGTGATCAGGGCTCCGACGGCGATGGCGAGCGCGGCGATGATGGCGACGCCGATGACCCACTCCGCGACGGAGAAGCCCTCTTCCTCTTCCCCCTGCTCCTGCGGGGCCTGCACGAAGCGGGCCATCACGGCGGCGATGACGAGCAGCGCCGGCAGGTGGAAGGTGAGTCGGTGAGCCATCTGGACCGCGCGCGCGGCCGGGGTCACCCGCGCACTCGCTGCCCCAGACCTGGCGAAGGCGGCGGTGGAGTCAGGGGTAAAGCCGGGGATGAACTGGGCGCTGGTGCTCGAGGTCGCTTCGAGGACGGTGCTGGACATGGGTTCCTCCGAGGATGGGATGCGGCGGGAGCGGCAGGGGCGGGCTGAGGGCTCTTCCGTGAGCAGATCACCGAGGTGGTCATCGCGGCCATCGCCGCAGCCGAGGCTGTGGACAACCCCAGGCTGATGTCGAGGCCGCAGGGACGGCGGGTACCCCCCACGAGAGGGGCGGGACCCGGGCGCGCACCGAAGCGCGGGCCGGGGCTGGCCCCGCGTCGGGGGGCGAGCCAGCTGCCTGGTCGATGACCTGGTGGGCGGGTTCATCACAGCGCCGTCATGAAGTTCGAGACCGGCGGGTAGAGGACGAAGAGCATGAACCCCAACGCCAGCAGCAGCTGCGCGATGACCATCGTCTGGCTGCGTTCACCGGCCTTGCCCTGGGCCACGGCCAACTGGGCATCGCGCAACGACCGTGCCCGCTCGCGCAAGGTCACCTCGGCCTGGGCGCCGGTCGCATCCGCCAGCAGCAGCTGCGCGGAGAGGTCCTGCAGTTCGTGCATGCCGATCTCCTCCCCCAGACGTCCCAGCGCGCGGGCGGGGGTGTAGCCGCTGATGCGTGCGTCGGCCAAGGCCAACCGGACCCGCGCGAAGGGCCACCCACGTCCGATCCGTGCCGCGTCGGCGAGGGCTTCGGAGGCCCCGGCCCCGGACGCGGCGCGCATGGCCACCAGGTCCATGTAGGAGGTGATGGCCGCGCGGAAGTCCGCGCGACGCGACTCCGCGGTGCTGTGCACCCGCCGCGCCGGCACCACGTAGGCCACCAACGTCACGAGCAACGTCACGGTCAGGACCACCACTGCGGGAGTGCTGCCGCCGCTGACGGTCAAGGCGATGAAGCAGAGGACCGGCGCGAGGAGGAACCCGGCCGCGACCATGGCCACTCGCGTGGCCGTGAACGCGGCAGCGTCGACGTTGAGCAGGGACAGGTCGCGGCCGAGCTTGTCGTCGATGGTGCTGGTCATGACCGGGGTACCGGCCAGCCGTCGCGCCAGCCAACTGTGGGCCTTGGCCGTGTGCGAGCGCGCGGTGGTGGCCGCAGCCCGGTACCGCTCGTCGTAGCTGGCCTGAGCGCCCAAGCGCGCCAACTGCTCGCCGAGGGACGGCTGCGAGGGGCGCAGAGCGCGTACCAGCAGCAGCAGACCCGCAGCCAGCAGCATGCCCAACAGCACCATCGTGGTCATCGGGTCTCCTCGGAGGCAGAAGCAGAGGTGGCCCCAGCGGTGGTGAGCGCTGCTGCAGAGGGCAGGTTCAGGGACGCACCACCATCGGAGTCGTCTGCGCCCAGCACGTCAGCCCGCTCCCCCGACTGAGTAGGCGAGGTGATCTGGAGGGACTGGACCGTGGCCGGGGAAGTGGTCTGGGGCGTCACGAGGAACCGTCGCCGGGTCTCGAAGTCGGCCAGGCGCCGCAGCCAGAACAAGCCGGCGGTGAACAGCCCGATGACGATGGCCAGGACGATCTGGCCAGTGACGGTGGAGTACGGCTCGACGTAGTCGCGGTTGAAGACCGTCATGCCGATGACCAACGTGCAGGTGGTGATGATCACGAAGGTCACGCCGCGGCGCATGCTCGCTCGCCCGGCCTCGATCTCACGGCGGATGGTCAGCTGCTTGCGCGCCGACTCCGCCAGCGAGGTGAGCACGACGTTGAGCCGTTTGCCCTGCACCCGCGCGTTCATGGCCAACGCGCCGATGACGCTGTCGGCTTCGGGATCGTCGAGGTCGTCGGCCAGCAACAGCAGTGCCTGATCCAGGGACTGACGCGCGCGCATGCGGTCCAGCAGGTTCGCCAGCGGCTCAGCGATCTCAGGGGCCGCGGTGAGCGCACTGGCCGGGAGGGCCTCCGGCAGTGCCTGCCCGGTGCTGATGGTGTCGCGCAGCGACTCCACCCAGCTGGCCAACGCCTCCAGCTTGCGGATCTGACGTGCCTGACTGCGAGCGCCGCCGAACAGTCGCGGCCACATCACCGCGATCACGGCGATGGCCAGCGCCACGGTGATCCATCGGGTGACCAGCAAGGTCAACAGCCCCCCGGCCACGGCCACACCCCAGCGGATCCGGGTCTCCCGCGGCCAGTGACCCAACTGCAGGGCCCGCGGTGGGCGAACGCCGCCGCCCTGACCGCGCAGGGCCAGCACGAGCAGGAAGACCCCCAACCCGAAGACGAGACCGGCGAGGGTGACCAGCAGGAAGGTCGAGTTGATCATCGCGCGTCCTGTGCCCACTGCGCGTCGTCGTAGCCGACCGCCTTCAAGCTCTCGTACAGCTCATCCGACAACGCGGCCTTGGGCAGGGCCTGCACCGTGCCGGCAGGGGCGCTGAAGAGCTCGTTGGTGATGACCTGCTCCCCGTCGTACTTCCCGACCTCGACGATGCTGGCGACGTGACGCCGGACGGTGCCGTCGGGCAGTTCGGTCTTCTTCACCAAGACCAGCAGGTCCAAGCCGATGGAAGTCAGCATGTTGGCCGCTTCCATCGTCAGCGGCGTGGGCGCCTTCACCGCGTAGAGAGCGATCTTGTCGATGGCCGCGTGCGCGGTGGGCGCGTGGATGGTGGACAACCCCCCGGCGTTGCCCTGGGTGATGGAGTCCAGCAGCGCGACCACCTCAGGCCCGATGCACTCCCCGAGGATGACCCGGTCGGGGTCCATCCGGCGGGAGTTCATGACCAGGTCTTCCATGGTCACCGCACCGAGGCCCTCAGCGTTGGCGGGTCGCTCCTCGAAAGCCACCAGGTCCGGGTGCAGCTCGGGAGGCAGCCCCAGCTCCAGGAAGTGCTCGATGGTGATGATGCGCTCGCGCGCAGGGATCTCGTTGGCCAGCGCCCGCAGCAGCGTGGTCTTGCCCGACCCGGTCTCCCCCACCAGCATGATCGCCTTCTTGGCGCGTACTGCGGCGTGCAGGAAGGCGCCGATGCGGTCGGTGAACATCCCCCGGGTGAGCAGCTCGTACATCCGCACCGACTGCAGCCGGTAGAGGCGGATAGAGACCACCGGACGTTCCGAGGTCGACATCTGCGCGGTGAGACGGTGGTTGCCGGGCAAGCGCATCTGCAGGTAGGGGTTGGCGGGGTCGAAAGGACGAGACGACAACCCGTTGTAGGTCGCGGTGTCACGGACCCACTGGATGAGTTCCTCATCAGACTCCGCGACGGCCGGGCCGCGCAGCTTCTGCCCGCTGAGGGTCTTGACCCAGACCTGGTCGCATCCGTTGATGGCGATGTCGCTGAGCGCGGGGTTGTCCACCAGCGGCTGCAGACGACCCAGACCGAAGATCGCCGCGCGCAGCGCCGCGCGCAGCTCCTCCTCCCCGCCGAGGCGGTGGCCGAGCTGCATCTGATCCTGCTTCTCCGCCGCGATGCTGCGGGTGATCAGGGAGTCAGCGAACAGCAGCTCGTCCTGGCTGGTCATCTCCCGCAGCTGCTCGTTATCCGCCCGACGCCGGCGCTCAGCGTTCAGTCCAGCCGCCACCGTGGTTCGCAGGCGCTGCACCAGGGCAAAGTCCACGACCTGGGAAGTGTCGGGCAGCTGCTCGATGCCGGAGGTGAGGGGTTGAAGAGTCATCGCTGTCCTGCTCCTGAGCTCGTCAGCTGCGGATCACGCTGGGGCGGTGCTGCGGGGACCTGCTCAGGGGCCGTCTCGCCGCCGGCAACGGTGGTGTCAGAGGTCTCCACCCGGGCGGGGTCGTCCTCGGCGGGATCGCTCTCGGCGGCGCACGCGGTGGCGCTCGCGGGGTCGAGGATCTCCTCGCCGGCGGCCGTCTCTTCTTCCTCCAGGCTGACGTCCAGGTCGACGCCGAAGTCGCTGGTGCGCGACCCGGCGGCCGTACCCCGCCGCGAAGGCGGCAGCGGGGGCCACACCACGTCGGGGGGAACCGGCGGACCCACTGCGCCGACCTGCAGCGGGCTCAGCCCAGCGGTGTCGGGAGATGCCGGTTGCTCGTCGCGGTCCTCGCTGGTCTTCGCCCCAGCCGAGGTGACAGTCGAGACCGTCGGGGACGCCACCGGGGAGTCGGCGACTTGCGACGACGCTGCAGCGGAAGGGGATGCCGGCTCGGACCCGAGTGCGGTCTCGCCGTCGGTGGGGGTGGCGAAGCGGCGGGCGATGTCGTGCAGCTCGGTGGCGATGGTGCGTACGGAGGTGAGGAAGGCGCTGGTGTCGCGCTGAGCGGCGCGAGCGTCGAAGAGGTCACGGGCCCCGTCGGCGTCCCAGGTGATCGGCGGCAGCATCGACCAGGAGTGGGTGAGACCTCGTGCGGCCATGGGCCACTGAGTCTCGACCCGCTTGGGGGTGTCGAGGTCGTCGACGATCAGCAGGCGCGGTGCGGCTCCGAGAGTGGTGGCGGAGTTCAGGCGTAGCTGCTCCTCGACGATGGCGGCCACACGGCGGGTGTGGGCGATGCCGCGCAGGTTGCGCCGCGTCACGAGCACCACGACGTCGGCGCGGCTGATCAAGGGCAGCGCGACGCTCTCGTCGTCGACGCGGCCGATGTCGACCAGCACGTCGAAGTCGCCTTCGCGGGAGAGCTGGGCCAGAGCGTTGGCCACCTGGTTCCACGCCGGCCCCATCGCCTGCGCCGCTCGCGGGTGCGGAGGACCGATGATCACCGGTACACCGAGGTCGCAGCCCTGGGTGATGGGCTCCTTCAGCAGGGTGGAGCGGTTGCCGCCGTGGCTGGCCAGGCCCAGGACCCCGGCGCCGCGCTGCCCGCCTTGTAGGTGGCGGCCGTTGTCTCCGCGTGCCAGCAGCTGCAGGTCCGATCCGCTGGGGTCGGCTTCGACGAGGAGGGCGGGAGTCGGCCACACCGCGGCGAGAGCAGCAGTTGTGGTGGTCACCCCGGGGGCGCCCTTGGCGGCCCCGAGCACGATGAGGGCCATCAGGACCCCAGCGGCAGTACGGAGACCGCCACGGTGCTTGCGGCTGCGGCGGAGGTGTAGGCGGCGGCGCTGTCGCGAGGCAGGTCCAGGGACAGCAGTGTGTTTCCGCCGGCGACGTCGGTGGACACCTCGGTCACCAGTGCCGACTCCACGATCTGTTCGGCGTCGGCGACCGGTGCGTTGCCGTTGACCACGCCGACCTTCCAGACGGCCACCCGGCGTCCGGGCTGCGCGTCTGAGGGGACTGAGCCCGGCTTGAGCGAGGCCCCCACGATGACGTTGCCCGGCTCGGGGATGGGGTCGTCCTGGTACATCTTGTTCGTCAGCAGGGCCCCTTCGGGCAGGTTGGAGATGGCCGTCGAGCCCACGACCTGATCGGCGTGGTCCTTGATGACTGCGGAGAAGCCCGATCCGTTGACTTCAGCGACGCGCAGGTCCTCGGCGGTGATCTTCTGGCCGGCGGGCACATCGCGAGCCAGGGCGATCACGTCGTGACGATCACCAGCGCTGGAGTAGAGCACTGCCCCGGCGGTCGCCGAGCCGACGATGATCAGGACCGCGAGCGCCGCCATCGGTCGGTTCGTCTTCGTCTGGGTGCTGCTCTTGGTCTGAGGACGCGAGCGCGCCGGGATCCCGTCGTTCTTGCGGGCCTTGACGGACGCTCCCCTGCTCGTCGACTTCGAGGGGTCCTTGAGGGCAGCCGCGGGCGCGGCGGCGGTGCCGGTAGGCGTCTTCTGCGCGGCTTTGGTCAAGGACATCGAGAGCTCCTGGTGGTGGGTCTGGTGCCGGTCGCCGACGTGAGGTCAGCGGCTGGGGATGATCAAGGAGTCGGGGGCTTGTTGAGGATCTGGCGCTCGTAGACCTGCATGGGGATGTCTGCGTCCATCGAGAGCGGCGCGAGGGTGCCCCCGGTGCCTCCGGAGCCGACCCAGGTCACGCGCCAGGTGACGCTGAGCTGGGAGTTGAAGGCCTGGTCCTGCCCGGCCAGGCGCCGGAAGGACGCGGTGGTGTAGGTGACCGCGCAGTGACCGGCCTGCTCCTCGCTCATCCCCTCCTGCCACGCGATGCCCATGCCGGTGCAGGTCGCGGGTGCGTCGGTGGGGGTGTTCGGGGTCCAGGTGGAGGTGAGCGGGGTCGCGGTCACTTCCGCCCACACCGCTCCCAGGCTGGTGCGCTGGGTCAGGGTTCCGGAGGCGTTGGTCACCCACCACCAGGTGGGCATGTTGACCAGGGAGGCGCCCGGGCCCCACCCGTTGGTGGCGTAGGTGGGGACGGGGATGGGGAGGAGGTTGCGGGCGTCCTCGGCGAGCATCTCCGGGGTCACGGTCGGGACTCTGGCGGGTCCAGCGGCGGTGCCGTTGGGAACCCAGATGACGGTGGAGGCCCCGCCGCAGAAGCGGGTGACGAAGCGGCCTTGCGTGGAGTCGCCCACCAGGCCGGTGCCGGCGTTCTCGTTGGCTCGTCCGGCGCCGACGGGGGTCACCGCAGTGCCGCCGGTGTTGCTCACCTGGGTGTCGTCGTAGGAGCACGTCGAGCCTGCACCCCGGGCGCGCACGGTCTGCGCGCCGTTGGCGGCCTGGCCTGAGCCTCCTGCTGCGCCGGTCTGGTGGACGGTGGTGCCCACTGACCCGCGGCTGGCGCTGACGACCACCGGAGGGACGTCGTCGTCGGCCACGGCGCTCGGCAGGACCACGAGGGTGCTGGCGAGCGCCGCGGCAGCGGTGAGCCCACGACGGCGGCCGGCGGCGCTCACGAGCAGGTCACCGTGTCGTCGAAGGTCACCTGCGACATCCGCCAGGTGCCGTCATCACCCTTGGCCAGCGTGGCCTTGGAGGAGACGGCCGGCACCCCGACGGTCAGCTTCTGACCAGTGGTGGCGTCCTCCCAGCCGGTCTGGGAGGAGTCGATGCAGTCGGTGACCACGGCCTCGGTGTGCTCCTCGTTCTGGAAGACCGGGGTCTTGGGCTTGACGACGTAGTTGCCGTAGGCCTTCTGGCCGGCCAGGGCGGCGTTGACGATGTCGTTGACCGAGCTGCCCAGAGCCGGATCGACCGCCACGGGTGCCAGGGCCTGGGTGACCGCTGCCTTGTCCGGTGAGGGAGTGAGTGACTGGGTGCCCGTGACGTCCCAGTAGGCGTTGTAGCCGGCCAGGACCTTCTGCTGCTCGAGCTGTTCGGCATCCACGCTCGCCGTCGCGGAGCTGGTGGCACTGCTCCCCTGCTGCGGGTCGCTGCCGAAGTCGATGTCGTCGTTGTTGCCGCACCCGGCCAGCAGTAGGACCGCCACGGCCGCTGAAGCTGCGGCCAAGCGGGAAATGGTGAAGCGCTGCATCGAGTCCTCCTTGGATCGGTCGTCTGCAGCTGCAAGGTAGTGACGCCGGGTGTTCACTCCGCACGTTACAGCTACGAAGCTGTAACGTGCAGCGCGCGCTGCGCTCGAGTGAGTCGTGATGTGGCGAGGCTGGGTCTCAGCACTCAGGGCGTCTTGCGCCAACCCTGCCCGGGCCGGCGCGCAGCCCAATCGCGGATCGTCTGCGGTCGCCAGGCCGGGGATCGACCGAACGTCGTGTCCGCCGCCGGGAGCTGTCCGCGGGAGCGGTAGGCGGTCACCGTGCTCTTGGAGCTGTCCAGGAAGACCGCGACGTCCTCCAACAGCCACCAGTCGGTACGCGACGGCTCCACCACGGCGGTCAGGGTAGCCAGCAGCGATCGAGGACTCCGCAGCGCCGCGGCTCTTGCCGTCACTTGCGTGCGCCACCTCTCCACCTCCCGCCGAGCGTGCTCTGGACCGGAGGCTGCTCCGGAATCCCCGCTCACTGCGGTAGGTGCAGGCAGGTCATCAGGTGTGGCCGGTGACGCCGGAAATCTTCGACAGGACACCCCCGGGGCCCGGTCGGGGGCGAGTATTACACCGATCAGGGGGTCTTCACTACCTTGGCAGGGTAACGAGTACCCCATCAAGGTAACAAGAGCGCCCCCGGAGCGGCTTCAGGAGCGCCCATCCACAGGGAGCCGCGTAGCTCCCTCTGGCCCTCCCCCGCCCTCTCGCCCTCCCCTGTCGCGGCCACGACCGCAAGATGCCGCCGCCTCGGCCCCCTAAGGAGCCGGGCGCGGACCCCGACTCATCACGCCTCGGTAGAGCCGTACTCGGCCTGCACGGCGGCGTCGATGAGCTCCCCGCGGTTGGCCGCCCCGTACTGCTCCACCAGCGCGTCCAGCACGTCCCAGTGAGCCTGGCTCAGGCGCAGGGCGATCTGCACCGTCAGCACCCGCGTCGGCGCCGCGGCCATGGAGAACAGCGGGCCTTCGACCACCTGAGGGCGACGCTGCTGCACCAGCTCGGCCAGCTGGGCGTGCTGAGCATTCAGGGCGTTCAGCACCAGCTCGCCGAGCGTCCGGCCCCGATCCCCCCGCAGCCGCGCCAGCAGGTCGCGAGTAGCCGCCGGCACGTACGCCACGCCGCCCTTCGTCGCCGCCGGCCGGCCCGACGCCTTCGTCTCCTCTGCTGCCGTGCGCCGGGCTGAAGAGGTCGAGGATGCGCCGCGAGCGCTGCGAGACGTCCCCCCCTCCCCCGCCGCGACCACTCCCGTCCGCCGGGTGCGAGGAGAGGGGGCGCTGCGGGGCGGGGCTACCGGCGCCCCGCTCCCCCGCGCCGCCGGGTCCTGTGCGATGTCTGCTCCCTCCTCGACCTGCGTCTCACCCTCAGGAAGGTCGTCCTGCTCCCCCGGCTGATCGAGGGGCTCCACCACCTCCAGGCGGGCTGCCGCCGTGGGGTCAGCCTGCTGCCCGCGTCGGGCCGAAGAGGTCCTCTCCCCCGCCGTGGCGGCCGTCGTCCCCACCTCATCGGCACCGGCGCCGGTCTCGGGCGTGCTGGAGTCGGCAGTTCGAGCAGAGCGTCGCCGACTCATCCCCCCCAGGCCCTTGGTGTGGTCCACGGCCGTGGAGGGCTGGAAGGCGCTGGCCAGATCGATCTCCGGCGTGGGCAGGCCCCGCGCAGGTCGTGCGGAACCGGAAGTGTTCGAGCTCATGTCGTCTCCAGAGCTGACAGAGGTGGATGAAGAAGGGATTGGGGTCGGGCCCGCGAGCGGGATCGCTGACCCGGTCGTGCCTCCTCGTGCGAGGCGCACGACCAACCACGTGACCGGCCGATCAGTTAGCAACCATGCGAGCCTCAATGCGAGCCAACATGCGAGCTTGTGTCTCAGCCAACATGACGGCTCGCGCGCGAGCCGTCATGCGAGTCGACGTTTGCGCTGGTCAGGCGCTCGCGTCTTGGCGCAATGCGGCCTGCACGTACGCATCGACGTCGTCGTTGACTCCCTGGCTGTGGGCCGCACCGTCAGCAGATTCGGCCGCGCTGATGCGAGCCAGGAGCTCCTGGACCAGTGACTGGAAGTCGGAGGCCAGACCGGCGGCGCTGGCTGCGCCAGGCTGTGACACGACGGGCCGACCATCCCGAGCGGCCTTCCACCACGGCTCGGCGGTGGCGACCTGCTGCTCGAGCTCGTGCACCAACAGGCCGCGGTTGCGAGCCCCGCTGGCCGAGGACTCCGCGTAGCGGATGACCGTATTGAGCATCAGCTGCTCCCCCGCGGGGCCCAGGTCGCCGACGATGGCGTCTCGGGCTTCGCGCCGCAGGGTCTTCGCAGAGCTGTTGACGGCGCTGAGGAAGATCCCGAGCAGGTCCAGAGGAGCTTCAGGACCGCGCACGGCGCGGGCCTCGACGAACCGGCGTGCCACCTTGCGCAGGCCCTTGCGGCTGGAGTCATCAGTGCGCGTGGGGATGACTACCCAGCGAGCGGCGCCCAGCGCCATCTGCAGCAGGGTCTCGTTGCCCGGGGGGCAGTCGAACAGCAGCCAGTCGTAGTCGGCGGCCAGGGGGCTCAAGCACGTCGCGAGAGCATTGTAGGCGCGGTTGGGATCGCGTTGGCGCTTCGCCTGCGCGTCGACGACGTCCGCGAGGTCAGCCAGGAACTCGCCGCCGCAGATGACGTCCAAGCCGGGACGTACGTCCATGAGGGGCTGGGGAGCCGTCCCCGTCATCACCGCCTGCAGCAGGCCCTGGCCTCCGTCGCTGCGTTCGCCCAGGCCGAAGTCCTCGTCCAGGTTGCCCTGGATGTCCAGGTCGACGGCCAAGACGCGGTAGTCCGGCACCGAAGCCAGGAGGCCGGCGCACTGTGCGGTGGCGAACGTCTTGCCCACGCCGCCCTTGATGTTGCTGAAGGCGAGGGCTCGACCGAGCCCATCGCGGTCGATGGTGGGGGTGGCCATGCTCATCGTCCTCATCTGCGCCTGGCGGAGTCCGCCGGAGCGCGCTCACTGGGGGTGCGGGCTGCTGATCGCCTGAACCGTAGCGAGGACGAGAGCCGTCATGACGGCAAGGACACGCGCCTGTGGACAAGCCGACAGGGCGGTAGGCGCGACAGGTGAGAGACGAGCCGCGGTGTCAGCTCGTAGGTCAGCCCGCATAGCGGGTAACGAAAGAGCCGATACGCCACCTAGCGCGGGCGCTGACAGAACAGCCGCCATGCGGGCCTGTGTATCGGCCTCTGTATGGGCTGAGATGTCAGCCAGTATGCGAGCTAGTGTGCGAGCCAATGTGCAAGCTGAGGTGCGTGCCGCGCTGTCGGCTCGCATGCGAGCTGAGCCGACCGAAGGGGGATGGGCTGGCCCGAACCTCGACAGCACTGCTGCCATTTCGCGTCGGGTTCAGCTAGAACCCCGCCGCCCCGGCGGCGCTCATGAGCTTCATGAGCTCGCATTCCTCGGCCCACGACGACAGGTCACTGACGGGCATCCGGGCCGAGTGGGTAGGGGAGAGGTGCCGCGGGGGCACGGTGGTGTCTTCATGCACGAAGGCGCTCAGGCGAGCCACCGCTCGCGAGGTGCGCCGACGCAAGGTCGCCGCGGAGATCCCCAGCTGTGCGCTCATCTCGACGCTGGTGACCGGCGTCGAGGACGGTGCGTACGTCATCGCCAACAGCTGAGCTTCCGCATCGCTGATGGCCCCGCCCTGCAGCCCGTCGCGGATGAGGATGAGGACGTTGCCGGTGGGATCGAGCCCCGTGGCCTGCTCCTGGTGGTTCTGCAGCTCCCAGCTCCACAGGTTCCAGTCCAAGCGCTCGATGCTCCGAGGACGCATCCGCACCTGGTGCAGGGTGTCCAAGGCGAGGTTGGCGGCGACGCTGCGTGGCCGCCGGTCGCAGGGGTAGCTGCTCATCACCCTCCAGAAGGCCTCCAGTGCGTCGGACTCGTACTCCTCGGCGGTACCGACGGTCCGGCCCGGCAGGCCCATGCGGACGATCTTCCCCAGGAACAGCTGCAGAAGGACGCGGCCGGCGAAGGCTTCCCCCTCCTGGTAGGCGCTGAGCAGACCGAGAAGCAGAGCGTCGCTGGCGCTGCCTGAGGAATCGCTGCACGCCTGCTCCAAGCCCCGCACCGACGTGACCGTGGCGGCGTTGGTGTGGCGCAGGGGCCCGCGACCCCAGTCGGTCACCTGCTCATCGTGCTGCCCAGCCTCCAAGATCGCGTCCCACTCCCGGTTCAGTGCGGCGCACATCTGTAGGCGCGCAGAGTGCGAGCGGGTGTAGGCGGCTTGGCTGCGTTCCTGCTGAGAGCGCGGCTGCAGGCCGCCGGAGGTGCTGGAGCGGGACAGCAGGGGAGTGGAAGACATCGAGGCAGCTCCGTTCATGCGCGTTGGAGCTGCTGACGCTGCGGATCCCCCCTTGCCGCTCGGCTTACCGCTGGTGACTCAACGTGGCTTCCACCCCTTACCGGTCCGCCTACACAGCGAACGGCAAGGGCATTCATGCAGGTCAGAGCTCCACGAGCCCTGATGTGACCTGTATCACTCCCCGTGACAGAAAGTTGTCGACCGCTTTCGGTCACACCCCTCAGCAGGCAGGCACCTACCTCTGCAAGAGGGACCTGGGGGAGACCCGTCCTGCACCCACGGCCGGAGGAAGCGATGACCGAGAACGAACCCGCACCCGACGTCTGCCCCACCAACACATCCCGTGAGCTGACTCCGCCGGTGCTCACGGCACGAAGCTGCACCCCGCCGGCGAGCGCCGGAGGGCAGGACGGGGATGCACCGGAAGATGTAGGAGAGCTGCTCTTCGCCACTGCTGAGGCCTATGACGGCGTACGGACCCTGCGCGCCCGCCTGAGCACGCTGCAGTCCCAGCCCTTCGACCTGATGGCGGCCACTGCCGTGGTCGAGCTGCTGAGCAGCGCTCGCTGGCAGCGAGCACGCTCCAGCTGGCATGTCGTCCAAGGCACGCAGGTCCAGGTCGACATGGAGGCGAGCGGCGCCGACGACGAGGAGATCGCCGCTCACGTCTCAGCCGCCGTCTCGGACTGCACGAGGATCCCCGACAGCCTCGCGCCTGACTCCGCCCTGAGGCTGGCGTGGCAGACCCGCGACGACTTTGGAGCGGCCCCCCGTGGCACCCAGCGTGTCAGCGACCTGCTGCTCGAGCTGGGCGCCGTCTACGGCTGGAGCGGGATCCGTCGCCTGGCTACCGGCCGAGGTCGTATCACCGGCATCGGCGACCAGCCGTGCTGACTGCCTCGCGTCGCAACGCGCCGCGACCAGCGAGCGCTCCAGCCTCCATCGACAGCGAGGTCACCGGTCTACGGGCACGGTTGAACCGCCGCGCCTCCCGCATCAGCGCCAACCGCGGTGTCTCAGAGGGCAGCAAGGGGGATGCACCGCAGGCGGCGCGGACGATGGGTTGGACCTCAGGGGCGGCCCACGGCGCTGGCCTGGTGCGGCTACTGGTGCTGCTGGCGTTGCTGGCTGGACCAGCGGCCCTGCTGCTGTGGTGGCAGGGCGGTACCCGAACGCCTACGCAGGCCCCGGCGTCCACCATCGCCCAGCAGGACCCGGGTGAGGTTGCGGCGGTGGGCAACTTCGCGGCGGAGTTCGTCACGGCCTGGCTAACCACCCCCGCCGGCAACGAGCAGGCGCTGAGCTTCTACCTGCAGAACAGCAGCGGGCTCCAGCTGCCCTCGACCGTCTCGCGGATCCAGAACGTGGCGGTCGCCGACGTCACACACGTGCAGGACTACGCCCCCGCCCCCAGCGCACCAGCGGCGAGCACGGACCAGAACGCCGTGGGGGAGGCAGCCGCCGGCGGTGAACGGCAGGAGAACCTCGCGGGCCCTTCGACGGCGTGGCAGGTCACTATCGCCGCTGACGTAGAAGAGCCCGACAGCACAGGGGCTCGTGTGATGGCCAGGCGCTACTTCGCGGTGCCCGTGCTGGTGCACGCGAGCGCCGCGATCGGGATGAGCGCGGCCGCTGCGGGCGCCTCACGCCCTTCATCCGCCGCTGCTCCCACCGCCGTGACCGCCCCGATCACCGCGTCGGCCTCGAGCACGTTGGTTCGCCAGATGCGCGCGTTGCTGCTGCCCACGCCGGTCGCCGGTCCGATCTCGGGGGAGGGGGCCGAACTGGCCTACAACCAGCAGGTCGACGTCACCGGTGGCCTGGGCACCAGCATCAGCCAGTTCCTGGCCGCCTACGCCGCAGGTAGCGGCGACGTCACCCGTTACGTGACACCAGGTCACTCCATCGAGGCCATCACCCCGGCGCCCTACGTCAGCGTGCAGGTCCAGTCCGCCCTCGCACGCGAAGACGACCCCAACTCGGATGCGCCCACCGACGGTCAGCAGGCCCAGGTCGTGGTCAACGCCGTCTTTACCAACCGCGACCAGCAGCGGAGCAGTACCCAGTACGCCCTGGACCTCAGCGCCCGCGGTGGGCGCTGGGAGATCTCAGCCATCGCCCCCGGACCGCAGCTGACCCTGCCGACTGCTTCCAGCGGCAGTGGGGCGCAGCCGTCCAGCGCTCCTGCAGCAGATCAGGCATCGCCTACCTCGTCGGCGGACGCGTCCGCGGTCACTGCCTCACCCACCGCCAGCTCTACCCCCCAGCGGCCCTGACCCGCCCCGCTTCATCTCACCAAGGAGACATCGTGGACATCTTCACTCGCTTCAACCAGCTCACCGCCAACGCCGAGACCAGCATCAAGGGCCTTGCGATCATCATCGGGTTCGTCTGCGTCGGCTACACCCTCAACTGGTTCAAGACGATCACCCTCGGCCGGGTAGTCCTCGCCCTCGTGATCGCCGGCATCGTCATCGCGGTCGTCCGCAAGCCGGACCTTCTCGCCGACGACGTCGAGAAGACAGTGGCCCTGCCGACCGTCCAGCAGACCTCGGGCCTGCACATCGCCGCGATCGACCTGGACACCGGACGCGTCGCCGCCGCTCCAGGCGCGCAGCTGTGAACAGCGCGACCACGGGTGGGCTCGAGATCACCCTCCCGCCCGGGCACCGTGTCACCCGCTTCTACACCCTCGCCCGCCGCTTCCCGACCCTGATCGGGCGCCTGCCCAGCGGCAGCGACATCCCCTTCGGGCCGTACACGGTCGGCCAGTTCGTCACCGCTGTCTGCCTACTCGTCATCGGCTACCGCACCATGCCGTTCTGGGGAGGAAGCCGCGGCCTCCTTCTCAACGGCCCTCTGCTCCTGGGCCTGACCGCGCTGGTGGTCATCTTCATGCGCAAAGTCCCGTGGCGCGGTCGCGGACCCGTCCCGGTCCTGCGGGGGATGCTCGGCAGCTACAGCGCCACGGAAGGCACCTACAAGGGCAAGCCGCTACCCGCCCGGCAGGCGACCCCGGTGGTGAGTGCGATCGTCATCGCGGATGCGGCCGCGATGATCGCCGCCGAAGCGCTGCTGCAGAAGCGCCAGACCATGACTGCTCTCCCCGCAGTTGAGGCGGCACCCATCCCCGTCTCCGCTGGAACGACTCGGGCAGGCGAGGGTCGCGGGAGCGACACACAGGCCATCGCCTCAGGTCCAGCGTCTGCGTCAGCCCAGGCCCAGGCCCGGACACCGACAGCCGCTGCGGCGCTCGCGAGGAGCGGGAGGGTCCCCGTGCCTGGCCGCGACGTGCTCGAGTCCCGGGCGAAGAGCAGGCCGAGTCCGGCTCCCCGTACGGGCGTGGCGGCCGCCGCCCTCGAGAGCAACAGCCCTCTCAGTGGAGTGCAGCGGCTGCGCCGGCAAGCGCAGGCCGCAACTGCCGCATCCACCCCTGGTTCTCCAGCCCAGCCGCTGACGACCGCTGGCTCTACGGGAAGGCACTGAGCACCACCATGGAACACCCCATCCAGAACCTCTGCGGACACCTGCTCTTCTCCCGCGACGGCACCGTCTGGGCGACGTGGCGGCTGCAGGGACAGGCCTACGGGCGTCGTGCGGTTGCGGAGAAGGAACAGATCCGTGTCCTGCACCAGATGCTCTACCGCTCGCTGGGCGGGGAGTCGTTGCACATGGGCTTCGAGGTCGACTCTGACCCCGTTCAGGTCGTCCGCGACATGCTGCGGGGGCTGAGTCACCCCCTGGAGGAACTGCCGGAGTGGGCCGCCGAGGTCGAGGCCACCACTGAACGGCTCGAGAGCGACCTGCCGCTGTCTGAACGCACCTACTGGCTCAGCGTTCCGTTGCGTAACACCGGCGCCAGCCGCCTGGGTGAACCTCTGCGCGCCGGCACCACCTCCCTGCTGAACAAGCTCGGAGCCCCCCGTGGAATCCCGGCCACCGCGGTCCTCGCTGACCGCATGCAACATGCCGCGGAGATCCAGGCGCTGATCCCCGGCCCCTTCAACGCTCGACCAGCCAGTGCAGCGGAGACCGTGTGGCTCTACCGCCACGCCCAGACGCGCGGGCTGGCCCAGCACGACGCCTGGCTGCCCTCTGCGCCCAGCCTCGAAGAGCTCAAGGCCGCAGCTGACATGACCGAGCACGAGCTCGGGGCGGTGCAGCACATGCAATCTCCAGGACGCATCGGACGTCTCATCCTCGACGAGGCCGCCGTTAGTGACGTCCCCGCTGACGGCTGGAGGAAGGGGTTCCGCGCACGGCTGCGGCGTCTGCTGCCCTCCCAGCGCAAGGTCCTCAAGATCGTCGACACCGACGACGACACGCTGGTGTCCTACCAGTCCCTGGCCGTGCTCGCCGGGACACCGTCCGCCGGTGCGGTCTTCCCTGGTACGGAGTGGCTGGGCAAGGCCGAAGACAGCGGCGTCCCAGTCGACTGGGCGGTGCGGATGCGCAACACCGCACGAGAAGAAGTCCTCTCCCGCAACCAACGCGCCGTGAAGAACCTCAACGACCAGTACATGCAGCGCGAAGGGGAGATTTCCACCGGTAGTCACGAGCTGGACGCCGTCGCGGCCGCCCTGACCGAGTACCAGGCACTGCTGGCCAAGGACAAGCTCGAGGTCGAGCTGCAGACCATCACCTTCTTCGCCACCAGCGCCCCCACCCGGGAGCAGGCCCTGGCCAACGGCGCGACCCTGGCCCGCTTCTACAGCTCCTTCGACCACCCACTCGAGCGGCCGCTGGGGGAGCAGCAGGACGCCTGGTGGGCGATGTTGCCCGGCACCGCCTGGCCCAAGAAGTTCAACGACCTGACCCAGATCTCCCTCTCAGAAGGGTTCTCGGCCGCCGTCCCCAACGTCTCCAGCGCCCTGGGCGATGGACGCGGAGCCCTGTGGGCGGTCAACGAGACCACCCTGGCGACCTCAGTGGTCATGATCGACCTCTTCGCCACCATCTTGGCCAACTTCTCCGCAGCAATCGCCGTCGCCGGTGAGCTCGGCAGCGGAAAGTCCTACGCCTTGAAATCGCTGGCCGGGGCCCTGGCCGACCGCGGCGCCCGCCTGGCCGCCATCGACCGCTCCTCCACCGCCGAGTACGTCCCATTCGGCCGCTCGCTGGGCTCGTGCACCGTCGCCGCCGTCCTGGCCAACCCGGACGCCGGCGTGGAGCTGGAGTGGAGCCTGGACCCGCTGCGCATGTTCCCCGGAGACGAGGGCTCCCGGCTGGCCCAGCGCCTCCTGACTCCGCTGCTCTCGATCGTTCCCGACAGCGACGTCGAGCTGGCCCTGACCTACACCACCGATGCCTCCTACCGGGCCAAGCACGGCATCGACAGCCTGCTGACCCTGACCGAGCACCTGCTCGACGATGCCCGTCATGACCTGCCCGGCGCGAATGAGCTGGGTCGCAAGCTGCGTGGCCTGCGCACCAAGAGCTACGCCCGGGTCCTGTTCGACCAGACGCTGCCTGCCCTGGATCTGTGGTCCTCCCGGGCCCTGATCTTCCCCACCCACGGACTGCAGCTGCCCACTCGCGCCGAGCTCCTCAACGAGCACCTGTTCCGCAAGATGGACCCCGAGAAGCACTTCGGGCGAGCCATGTACGCGCTGCTGATGTCCCTGGCCCGCGCGGTGGCTTTCGCCGACCCCGACGAGCTCGTCGTCTTTGTCTGCGACGAGTGCCACCACATCACCGCCTCCATCGAAGGCGAGCAAGAGCTGGAGATCTTCGTTCGGGAGGGCCGCAAGGTCGGCGCCGCGGCCGCCCTGGGCTCACAGGACTGCGAGAACGACTTCGGCTCCCCGACCCTGCGCGGCTTGATCCCTTACCGCCTCGTCATGCGCCTGACCGATGAGAACCTCGCCCGCAAGGCCCTGGAGTGGATCGGCCTGGAGCCCACGCCGGAGCACCTGGACGAGATCACCGGTGATCTGTCCCCGCGGGACCCCGCCGACCCCGACGGCAAGGTCGCCCCCGAACGACGCGGGGAGGGGATCTTCCGCGACTCCTACCGCCGCATCGGTCGGGTCCGCATCCTCGGCCCCGCTCTGGAAGCGCGCCGCATCGCCTACTCGACGACTCCCCGCACTGGCAGCCCGAGGCTGGTCAAGCAGCCCAGCACCAGCCCCTCGACCGCTACCTCCAGCCGCCCCGCGACCCGCAGCGACGCGACACGACCTGCGACTTCTCCTGAACCAGGAACGCGCCCCGTACGCACCAAGACGCGCGCCACGGCCCCGGCGACGGGCCCCGCCGAACCTGCCCGAAACCCTCGGCGCACCAAGAACGTGGACCACCTCACAACTCCGGCACCGGCCACGACCACCGCTGGCCCCAGCTCGGCTGCCGTCCTGGAGAAGCCCTCACGCGTACGCAGCGCCAAGCAGACCGCGAACGTCATCACGGCCGCAGCCTCCGACGTCGCTGATGCAGCTGTACCCACACCCACACCCATCAACGCAGCCGGTGCGGCCCTACCACCCAGCCGGCGCAGGAAGCCCAGCCCTCGACCCGACCCCGCTGCAACCACCCAGCAGCCCCAGAACCAGGACCAGGGATGAGTGCTCTTCAGCCCGCGCGCCCTCGCGGCACCGCCCGCCGTGCGCGGTGGGCGCTCGGTGGTGTGCTGGTGTGCCTGCTGGTGTGCGTGCTGGCAGGAGTGCAGCTGCTCAACTCTGGTTCGGCCTGGGCCGGCGTACCCGCCAGGACCTCCGCTGCGGCCCTCGCCGGTCAGGTCTCACCAAACGCGCCCGGCTACGGCATCACTACCGGCGCCACGGAGCAGAAGGACGATCCGTTCGCGCAAACCGAGCGGGAACGCCCCACACGCCCCGCCCCGGAGCAGGCAGCCGCCGCCAACCCCTCCACCGACACGGTGAATCTCGGGACTGCCGCTGGCGGCGCTGCCACGGCATCGACCCCAGCGACGCCCGTTGCGCCGACTCCGTCCGCGAGCGCCGGCAGCGTCGGTACCGCGGCGGGCGGTGGCTCGACCTCATCCAGTGGCCCGCTGGCACCGTTGGACGCGGCTGACACCCACGGTCTCTCGATCGGGAAGTACCAGCTCAGCGTGGACACCGGCGGGGTCACCAACGCGATGAAGCTCATCACCAACGGGGTCCTGCTGTCGGGGATGTGGGAGGCCTACCGCTGGACGGTGGGCGCGGCTGTCGCCATGATCAACCTCGCCCTGCAGATGGAGTGGGTGCAGTGGCTGGTCGATGCGATCAACCCGGTGGCCCTCACCCTGCAGAACGACGTCATCGCCAAGCTGGGCCTGCGGGGACTGGCGCTGAGCGTCATGGGCCTCTGGGTCGCGTGCATCATTGCCAGCGGCCGTTTCGCCAAGGGCTTGGTGCAGTTGCTGGTCTCGACGACCATCGCGGTTCTGGCGGCCGGGGCTCTGGCCAACCCTGTCGCGCTCATCACCGGGCACGACGGGTTGCTCTACGCCGCTCGCGACGCGGGTCAGGGCGTGGCCACCGTCATCACCAGCGACGGTAAGAGCGCTACTCCCGACCCGGGCCTGGTCCAGCAGAAGACCGGCGGGGCCATGGTCGACACCTTCGTCCGCCTGCCGCACCAGATGATCAACTACGGCCGCGTCATCGACGGCACCTCCTGCCAGAGCGCCTACGACAAGGCCCTGACCGGCGGGCCCTACGACTCCGATGACGACTCCGCGCGCTCGGCGGTCGGCGACTGTGACGAGAAGCTGAAGGACTGGGCCGACGACCCCGGTTGGACCGGGGTGGGAGCCATCGCGATCCTCACCCCCGCCGGCGGCGCCCTCGCGGTCTTGGGGGTCGTGCTGGTCGTCCTGATCTTCCTGGCGACCCTCATGGTCATCTTCTTCGCGGTGAAGCTGATCATCGACGTGATCCTGGCGATCCTGCCCGGTGAACGCAGCGGCATGTGGAGCTCGGTGGCCGGCCTGCTCGGGTCCCTGCTCACCGTCGCCGGGCTGATCATCCTGCTCGCGCTCTACTGCGTCTTCCTGCGCGGAGTCCTGACCACCAAGACCAACACCGACATGCTGGTGCGCTTCTTCATCGTCGACGCGATGGTCATCTCCTTCATCGTCGTGACCGTCGTCGCGCGCAAGCGCATCAGCGAGCGGGCCCGGCGGATGGCTGAGAAGGCGGCTGCCTTCACCGGCGGCGGTAAGGCGCAACCGGCTCAGATGCCGAAGCTGTCGCAGGCGCGTCAGGCCGTCGGCCAAGCCGCAGCCATGCGCGCCGCCGGCGGCCGCGCGCTCGGGGGTTCCGGCGCCGCGATCGGTGGCGCCACGGCAGCGGCGGGGGGTGGAAACGCCGCCCAGCGCGTCCTGCAGCGCGTCGCCAGCAACCGCTTCGTCAAGGCCGGAGTCACCGCAGCGAGCCTGGCCGGAGGTGTGGCCGGTGTGGCTGCCAAGGCCACCATCGGTGCTCCCGTGTACGTCCCGCGGGCCACCCGCATCGTCAAGGCTGCTGCCCGCTCCCGCGCGGCCGCTGCTCGCGGAGTCGTGCAGCGCAAGGTGGGGCAGGGCAAGGCGTTCGCAGGGGAGTACCGCGACGGCCTGGCCGCGGCGGCACGTCCTGCGGTGGCAGTCGGCAAGGCCGCTGGTCGTAGGGCTGCGCCGGCCGTGACCGCTGCCGCCATCGGGCTGTCCACCCCCAAGGGTCGCGGGTCCAGCGCGGGCCCGACCGCGGGCATGAGCTCCACCCGTACCGGCACCCGCCCCGGTGCATCACCTCGTCGCACCGCCGCGGCGGCGCGCGCCCGGCAAGCCGGGCGGAGTGAAGCGGCTCGGGCGACAGCCGTGCCGAAGCCGGCGGCCGGTTCTCGCATGCCCCGCTTCCGCTTCGGCAAGAAGTCGGTCTGAGTCGTGGCGATCATCACGACCCTGCGGCCTGGATCGGGTGCAGGCGTCAACGGCAAGGGCAACGGCAAGGGTGCGGGTACGGGTAATGGCAAGGGGGGTGGCGCTGGCAGCGGTCAGGGCGGCGGCCCCCTGAAGTGGATCCTCGGAGCCGCGGCCGGACTGGTTCTGGCGGTGATCGCCGGAGTCGCGGTCCTGGTCCTGCTGGTGGTCTCCGCGCTCAGCGGCGGAGGCGGCGGTGTCTCAGGGGTGGCCCCGTCCTCGGTGCCGGGAATCAACGCCGTGCTGCTGGACGCCTTCGGCAAGGCTGCCGCAGCCACCCCGACCGTGGCCCCGCAGTGCACCGGCATGCGCTGGTCGATCCTCGCCGGCATCGCCCAGGTGGAGTCCAACCTCGCCGCCGGGCATCAGATCAGCCCCACCGGCGACATCACCCCGCACATCATCGGCCCAGCGCTGAACGGCTCCGGCGTCGGCGGCAACCGCACCGCCATCCGCGACACCGACGGCGGTCGCTGGGACGGCGACACCGTCTACGACCGCGCCGTGGGCGCGGTGCAGTTCATCCCCACCAGCTGGGTCGCCTACGGCCGAGACGGCAACGGCGACGGCGTCGCGGACCCGCACAACGCCTACGACGTCACCCTCGGCGCGGTGGTCCACCTCTGCGGAACCAGCGCCAAGGACCTCTCCAACCGCGAGCAGCTGCGGGCAGCCCTCTACGGCTACAACCACTCGCAGACCTACGTCGACAAGGTCCTGGCCAACATCGACACCTTCGATCAGATCGGCGTGGCCGCCGGCGGCGCTGCCGTTCCCGAAGCCAGCGGCCGAGCCGCCGTCATCATCGCCGCAGCCCGCCAGTGGACCGGTACCCCCTACGCCTGGGGTGGAGGAAGGGGACGACCCGGCCCAGGCGGCACCGTCATCGGCGGACCCTCCGAAGGGTTCGCTCAAGGCAAGGGAACGATCGGCTTCGACTGCTCCGGCCTGACCCAGTACGCCTACGCCGCCGCCGGGATCCAGCTGTCACGAGTCTCCTCTCAGCAGGCCCTGCAGGGCACACGGATCCCGCGCTCAGCCGGCCTGGAAGCCGTCGCCCCCGGAGACCTGATCTTCTTCGGCTCCAACCCCGCTGCCGGCACCGGCATCTATCACGTGGCCATCTACCTCGGCGGAGGACAGATGATCGATGCCCCCCGCACCGGCACCTTCGTGCGTGAGGAAGCCGTGTGGATGAGCTCCTACGCCGGTGCCGTCCACTTCCCCTGAACGCCGGCCGACAACGACGTCCGGGCCGACGTCTGGGCCGACGTCCAGATCCACGTCCAGGTCAACACCTGAACGGCGCGCAGCGCCTCCCGCACGGGAAGTCAGCAGCCACCGACACTCGGCAAGCCTCGACGTCGATGAAGTACGTCCACGCCGGCAAGGACTCAGATCCGACCCTTGCTCGCTGTCCCAACCGCACCCCCACCAGCACCTACCTCTCTGAAGGAGCAGGCCGAGCTGACCGCGAGCGCCGTGCCCAAGACCCGACGGAACAGGAGCCCCGATGATGCAGCCGATCACCGGCCGCGCAGCGCGCCGCCGCACCAGCCCGCTGGCCTCGAGCGATCCCACAACCGATGCCCTCCCCGACGCGTTCTCCTCTGACGTGTCCCCGCCGGTCCTGTCCGACTCCAACGCACGCCGCCTGGAGACGCACGACCCACTGGCAAGGCTGCTCGAGGACGACCTCAGCGATGAAGACGACGAGGACGACGAAGACAACGAAGACGACGGCGGCGAAGAGGATGCCGTCGAAGGTGCAGGACACCCCGCCAGTGCTCGGAGCGTGCTGCTGCCGCTGGCTGTCGCGGTGGTGCTGGCAGCAGTCGGGGCAGCCTGCTTGCTGCCTGTTCGCTTGCCGTGGGAGGCGTCGACGCCTCCTCCCGTCTCCACGACCGCCGCACCACCTCAGGCCCTCATGACCCCATCAGGTACCGGTGGAAGTGGCAGCGCGTCATCCGCGACGTCGCCGGCGCTCGCGGGGGCGGCTTCGCCTCCCGCGTCTGCATCCACCGCACCCACCGCCGTGAGCGTTGCCCCTTCGACGTCCATGGTCGGGACGGAAGCCGCGGCGGGAGCGGATACATCCGCGATCCCGACGCCTGAAGACACCTTGGCTGGGCCGGTCAGCGATCAGGTGCTGCAGGACCTCCTCATCAGCTCGCTACCGCCAGAGCGCACCATCACCGACCCCGCTCTCGTCGGCTCGGCCGATGGAGGGGCGCTGCTCGAGGCTGGTTGGCAGGCCCTTGCCGCTGACGTCGAAGCCGGCGGGTGGACGCAGCCACGCCAGCAGGCTCACGCAGTTCTGCGCACCGGCCGCGACGACACCCAGGCCTTGCCGATCGTCGTCGACGTCGTCTTCATGTGGGCGGCCCTCGACGGTCAGGGGGAGCCCACCGAACGCGAGCTATCGACGGTGCGCGTCACCAAGGGCGACGGCTCCTGGGTCGCCGGGAAGATCACGACTGCCTCCGACGGGAACTGACGTGACCCGTGGACCCCGCCCCGACACCAGTAGTGACATGTCACAGCCACATGGCTCCGCTGTGGCATGTCACTACTCGCCCCGACGCCGAGGAGCGGGTCGTTGACCTTGAACCCGAAGACCTCGCAGCCCCACCGCGATGACCACCGCGATGACCACGGCGGCCGCGCTGGCTACCTTGCCGATTCGCCTGGGGCTCCGCCGCCGAACGGCAAGGGGGCAGAAGTCGCCAACGAGCTGCTCGACGCCTCAGCCGAACCCCTTGCCGAACAACCCCTTGCGGAGGCACGCCGCGGTGGGCGCTACAGCGCCAACCGTTCGACTGGGCTGCGCCCACAGCCACTACACCCCGAACGAGCTCGAAGAGCGGGCCAAGAACGCCTGGTACTGGACCCAGCTGGAGGTGGACGGCTTCAACACCAAGTCTGAGCTGGTCATCGCCGGCATGACGTTGATGTGCGAGCTGCTGGAGGAGCAGTACAACGACGGCCAGGTCTTTCCTCCTGCGCCCGAACAGACCCGGCGGGGACCCAGCCCGGCCGGTACCGCCCGACAGAGCCAGGCGATGCGCGCGTACTGGAGTCGCCGCCGAACTCCTGATGAAGGGTCCGCGCCTGGTGGCGATTCAGTGACTACCGCAAGCGCCGGGAAGGGAGAACCCACATCGCCGCTCTGGGGGCCTGAACCTCAAGGGGAAGAACCCCGTACCGATCCCTCGCCGTCGTTGTGACACCCGAGGAGGTGTGTGACATGTGTGAGCGACTGTTGGGGATCGCTCAAGTCCGAGGGCTGCGCCGGGAACCTCTGCTTGAGCGTACCCCTACTGTCAAGCGAGCGGAAAGGGGTGAGGAGGACTCGGCGTGTTGAGCTCGCCGGGTCCGCACTCCGGGCGGCCGTTGACGTCTCATCGCGAGCAGGCAGGCTCGGGGGTCTGCTCAGCGCCCGCCTGTTCTCATCCCTGAAGCCACGCACTTCGCGGCCGCAGCGATGTCCACCTCGTCGCGGCAGTGCACTCAGTGCCGGCGTTCGCGAGACGGATCAACGAACAGGCGGCAGGATCCCTGGGCATGGCCGATCCGAAGGGCAGTGTCGGTAAGCCGGCCAAGAAGTCTCTACCGATCGCAGACCGCGGCCCGGACCGAACTGGTCAGGCCAGCAACGGCTCCTCGACGAACACCACAGGCGGACTGCCGCCCCGGCTGATCTGGCTCATCGTCGGCATCATCGTGATCGCCGTCGCGGTCATCGTCGGCATCTGGGTGTTCCTGCCCGACCTGTTCGTCCCCGACAACGTGCAGCCGACGCCAGCCGACCCCAACGCTCGCGTCACCGCGGAGATCTCCGCCCGGTCACCGCTCGGCGTGCTGTCGGGAGCAGTGATGGCTGCCGCAGCCGCCGGCATCGGCGTCGTCGTCAGCCACCACACCGCCAGCCTGACCCGAGCCAGCCTCGAAGAGACCCGCCGGTCCAACGACCTGACTGACCAACGCGACGTCACCAGCGCCCGCGACGACCGGTTCACCAAGGCGGTCGAGCAGCTCGGCCATGCCGCCGCGGCCGTACGGCTCGGCGGCATGCACAGCTTGTTCCGCCTCGCCGCCGAGGACCGTGACCGCGTGCCGACGGTGGTCGACATCCTCTGCGCCTACCTGCGGCAGCCGTTTCACCATCCCGACCACGACGCCCCCCCACCCGCCGACTCCAGCGAGGCGACGGACGATGGCGAAGCAACCGCGAGCGCGGCCCAGGCCGGTATTCACCAGGCGCGTCCTCGCGCCTGGAAGCCTGCTGACGAGGCAGCCCGTGATCTTCGAGACGCCGAAGCCGAAGTCCGCCGCACCGCCCAACGTCTGATCACCGCAGTGCTCCCCCTCCTCGACGAGAACACCCCATCGATCGGGGTCAACCTGCGGGGCGCCCAACTGCTGGACGACTTCACCCTCACCGGACAGCACGTCGGAAAGATCGACCTCACCAACTCCTACCTCGCGGGCAACCTCACACTCCTCCAGGGCGCTCACGTCGGCGGCGACCTCGCGCTGGATCAGGATGTTCACGTCGGCGGCGACCTCGCGCTGGATCAGGACGTTTACGTCGGCGGCGACCTCGCGCTGGATCAGGACGTTTACGTCGTCGGCGACCTTGCGCTGGGGAAGGGCGTTCACGTCGTCGGCGACCTTGCGCTGGGGAAGGGCGTTCACGTCGGCGGCGACCTCGTGCTGGCGGAGGGCGTTCACGTCGGCGGCGACCTCGCGCTGGGGCAGGCCGTTCACGTCGGCGGCGACCTCCTGCTGGGGCAGGCCGTTCACGTCGGCGGCGACCTCCTGCTGGGGCAGGCCGTTCACGTCGGCGGCAACCTCCTGCTGGGGCAGGCCGTTCACGTCGGCGGCAACCTCCTGCTGGGGCAGGCCGTTCACGTCGGCGGCGGCCTCCTGCTGGGGCAGGCCGTTCACATCGGCGGCGGCCTCCTGCTGAGGCAGGCCGTTCACATCGGCGGCTACCTCATCCTGGATCAGGCCGTTCACATCGGCGGCTACCTCATCCTGGATGAGGGCGCTCACATCGGCGGCGGCCTCCTGCTGGATCAGGGCGCTCACATCGGCGGCGGCCTCCTGCTGGATCAGGGCGCTCACATCGGCGGCACGCTCGCACTGGGGCAGGACGCTCGCATCGACGGCTACCTCTGGCTGAGGCCGGACGCCCACATCGGTGGGCGAAGTGCTGCCGGAGCGGACGAAGCCATTCAGGTCGCTCCGGGTGGCTCGATCGGCGGTCGAACTCAGCCGCCTTGGGTAGTCGTGTCCGATCTCCAGGCTGAGGTGGTCTCTCCCGAGAGCGAGCGACCACAGGCGCCCGCAGTCGCCGCTTCGGAAGATGCCACCGAGTAGGTCGGGCACCTCAAACAGCCACCGACAGCGCTGAGGACCGCAGGCCGTCGCTTGCGGATCTCAGCACCATCAACCCGACGCGCAAGGGCGCTCGCTCGTCGACACGACCGCGACGGCGTCGGTCAGTCGCCTACGACCGCCCGATCCACTGAAGGAGCCCACCCAGTCCACCGGCCATGTCCAAGCCGACGACTGAGACACCCCCGCAGAGCGACACCACCCTCCAGGACCGGCGAGCGCCGCAAGCCCACCTCCACAGCCGACGCTGTATCGCGACGCGCGTGGAGAAAGTTCTTCCCCACCTGTCACACCTTGCGCGACTGAGGCACCTACCGGAGTGAACCGGCCCCCCAAGGGGCAACTCACCCCGACAGGAGAACGGCATGCCCTCCCTCGCGCAAGCCGCCGCCGCGACACAGGAACGCTCACCCTCCCTAGGAGCCACCGACCCCGGAGGCCAGGGACTGCTCAGCGAGCCGGGCACGACGATGCTCACCCGAACCGCAGCGCTGCCTCCTCGACCCACGACCTGGCCCGCCCGCTCACTGGCGTGCGTGGCCGGCGCCGTGGCCGGCTACGCCGCAGCCCCCGAAATCGGCTACCCCAAGCTCTCGACCCTCGCGGCCGTCCTCGGTGGAGCAGCGTCCCTGCATGAGGCCGTCAGCGGTGTCCGCAGCGCACGGCGCGCGGCGCTCGCCGACGACCTGACCGAGGCACTGACTCCGCTGCTGGGTCTGCGCAAGCCTTCGCGCCGTCACGTCGAGGTCAAGCGATGGAAGCCGGAACGCCGTGAGAAGGGGCAGGCAGGGGAGAGCGGCGGGGGAGTCGCGGCCTCCCGCTGGAACGGATGGTGGGTCGGGACGCCGTTGCGTCTGAAGCTCGCCTACGCCCGAGGTGTGGTCAACGCGGAGCACCCCAAGTGGAAGACGTCCGTGCTCGACACCGTGTCGCGCTTGCTGGGCTGCGACTACGTGATCGTGCGCCACGACAACCGCAAGGGGGTCGTGCACCTGCGGAGGGAGTACCGCGATGCCTCTCTGGCTCCCTACCTGGAGCTCGAGGTCCTCCGAGCTGAACGTCTCGTGCGCTCCCTGCTGGGACCTGGGGCCCGCCTCACTCCGGAGTTCGACGAGCTGCAGGCCTCCCTCGAAGCCGACGACCTCGATCAGGTCATCACCTCGGGAGCCTCCTCAACCTCCGGGGAGGGGGTGGTCACCCGGCAGATCGTCGCTCTCAACGTCCACCACCAGGCTGGCACTCGCGTCGCCACACCTGCGCAACGCGCTCGAGTCGAGCGCAGCCTGTCCGCGATGATGGCGGGCCGCTGGCGAGCGCGCTTTCAGTTGCACCAGGACTTCGTCCGCTTCGAGCTGCGTCCCACCCTCCCCACGCGAGTGCCGTCTCCGGTTCCGCGCGAGCACGACATCGACCCGCTGCTGAACTACGACCGGGTCGAGATTCCCTTCGCCGTCGACGAGGACGGGGCCACCATCGCCTGGCGTCCAGCCATCGACCCGATGCTCATGGTCGTGGGGCCCACCGGTACAGGGAAGACGGTGCTGCTGCACAACATCGTCGCCCGCTTCGCGAAGTGGGGATGGCCTGTCCACATCGTCGACGGCAAGGGCATCGAGTTCCTCGGGTTCCGGGAGTGGCCCAACGTCCAGACGGTCGCCACCTACGTCGATGAGCAGGTCGCCCTCATCCACGCCGTGTGGCAGATCATGGAGGACCGTTACGCCGCTGTCATCGCCGGCGAAGCCACCGAAACCGACTTCGAGCCGGTCGTGCTCATCCTGGATGAGTTCCGCGACTTCTACGGCAACGTCCTGCCGTGGTACGCCGACATCCGCGTCACCGGCCGTGGGGGGGATCCCAGCAAACCGCCCGTGCTGGAGGCGGTGAAGTCCATTGCCCGTAAGGGCCGCAGCTCCCGCGTTCACCTGGTCCTGGGAACCCAGCGCCCCGACGCGGACTTCCTCAGCGGTGAGGCTCGAGACAACTTCCGTGCCCGCGTTGCCTTGGGGCGCCTCTCCCCGCAAGGCGCGAACATGATGTGGGACAGCTACACCGCTGGTGTGAGCGTCCCCCGGATCCGCGGCCGCGGCACCACGCTGGGACCCGGTGGCAACGTCATCGAGGTCCAGACGTTCTGGACCCCCGATCCCCGCAAGGTCCGCGAAGGTCAGCACGACGACCTGGACATCCTCCGTGCCCTCAGGCCCAGCGAGGCCTCCCACGAGCGCCTGGTCATCGTTCCGCCCGAACCGCGCCGGCCCAAGGGCGACAAGAACGACAAGAGCGAGGAAGAAGAGGTGCGGTACGCGCAGTGGTCGCGTCCCTACTTCCAGCCGTCCCTGACCGCCGGCGTCGGAGCCCGACCCAGCGAGCACCTACGAGACGTCGCGCGCATCATCCCGCTCCAACTACGTCCAGACCTGGCGACACGGTCCCTACTGTCCCCGGCCCTGGCCGCGGAATGGCTCCCGGCAGACATCGCCGCGGAGCGCGACCCAGCGGACGTCGACGACATCGTGTTCGTCGAGCGCGACCCGCGAGCCGGTGGGTTCGTAGCGATCGAGCCGACCGGTCGCGTCTCGCGCGGATCTTCGGCCGGCGGCGCCGCCGACCTTCTGGCACGGGACAACGTCGATGCGGACGGCGATGAGGGCCCCAGCGAGTTGGAGGAGTTCGACGAGTCAGCCGGCGACCCCTTCGACGGCTACGGCGATGCAGTCGATCTCGACGTCGACGAACTGGCGGCGGGATACCTCGTCCTCGTCGATGACGGAACTGATCACTGGGCTGTCTTGGAGGGCGACCCCGAAGACGACTTCGACGAACCTGACCTGCGCCGGTTGGAGTGGCGCGACGATCAGGACGACGCAGCGTCTCTGACGGTTGATGCCGGCACTCTCATCACCGCCCGGATTCCCCGCGACGATGACCTCGACACGGAGGCGTCCTCGTCGCGTCCCGAGCCGCCGCGTGCGAGCTCGAGCCGCAGCGGCGGCTCACGCGCCGCTTCCAAGGTGGCCGCACCCCGTGGAGTAGAGGCCACGCCTCGCCCGAGCCGGCCCCAACGCGTTCGAGCGGGCAGCCGCCGCCCTCCCACTGCCCCGGCAGTGACCGGTCCTGTGCCCGGCGAGGCAGGGGAGCGCACGCACCTGCACGTCGTGCGGTGACGACACCGACCACCGCCAAGCGGTCGCGCTGCAGGAGCGCGCCGCGTCCACCATCACCCGGCCAGTCTCAGGAGACACCATGGAACGCCCCGCCCAGAACACGACTCCTTCCTCCAGCGACGACGACCGCGCTCAGCTCTTCCTGATCGCCGCAGCCTTCGTGGCCTTCGGTGGGATCGGCATCGCCTGGAGCCGCGTCAGCGTCTGGCTGCTCGAGCACCGCGTCACTCTCCCCGCAGGGTCTGACCTCGTCGTGACCTTGCCTGCCAGCGGCGGCGCAGGACTGGACCTGACGCGGCTCCTGGTCGGGGTCGCTGCGGGTCTACTGCTGCTTGCCCTGGCCGTCAGTGCGGTGGCCAAGCGCCGGGCCCGTCGAGCTCATGAGGAGCAGGGGCAGGTGCGTTGAGGTGCAGGGGCTGCCCTGGGGCCCTCCATCGCGGCCTGTTGGAACAACGAGCCCCGACCGCTACCCTGCGCGGGTAATGAGTCACTACCCGCTGAGGGTAATGGGGAGTGGTGCCCTCAGTGTTCACGTCTTTCCTGACCTTCCGTCCAGTTCACGTCTCAAGGAGCTCTTGGTGTTCACACCGCCCCGCACGACGCGTTCCGCTAGATGCCGCCCCACAAGCCTGGCGGCAGCTGCCGCCATGACCGGCCTTCTCGTGCTGTCCCAGCCGGGCCTGGCCCACGCCGCGTCCACCGCCACCGGCGAGGTCAAGACCACCGTCCTGCACCCCACGATCACCGGGACCGATGGAGCGGTGCGGTACTCCGTCTCCAGCCTCGCCGGCGGCGGTGTGCAGCTCTCGTTCGTCTACGTCCCCGACGAGGCGGCCGGTGAGACCTCCGGACGCAAGACGGTGCAGTCGAAGGAGTTCACGGTCAACGTGGACGCCAAGGCCGTTGCCACCCAGACCGTGACCGACGACGGCGGCACCGTCGTCCCCGCCGCTGAGGACAGCAACAAGGACAGCAGCAAGGACGCCTCCGACGAGAAGGACGCCGACGCCGAGGACAGCTCGACGGCGGAGCCCACCTCCAAGCCGTCGTCGAAGCCCACCGCCCTCGGGGGGATCGTCAAGCAGGACACCGCGCAGGACTCCACCAAGGTCACGTTGAAGGCCACGACCGAGGGGATGGCGACGGTCTGGGTCCTGCCGCAGCAGGCCCCCGCCGCGGCCGACCCCGACGACCAGAGCTGGGTGAGCCGGACCTGGCACTCGCTCCTCGACAAGATCACCGGCGCCGACGACGACTCGAGCGACACCGGGTCCGGCCAGGACCAGGACAACGACGACACGGCCACGGCAGCCCCAACGGCCGCGCCGAGCAGCTCCCCGTCGTCGACTCCGACCAGTTCCTCCTCGTCGACCTCGTCCTCGAGTTCGTCGAGCGCCACGACTGGCACCGGCGATAGCGCCGGCAACAGCACCGGTGACGACGAGAGCGATGACGAGGGTGACAAGGCCGGTGACGACACCTGCGTGGTCACGCAGGGCCAGCTCACCACCACCCTCGCCGACGACGGCACCGTGAACGCCCCGCTGGAGGACGGCCCCTCAGCCGCGCCGACGTTCAGCGACGATGTCCGCAAGAAGGCCGCCGAGCAGGCATCGGACTGCGGCGAAGGCCGGGGCTCGGGCACGGGCAGCGACGTGAAGGAGGACCAGGGCGACGACGAGCAGGGCGGGGACGACGCCACGGACACCTCCACCGACGCCCCGGCCGCGGCCAGCAGCGGCAAGACCAAGGTAGACGTCGCCTCCGGTGACTGGCTCTCGGGCATCTCCGGTGAGCCCGGTGACCGGGCCGCGGTGGAGAAGCTGCGCGGCGTTCCGGCCGAGGTCGCCACGACGTGGACTGACTACTCCGGCAACGCCGATCAGCTCAACCCGGGCGCAGAGTTCGGCTCGGACACCTGGGACAAGTCGCTCATCATCGCGATGCCGCCGTTCCCGGAGGGGTCCTCGTGGGAGGCGACTGCGAACGGGGACAACGACGAGTACCTGCGTCACGCGTTCTCCACCCTGAAGTCGAAGTGGGGTGATCGTGCTGGGCAGGCGTTCATCGAGTTCGGCTACGAAGCCAATGGCTACTGGATGAGCTGGGCGGTCAAGGCTGGACAGGAGGACGCCTGGACCAAGGCGTTCGCGCGGGCCCGTTCGATCCAGCAGAAGGAGTTCCCTAACGCCCTGCTGGGCGTGCGCTTCAACCACGAAAGCAACGGCTACGACGGCGACAGCCATGAACTGCTCCAGGCGATCAAGGGCAGCATCGACTTCATGGGCACCAGCTACTACAACGCCTATCCGCCGGTCAGCACGCAGGCTGAGTTCGACGAGCGCGCACAGATGCTCGACGGCGGCGGGGGCCCGAAGGGCATCGACACCTGGCTGGCGGCGGCGAAGGCGGCCGGGGTGCCCATCGAGTTCGCGGAGTGGGCGGAGAGCGCGAAGGACGGGGACTCCCCGGCTTTCATCGACGGGATGCACCAGACCTTCCAGGACCATGCAGGGCCCGGCGCGGGTCAGGTGTTTGCGGAGAGCTACTTCCAGATCAACAAGGATGACGACAACTGGCGGATCAACTCCGGCAGGGTCCCGAAGTCCGCGCAGGAGTACAGCGAGAAGTTCAGCGACGTTGGCTGATCCTGGCTACAGGATGTGAGGCGCACTACCTTCCCGACCGAGGCGGCAGATCACCGAGAGGTGTTCTGCCGCTTCGGTTTGATCGGGGCAGTTCTAATGAGTTCCGCTGCCTGAGTCGGCTGCGAGGTTGATGGTCGTGTCTCGGCCGCCTGAGCGCTCTTCCTCGACGAGTCGGGTGATGGTGCCCCGCGCGACGTCGGTTTCCATGTTCAGCTGCGCCAACCTGCCCTTGGCTCGCTTCCAGGCGTTGCGCGGGGTTCGCAAGATGCCCTGCTGAGCGGCGAGACCGGCGACGATGATCTCCAACAGTTGCTCCTCGTGGGCCAGCTGTCGACGGAACCGGCCGCGGCGGGCGCCGTGCTCAACGTCGGAATCGGTCCCGAGACGCGGCGCGAAAGCGGCCCCCTGGGCCCGCGTCTGACGAACAGTGCGCAGCGACTTCGCCGCCAGCAGTGGCGTGCGGTAGGCGGCCTGCTGGACTCGGTCCTCGTGCGAGATGGGGTGTTGCTCGCTTCCTGTTGGATCGACCGCCCCCGCCATCCACCACAGGTGATCGGCCAGATCGGCCGCGAAAACGCGGTTGCTCTGCGCCGCCAACTGTTCTACCTCGAGCGCCACCTGCTCCGGGGTGATCTCGGGTGGGCTCACCTGCGCCGCGCTGTCCACGCCTGAGGTCGACGGTCGCCCTGCGGCCCGCGGGGCGGAGACGCCGGCGGTACCCGGTGCGAGGGGATCAGCTGATCCGGGCCCCTCAGGGGTGGGTGAGGAGTGCGGGGTCACCAGGTCCTCCTGGGTTCAAGCTCGTCGGATCGATCGGCAGTGATGATGGTGGGGCCGACGGGGGTGCGGACGCGGATCAAAACGGCCAGCGACTGCCACGTCCCCGCATCAGCTGACAGCACCTCATCGGATGCTGCGCTTCGCCCGTCCTCGAGGCCAACCAGTAAGCCATCGAGCACCGACTCGCACCCCCGCCGGTCCCACCATCACCATCGCCGATCTTAGGGGCCAGCAGGACCGGCGGAGCGCAGGCCACCAGCCGCCATGGCCCGTCCCCGCCCGTCCCCGACGCCTTGCCCCACAGCCGACCCGAGCGGGTCGGCGACCACCTGCCACCAACCGTGTGCGTCGACGTCGACGAGCACCACGGCCCCCGTGCGCCCGTGCAGCTGCTCGTGACCAGCCTGTCGTGCCTGGTGCAGAGCCAAGCTGTAGGCCGACGTGTCCACCCCAACCCGAGGGTCAGCCAGCCAGCACGCCCCCACGGGCTCCACGGGCTGACCGATGGACCACAGTCCTCGCTCAGCGCCAGGCAGTACCAGGGGCAGGAGTGCGTGGTCGAGCATGGAGCCGCGAGCGCCGGCTTCGCGCAAGCAGCGTGCTGCAAGGTCGAGCTGACGGGGGGAGGGGCGCAGTCGCGCGTAGCGGTCGCTGCTCATGCTCGGTTCCAGTAGGGAACGCAAGGCGCTGGTGCCTTCAGGGAGGTAGACGATGAGGTCCACTGCCTGAGCGACGGCGGCCGTCAGCAGTCGCAGCTGGTGGGCTCGCCACTGCGCATCCCCGGTCGTGGTGGCTGGCGCGGGCTCCGCATGGCTGATCGCGCTCGAAGGCGTCGCAGTGACCAGCAAGCGGGAGACGCGCTGCTGGCTCGCATTGTCGCCGTGATCGAGGTCGAGTCGGACCGACCCTGGCGGCAGGTCGCTCGCGCATCGGTGTTTCACCACTACCCGGCTCAGCAGCTCAGACAGGACCGCCTCGAGGTCGACCGCGTGTTCTGCTGCTCCTGGTGGAGACGACGGTGATGATGCTGGGCGTCCGTGCCAGGCCGTCACCATCACTGCGAGAGCTCCAGAACGCTCAGTACGAAGTCGCGGCGTGCGATCGGGTCTGACAGCTGGGCTCCATCGTGAGCAGCGCGGCGGGGCAGAAGGGTGGAGAGGAGGTCGGCGACCGGCTTGGGGTGATCGACCGTGAGGCCCCAGGGAGTGGTGAGCAGGCCACCGGTGCCACTGAACCCGAACGCCTGCGCGCAGTGCAGCAGATCGCGGCGGTAGCTCGGGCTGAGGGCGCGGTGCAGCTGGGCGCTGCCGGCGTCGTACTGCACCAGGGCGGGAACCGGCCAGTACCCGTCACGGGTGGGCAGTGCCAGCAAACTCTCCTGCGCTATCCATCGGCCGAGTGCGGGGTGGAAATCCGCGCCGTGGAACAGGGAGCAGGTGGCGGAGACGGCGGAGACGGTAGGGCCGTCGGTCCATCCGACGCGAACGTGAGCGCACTCTGGTTCCGCAGTGCCCAGCTCACGGCGTTGCTTGGTGCTCAGCTTGCGACGCAACGCTTCTCGCACGGTGATCGTTGAGGTGGTGGCGTTGACCAGGAACGAGGTCTCGGGCCACTGCGCGGTGAGGTGGCGGTAGGTCAGGCGTGCGGTGTCGTGAGTTGTGACCAGGAGGGGTCGACGACTCGAAGGTGCCTGCTGTCCTGCGCCGAGGGCCAGGGCGCGCGGGGAGTTGTGAGGGTCGGTGGGCATGGTCGATGCCTCTCGCGAGTGACTGGTGGGTCACCGTTCTCCCGGGTCGCTGTCCGGTCGAAGGGTGAGTTCACTCTAGGTCGCGAGCGCAGATGGAGTTCGAGGTCGCCGCGTCTTGTGGACAACGCTGCGGTGGTCGAGAGGGAGCGTTGGCGATGGGTCGAGAGATGGACCGCGACGGTGGAGCCGGTTGAAGGGGGAGCGGGTCTACTCGTCGGGAGTTTCGCGGAGCATGTCTTCGATGATGGCCGCCAGGTTCTCTTTGGCGGGAGCAGTGAGGTCGGCGGCTCGGAGAAACAGGGAGCGGGCTTCGTGGTCGTCGAGCACGGCTTGCAGCTTCATGTCGGCGCGGAAGTCGTCGGGGCTGCGCTGGGAGGCGAAGAAGTTGAGGTTCACGCCGTAGATGTCGGCCAGTAGTTGCAGTACGTGCACGCTGGGGACTCCGCGGGCAGCTGAGCGCAGTCCGAGGACGTAGCTGGTGCTGAGGCTTTGGTTGTGCTGTTGAGCGCGAGCTGTGACTTCCTTGCCCTGCAGCACGGTGCCGGTCTCGGGGTGAGGACTGTTCAAGAGTTGGCTGATCCGCTGGATGATGAGGTCGTTGCGTCGGCCCGCTGAGCGGTCCTCGGTGGGTGCCGGCTGTGCGGCGGGTCCGTCAGGCGTCACGGCTTCCTCGCTCATGTACGCCCCCCGGGTTGTGATCGTCAGCCGTCGTTCGTTGTCTCGTTGCTCGCTCTGTGTCCTCGTGCGCCGGAGTGAGGGTATCGGGTGAGGGTGTCCGCGGTCCGCTGCCGTACTCACAACGTGACCTGCTGACTTCTTCGTCTACGCCCCCGCGGCACTTCTGCGCGCTTCGTGATGGGTCGGGGTCGCTGTGTCGTCGAGGGTCTGGGAGGTGAGCGCTGAAGGGCAGCGTGCAGAGCCGTGGTGGCCGGCGGTCGGGGGTGGGGGCCGCTGTCGTGGGGGCTGTGCACAGCCTCATGTGCCGAAGGACGCTTCCCATTACACTGTGGGGGTAATGGTGGCTGTGTCCGCGTCAACCCTGATGTACCTAGCGTGACTGTCACCGTCTGTGCTGCACACGATCTGCTCCGGTCGCCGTCTCTGAAGCGAAGGTCACCATGAACCACTCGAGCAACGTCACCACCGAGATCGACCCGATCACCGTCACCGTCGCTGAACAGCGAACGCCAGCACGGGTGCGCCCTGAGCGTCCGGTCCGACGTCTCCGACGCGGCACGTCGCTGCGTCCAGTGGCGAGCCAGGACGGGGCAAGCCCGGGGGAGACGGCTGGCAAGCCAGGCGCCGACGCTGCGTCGGGGGCACCCGAGGCCACGACCGGTGTCGCGTTGCCGATGGAGGAGGCCTTGCCGCAGCCGTCACGGTCCTTCGCTGAGGCATGGAGGGCGTCCGACGCCGGGCACGATGAGTACGACGAGCTGCTCGCCTCGGTGCTCAGTGACGACGAGGGTCAGCCCGACAGATCCCATGACCCCGCCGCCGATGATCATGCTTCCGGCGTCATCACCAGCCGCGACGAGTCCCCGGCGGTCACGGTGGAAGCAGTTGCTTCGACCCACGCCGCCGCAGGCTCTGGCGCCCTGCCTCCGACGGAGGACGACCTCATGGTGGTGAAGGTCAACGACGAGGTCGAGGTCTCGGACGGTGCATCCAGCCAGGAGTCCGCCCCCGCCGCCGGGACACGAGGCTCTGACCCCACTGAAGAGACCAGCGCCTCACCGCGCGACGAGCTGGACTCCCCCCACTCGCCTGAGCTGTTGCTCGAGGCGGCGGATGGTGCGCAGGACGAGGCGAGCACTCTCGCCGCGGAAAGCCTGCCCGTCTCCCGGACACGAGCGCGACGAGGTCGGGCACCTGTCGCCTCCGCAGCCACCCTCCCGGAGCAGCCCATCGCATCCCCGCTCGCGCCCTTGGAGAGCGAGATGGCGGAGCCGGCCCCCCTCCCGCCGGCCCCCCTCTATGTCTGGCAGGGGACGACGCTGATGCCGGCTCAGGCGCGCACACAGCCCACCTCTGCCCCCACCTCACCCATCTCGGGTCCTGCCCGCGACGTCGAAGAGCCCACGGAGACCGCCCCGGCCGCACCGGCTGAGAGTTCTGCCGCTCCCCAGGTCACGGATGCAGCCGGCGCCCCCATGCTCTCGACACCTTCCCTCGACCTACCGAAGACCCACGATGGGGTGAGTGCGACCCCGTCCATGCCCGCCACCGATGAGCCGGAGGGGAGTGCTGCACCCGCCGTGGCCACGGAGGTGATGGCCAGCGAGACAACGATCAGCGCCGCGGGTCGTGAGGTCACAGCACTTCAGCACTTGGTTCCCGGGGCTGCTCTCGACACCGCCACCTTCGTGCGGCAGGTCCGCGACGCTGAGCTGCGTGACGCGGCGCCCGTCCTCTCTCCGGTGCACGCCGTCCCTGATGGGGGATGGCGCAGTGCAGTCCTGAAGTTGACCCTCGGGCGAGTCCAGCCGTCTCCGAGCGCGCGCCAGGCCGAACGCGACCACGAGATCTACCGAGTCCGGACTCCGCTGAACGGCAACCGGCACATCGTCGTCCTGGCGTACGGGACGGGAGTGGGTAAGACCTTGACCACCGGTGCCATCGGCTTGCAGTTCGCCGAGCACCGGGACGACCGCGTCGCGGTCATCGACGCCGACCAGACGGCCGGCAACTTGGCGGACCGCTTCGCCACCCCCGCCGACCGGTTCCTGCAGGACTTGCTGGACAACCACCAGCACAGTGCCGTGGACTCCGTCGTCGAACTGCGCCGCTACGCCCGCAGCGCCAAGCGGCTGGACATCTACAGCGCCGACCACGCCCGGACGTACACCGCCCAGCAGCACCACGACGCCCTCGAACTCCTCAGCAAGTTCCACGATGTCGTCATCACCGACCTGGGCAGCTCCGGCTTGCGCGACATGCCGGAGGTGTTGCAGACCGCAACCGACGTCGTGGTGGTCACTGGAACCAGCATGGACGCCGTCGACCGCAGCCGGAAGGTCTTGGACCGGTTGGAGGAACTGGGCCACGAGCGGCTCGCCCGCGAAGCCGTCGTCGCCGTGGTCACCCGTACGACCAAGGACGGGGCACTGGCGAAGGTGGTCCGTAACGGGGGAGTGCACGTCGAAACTCTCATTAGCCACTTCCAGAAACGCTGCCGGGCGACGGTTCTCATTCCGTACTCGGCGCGTCTCGCTGACGGCGTGCACGTCGACTACGAAACCCTGGACAGCGACGTGAACGAGGCGTACCGGCGCATCGCCGGCTTCCTGGCCAACGGATTCCGGCCCGCACTCGACCGGCAGAAGACGCCGGAAGGCGCAGGGGCGGACGGTCGTGCGCCGCTTTCGACGATCAACACGGCTGCCACGCTAACGACGCCCGCGGTGTCCGCCAAGATCAAGCGCGGTCGAGGACGGCGCAACGGTGTAGAGGCCCCGGCACCATCCGCCTTCGCTGAACTCCCGCACTACCAAGGCAGCTGAAGCTCACCGAGCATCTACCTCAGCCTGCGCCCCGCCCACCACCTCGGTGAGCGGGGCGCACTGGCGTCATCCGCAGGTTTCGTTCGCGTTCGGCGGCCTGGTGACGGGACCGCGCCGGTCCCGGCGATCCGCAGGACTCTCACATCGAAGCCGCACACCACACCCCAGTCGGTGAGCCGGCGTAGAGACCCGAGCAGTCAGTGGAGCGTTGCCTCGACCCCGACGATGTTCAGGCTGCCCGGTCTGAACCAGCTCGTTCAGGGCGGGGACGCACAACTGCCCGCTGCTCTGCCCCTGCACGACTTTACGGATCATGCGGGGGGGGTGGCCGAGCTTATGCGCGATCTCGCTGACGCTGAGTCCGTAGGCGTGCAGATCGGCGATCAGGTTCGCCGCGGTGGGAGTCGAGGAGTCAGGCACCCGCCACCTCCGCGCAACCGGGGCCACGGCCGTGTCATCTCCGAGCCGGCGCTCACCCAAAGCCACACCCCTGACATGCTCAATTTGTATTGTTAGGGGACGGGCGTGTCAGGGGTGACAAATTGTCACCCCTGATGTCGAGAACCGGGTCTCCCTCGTGTCGTACGGCGAGGTGGGGCGACGGGTGCCAGGTCCCGGGGCTTGCGCGTCGGGATCATTTCTCGCGTGGTCCCAGGTCGTCGAGTTCGTACCGTTGCGGGCAAACGCTGGTCGCTGCCCCGGCACGAACCAGCTTGGAGGTGTCGACTGCCGCCGCCGACGCAGTGCTCACCACCGGAACAGTGCCTGCACCCCCATCGCCACGATGGGCCCCGGTGCGAAGAACCCCAGTGATGACCGGACCGGTTCTTCCAGCAGCACCGCCGTAGCCCGGATCGCCAAGGGACGTAGCGGTCGCGGCACGGGGTCGAAGACGGTGTCGAGGGTGGCGGTGATGAGTCGTCGGCCGGCGGGGGATAAGCGCAGCTGCGTCTGCTCGTAGTCGCTGAACCAGCGGTCGAACTCCTCGAACGTCGTCGGGATGTCGGACAGGCCCATGCGAGCGCCGAGTTCGCGGTACCAGTCCATGCTGGCCTCTACCTCCGCGCTACTCAGCTCCCGCCACCCGAAGCGGCGGATCGTGCGCACCCCGAGGACCACGAAGGTCCCCAGGATTCAGAGGTAGTCGTCGTTGCGGATGGAGAAGCGGTGGTGCATCGCGTTGAGCCGTCGCACCACCTCCTCGCCCACCTCGCTGCCCAGGCCGTGGTGGATCAGCTCGTACATGAAGAGGCCGGTGTCGCTGCCTCGGCGCCGCGGTTCCTCCTGCATCTGCCCGGTGTGGCTGAGCAAGCCGGCCACGCGCGGGGACGCGAAGGTGCGCAGGTAGGCCAGGTGGAAGCCGATGCGGCTCTGTGCGGCGAACTCCGCGAGCGCCAGGTGGCGCTAGACCTCGTTGACTTCGGCGAGTCGCTGCGGGCTCAGCACCTGCGGGGATGAGGTGGCGGCGGGTTGCCGATCGCTCGGCGGGGTTGGAGTGCTCTCGGGGGGAGGTGGTTGCGGGGACATCGGAGTGGGGGGCTGAGACGTGTTCACGCTCGTGACCTCGCGGATCTGATCAGCGCGTTGTCGTGCAGGACGTGGAGGAGTTGCTCGCGCAGCGGGTGTACGCCGTGTAGGGCCTGACTGAGCATGGTGGTGGCTTCAGCCAGGCTGGCCCCGCGCGGGACGGGCACATCGAGGGGAAGGCTCTTGCGTGGTGCGTGGGCGCGGTACCGCTCGAGGCCGAGGAGCATGCAGGCCTGCCAGATGACGGTGTCGAGCTGGGGGCCGGTGCGTAGGCCGTGGGTGAGAGCCAGTGAGCGGATCTGTTCTTGGTCCTCGTGGTCGACGTAGGCCACCGCGATCCGTTCGATGTCGTGGATCTCCGACATCATGCGCCGACGCTGGAAGCCGGCGTCGGTGGCGTTCTTCGGCGCGGCTGCGGTCTGCTGGGGGAAGTGGACCAGCTGCGGCATCGACCGCGCCAGCGCCGACCACCACGGGCGTACGTCTTCCAGCTCGAGCAGTAGTTGTTGGTGGAGGCGCTCTTGGTGACGCCGGCCTAGGAGCAGTCGTGGGTGCTCGAGGAGCTGGCGTCGGCGGTGGCCTTGACCGGCTCGTCCTCGCCTGGGGTCTTGTTTCCGGCGGAGCATGCGCTGCAGAAGACGGTCGAGGCTGGTCCACACGAGACCGGTGACGATGACGACCTCGGCGAGCTGCTGCAGCGTCACGTCCAGACCTCTGCCGTGGGCGAGGGGTGGCGTTTCGCCGGTGATGACGGTGTAGGCCAGCAGGATCAGGCAGGTCGCGACGTAGCCCAGACCAATCAGGCAACCGACGGCGACCAGGCGCATGCCGACCCCGGCGGCGCGGGCCTCGGCTTGCGCGGCGATGGCGAAGCACGCGATGGACGTTGCGCCCAAGGACCAGGACAGCAGGCCCAGTGAGGCGAGCCAGTGCACGAGCGCGGCCCAGGTGGGCTCGAACAGGTGCGGTGTCCGTGGAGGGTCGAGCACGAGGGGTGTGACCACCAGCAGGGCAGTGATGACCATGGCGCCGTTCAGCCAGCGACGACGCCGGGGGCACAGCCCCAGCAGGAGACGCAGCAGCTGCAGGAGGCATCCAGCGGCCAGCGCGCCGAAGAGGTGCAGGACGGCCTTGCTCCACCCGGGATGGGCGCGATCGATGAGGGTGCTGACCGGAGCGGTCTGGGCGAGGGCTCCCAACGTCAGGCAACCCACGGTCCACCAGAGCATGTGCCGGGCTTGGCGGTCATCGGTGTCGGGCTGCTTCTCAGGACGAGGGTGGCCGCGGTACTCCTCGCCCGCTGGTTGGGCACGGCGGCGCTGTTCTCGGATGCCCTGGGTGCGCGCGCGATAGGTGTCGGCGCACAGCCAGGTGGCAAGAGCCGTGACCGCCAGGATCGAGACGGTCCCGGTCAGGCTGACTCCGCTCAGGTCACCCACGCAGCAGCCGGGTGAAGTTGCCGGCCACGCCGTCACGGTCGAGTTCGTCGCGTTCACGCAGATCGATCACGCGCCGACGAGCGGTCGTGGTCGCCTGCGCTTCGATGCGTTCAGCGAGCAGGGTGCCGAAGTATTCGGCTGCAGCTTCGTCGGCGTTGTCGGCGACGCTCACGCCGATCTGGCAGCGGCTGTACTGCGCCTTCCTGGCCAGGTGGTTGCACATCAGGTGACCCAGTTCGTGACCCACGCACAGGGCTGTCCACCAGGGGTGGGTCTTCTCGTAGTCCTGGGGCCAGCTCACGATGATCAGGCCGGACTTCTTCTGGGCGATGAGTCCTGAGACTTCGGGGTCGGTGAGGGACTGCTGGTGCGCGCGGATGCGCACGCCGAGCTGGGCGGCCACGGACTGGATGAGGTTGCGCATCGTCAGCGGCCGAGGGAGCTGGATGGAGGCGACCATCTGCCGGCACTGCTGGGCCACACCGCTGTCGAGGGTGAACTCGCCCGGTCCCGTCTCGCTGTCCTGGGGAGCGAGGAGCTGGAGGGGGCCCAGGATCCTCGACCCTGCAGTCGCGGTCTCTGGAGTCGTCTTGTCTGCCGGCGTCGTCGAAGGGTGGGGCAACGCCGTGGGCAGCGACACGATGCTGTGCTCCTTCCTGACGTTCCCGCTTGAGCTTTTGGTCGTGCGGGTAGGCAACGTGGTGTCGTGCCGGTCAGTCTCAGGTCGGTCAGTCTCAGGTCGGGTTGCCTGGCTCATCGAGTGGTCAAGTACGCAACTACCGGTACTAGCTCATGGACCGTGAAGGTCCTGGATCGATACCTGGCGTCCCAGTACCGCGGCTCACGGCGCTATGAAAGCATGCCTCGGAGCACACGCCTAGCCCGACTGTCCGCACTGCGAACGTCACGAGAGGAGTCGACCGATGCTGTCGCTACAGTCGCCCGACCTCCCGGATCGCCGGGTGGGCCGCCGTACCCGCCTCGCTCGAGGTGACCAGGCGAGGCGGTGGGTGCGGACCGGGCCCGGCCCGGATGGTGTCGTGGAGGCAGGATCTAGGCCGCAGGAACGGATGCCGCTGGTAGTGGGTGCCGGTGGGGGAGTCGTGATGGTGGGGGAGAGCAGTGGAACAACGCGGGGATGACCAAGACCGACCAACGATTGCTCGTGCCCTAGACCATCTTCTGCGTACGCACCGTGATGGGGAGGGAAATCCGGTCACTGTCGAGCGCGTGGCGGCTGAGATCAACACCAAGGGCGTAAGTGCCGCCTACATCAACGCCTTGCGCATCGGCACGAAAAGGAATCCGAGTGCTGACACTCTGCGAACCCTCGCGGCCTTCTTCGGCGTCAAGGCTGGATTCTTCTTCGACCCCCTTCCCGAAGGAAATGCAGTGACGAGCAGCAGTGCGCCAGTCGAGTCGTCCGAAGAGCCCTTCGCTGGCGTGGGTGGAGAATCCCTAGCGACAGTGGGTCATGGGTCTGTCGATGATGATTCGCTGAACCTGCAGAGGTCCTCGGAGCGCGCGCACCCTCAGGACGCGATGGTCGATCTCGCGGCCCGCCTGGAGTACCTGTTCAACCTCCGTGTGCGCGACGACGGGCAGCCTTGGAGCATGCGGCAGGTCAGTGCCGCCGCGAAAGCTCAAGGCGTTCCCCTTTCGGTCGGCTTCCTGCATGATTTACGGCGCGGGATCAAGGATAATCCAACAAAGCAGCAGCTCGAGTGTCTAGCGCGAATCTTCAGGGTCTGGCCCGGATACTTCTTCGAAAGTGACGAGGAACTGGAGCGCATCAACCGTAAGCTGCACGCCGTTGATGCTCTGGATAATGAACGTATCGCCAGCCTGGCCATGCGAGCGCGAAACCTCAGCGCCCGTGAGTTGAACATGATCAACGCGTTGATCGACGGGGCCCTTCGGGATGAGGGTGATGCGCTTCCGGATCCGGGCGCTGCGCCGAGATAGTTCGGCGTAGCACGTCCCGGCACCTGATTGATGATTGAAGTTCTAGAGCTGTTCTGCTCACGCAACGGTGCAAGGATGTGCCCGCGCAAAGACGGAGTGAGCACGGGCACCTCGACGCGAAGTGGTCGTTGCACGACACGGCATGACGTGGCGTGGCTGGAGGTCTGGGAGGGATGAAGGTCGTGAACGAGCTGATGAGCCAGGAGCCGCAACGGTCTACCTCCGCGCTGCGGGAGAGGACCGACGTCAGCGACACCGCGCGCGTTCAGCGCTGTGTCGAACGCCTGGAACGCTTGGGCATCCGGCCCGGCACCTCCCTGCGCCGCCTGCTGATCGTCCTGCGCAAGCAGGAGGGACGCCCCATCAAGATCACTCAGCGGGGTCGTCACGGCCGTCTTCTGCACATGCCCGCAGAGGTGTCGGCCTGGGTCGACCGCGCGCCGGCCCGGCGCAGCATCCTGATCCTGCTCGCCGAGGACCACAAGAAGTCCATGCGCGGGCGGCGCCTCCTCCTTCACGAGCTGGGGCACCTGATCGTGCGGCCCCACCACCAACTCAGCGTCCAGGCGCGTCTGATCTCACCTGGGCCCGATGGTCTCGAGCACGCCGGGGGTTACCAGCAGTTCCGCTGCAACGTGGACGATGAGGAAGAGCGCGAAGTCGAACTGACCGCCGGCCTGCTCCAGCACTACATGGCTCCGTGGATGCAGCAGAAGGAACTGCCACCGGCCTCCGGTCTGGGTTTGGTCCTGGCTCGACGAGGAACAACGCATGAGCCGACTAGCTGAAGTCATCGGCTGGGCTCCCGCTGCCACCTGTCTGCTGGGCGCGGTGGCTGCCTTCGCTCTGCGAGACCTGCTCACCGGCAACCTGACCCCTGCGCAGCTGCGGGCCCTGCGCCTGGCCCAGCCCAGCCCCAGTGCCGCTCGCAGCACAGACGACCTCGCCGCGATCGGGCGCAAGGCCCAGCGCGCTCAGTGGTTCGCCGTCGTCGGCCTGACGGTGGCAGCGTTCTTCAGCATCAGGCCCCTCGTGTGGTGGCTCGAAGGCGTCACCGCCCCGGGAGTGCCCTGGATCATCGGGACCGTCGTGCTCATGTGGGCCGGCATGAACGCCGCCGACGCGATCATCCACACCGTCCAACCACCTCAGCGCACCGGTCGGTGGACCGCCCGCCTCCTCTTCGCCAACCATGGCGCCTTCGCGGCCTGCTCGTTGCTCACCATCGCGCCGTGGTTCTTCCAGGCCCCGGTGCCGCGCACCGGCGCCCTCGATGAGTACGTCACCTACTACTCCCCCCACGTCGCCGGATTCATCGCCGCCCTCGGAGCCCAGATCTACGGCCCGTTCGTGGGCGCCCTCCTCTCCGTACTGTGCTGGCGGGAGGCGCGACGCGAGCGTGAACCCGCCGTCCGGTTGAGTCTTCGCCTCGTGGCGACCGGAGCGGTCATCGCTCAAGGCACCGTCTTGATCCAGAGCGTGCAGGCGTTCACCTGGATGCGCGGGAAACCGATGTGGACCGAGCAGGAAGCAGCCATCGCCCAGCTCGCCTGCCAGGTGCTCACACCCACCCTGCTCATCCTCGGCTGCTGCGTCGCCCCGATCGTCGACACCGTCCGCGCTCGCAGCACCCGCGTGTTCATGCAGTTGTGGCGTGAGGACGTCATCGCGCTACGCGCTCCCTGGCGGCTGCTGCAGGGCGTGTACCGCACCGCCTACGAGCCGGAGGCCGATCAGAGGACCCAGTCCGAGCGCGATGAGCTGTACGCGCAGCGAGCCCGGATGGCCAGCGAGATCATGGACGCTCTGGTCCAGGCCGCCGACGACCTCAGCCCCACGGCACGCAGCCGCGTCGAGCAACTACTGCGACTGGAGCAGCCGTCCTTCCTGCGTCGGCGCCTGGGTCGTCCTGCCGCCAGCCTTGCTCGGGCTGTCCTGTCGGTGGTGGGCGGTTTCGCCCCCTCCTCGGCTGGGCGGTGGTGGCGGCGGATCACCGAAGGCCCGTTGCAGTCCACGGCGCGAGCTGATGCTGCCTGCGCCAGTGCGGCGATTCAGCTCCACCTCGATCGCCTGGCCAGTGGAGACGAGGGCGCGCGCCCCCGGTCGGTGACCCCGATCTTGACCGTCAGCCCGCGCGATGTCGACGAAGCCGTGGCCTACTTGCGTCTGCTGTGGCGGGCTCTGCGTAGCCCCGAGGTCCAGGAAGCTGGAACCGCAGGCTTCGTGGCGATGATCGAGTGAGATCGAACGAGAACGAGTGAGAACGCGCACGCACAGAAACGACCGCCTACTCACCAGAATCGATGGGGACCAGTGAACAAGGTCAAGCCTCTGAACGTCAGCGTCATCGGTGCCAGCTTCGCCGGCTTGTTCGCTGCCGCTGCCGCCGCCGCCTCGGGGCACCACGTCACGATCATCGAACGTGACGGCATCCCGACCACACCCCAACCGCGCGGAGGCGTTCCGCAGAGCGATCAGACCCATATCCTCCTGCACCGCGGTCTGGTCTCAGCCGAACATCTCCTCCCCGGCCTGCATGACGAGCTCATCCAGCGCGGCGCCCCGGAGTTCAAGGTCGGGCTCATGGCCCTGCTCAGCGCCGACGGCTGGGCGCCCCGCGGGGACTACGGGTTTCCCCTGGTCTGTTCCTCCAGGACGCTGCTGGAACACGTGATCAGGAAGCGAGTTCTGGCCCTGCCCAACGTGCAGGTGCTTCAGCAACGGCGTGTGCAGGCGCTGCGCCAGAACTCCTCGGGCACCTGGACTCTGCAGTTGCAGTCGACCGATAACGCCTCGACGGACAGTCCCTTGACGCCGGACAACGCCTCGACGACGCAGGACGACCACTCCAGCGACCACTCCGACGCCCTCGTCGCCGACCTGGTCATCGACGCCTCGGGGCGCTCCTCCCGACTCCCCACGTGGCTGAAGCAACTGGGTGTGCCGCCGGTAGCGACGACCACGATCGATGCCCGTGTCGGCTACGCGACCCGGCGCTTCACCAGCTCTCGTCCTCCCGGCCCCGGCGTGCTCATGCTGGTTTCGGCGAAGCAGAGTCGCGGGTGCATCGTGAGTCCTATCGAGGACGGGTACTGGCAGGTCACCTCGGTGGGACGAGGTGACCATCGCCCGGGCCGCGATGGCGATGAGTTCATGGAGCACCTGGCCAAGCTGCCGGACCCGATGGCGCTGGACATGGTCAAGGACATGACTCCCGTCAGCGATGTGGTCGTCCACCGCCAGACCGCCAACGTCCGCCACCACTATGGCCGCGGCCGGCGCTGGCCTAGCGGGCTCATCGTCGTCGGGGACGCCTTGTGCGCGCTGAACCCCGTCTACGGCAGCGGTATCACCGTGGCCGCTTGCCAGGGGCGGCTGCTGGAGCGAGCCTTCAAGAAGGCACAACACGGCAACCTGAACACCCCTCGCCTGCAGCGAAGCCTCGCGCGTTCGGCGAATCTGCCCTGGACGATGGCCACCTCCCAGGACCGTCAACTGCTCACCACCCCGCAACGAGCGCGACCCGTCGAGGCAGTCGTTGGCTGGTGGGGGGCGGAGGTCGCTCGCCTGGCCGGCGCCGGCGACGCGCGGGCAGCAGACGTTCTGCAGGCCGTCACGCACCTGATGTCGCACCCGATCGTGCTGTTCACCCCACCCCTTCTGGTGGCCTCACTGCGCTCACGTCTGCGCCCACGCCGCATGCAGGCGCCCACGACGACCCCCACGCTCAGCTCTTACCCCATCGTCAGCGACCACACCGCCCATCGGGATCTCGACTCCTCAGCGCGGGCGGGCGGCGTCAAGGCAGGGAGCGGGGCGTGATGGGGTCTGCGGATCTAACGGTGGGAAGGCTGGACTGACCTTCGATCGACGAATCAGGCCCGCCGCGAGGTCATCCGCTCGCACAACTGACCTGTGACGCTCTGCTGCCCACAGGAAGCGACTCGGCAACCATGGCCACCTCCCAAGACCGCCAGTTCCTGCAAGGACCGGACCGAACCAGGCCGACGGAGGTCGTCGTCAGTGCATGGGGCACCGAAGTGGCCAGGCTGGCAATGCACGACGACATGCACGCCGCGGACGTTATTCAAGCCGTAACCACCTCATGACCCCGGCCAGTGATGCTGTTGCATCCCAACCTGATCGGGGCCTCGGTGGGTTCACGTCCAAGCAGGCGCGACCTACGAGCAGACCAGGCTGCCGGGTGGGCGTCGGCTACCGTCCCTGTCGACGCTCCATAGACACGACACCCCACACACCCACCTCACGGGTAAACAGGCACGAGCGGATGATGACGGTGACGACATGACTCCCACGACATGGGCGGCCTTGCCCTCCGGTACCTGGGACCTGACCAGGCCTACGGTCCTCACCAAGTGGGAGACGCTGCAGGTCCGGGAATCGGACCTGGCGCGCTTGGACTTCGACTCCATCACCGCTGATCTCCACGAGCGGGCGATCCCGGAAATCGCCGAACTGCGTGTGGATCACCGCCCCGACGATCCCGAATCCATGACCCTGTTCAAGACGTCCTCGGGTCGTCGTGTCCCCATCGACGCCCTGGGCTTCCTGCAGATGCCGGTTCCCGCACGACCTGGTGGCACCCGGTGGGCTGTCCACGCGTCCCTGCAGGCACCGCTGTCGGTGCCGGGCGGTAGCTGGAGTGAGTTTCAGCGCCAAACCCGGGCGTTCGGGGGTGTCAATCTGATCAGTGGCGATTTGGATTGGTTTCAGGTCGCCGCAGCAGCAGGGGAGCAGCCCAGTCTCAGCCACGTCGCTGTCGGTCAGGCCTGGATTGGCTGGGTACCTCTGGGCGACTACCAGACTGCGCTCGCCGCCGAAGCTACTCATCCGTTGCGGCGGACCCTGCGCTACAACTTCAGTCGGCTGCGTGAGCGAGTGTCCGCAGCACGCCACACCGCTCGTAGCACCCCAGCTGACTCAACTGCACCCGGCGCCACCCCGGCGCGGCCTTTCTGAAGTGGTCCTGACCGTCGAAGGTGGACCTGGACCAACCGCACGTGCCAGACCCGTGTCCTCACGATCCGTCGAAGGTGTCGGAGCCTCTCAAGACTGCGTGGGTGAGTCTGGTGCACCACCGGTGGTCACAACTCGACGGATCTTGCCTACCTGCACCTGACAGCACCCGGTCGCAGTCGAGGAACAGGAGCGTCATGACCAGGGCCAAGCCGCTGGTGCCGCTGAAAGAGCACCCCCCCCCGCACCCGGCTGCGACATGCTGGCGCGATGAGGTGGCCACGCCGACACACCCAACCCCTCGAGACGACCACGCTGCCCGCCGGCGTAGTCCAGCTCGCCCGCCGGCTACCGAACCCGCAGGAGCTGCGCCAGCACTGCCGGGGCCTAGCAATGCTGGACGCGATCCAGGCCGAGGACCCCACCGACCGCTACTACTCCTTCGACGCCTCTTGGAGCCCCATAGAGCAACTGGCGTCGATGGACGACGGCTCTGGTAACTCCTGGTCGATCACCTTCACCCCCGACGGGGCGTGGTTGCGCGGCTTCGATCACGAGAGCCCGATGAGCCCTTACGGCGAACCCTTCGACCTCGACTGGCTCGCCGCTGTCCCTCGGCCGCTGCGCGGTGCCGCTGCTGAAGTGGCCTTCACCGATGGGGAGCTACCGCTGCTCACCCTGGCCTGCTGGTGGCTGCACCTCGCACCGGACGCGGAGAGGGGCCCTTACCTGGGAGGCGAGCAGCGCTGGCACCCGGTGCAGCTGCGCAGCAGTGTCCCCGCCGACCTCGACGACGGCAGCGGGTGGCTGCTGGCTGAGTTCGACGCCGACCCCGGCACCTCCCCTGAGGCTTACCGCAGCTTCGCTGCGGACTACTACGAGACCGAACTCGAGGGTGACGACATCGCTCACGTCCTCGCGCTGCAGCCACTGAGCGAGGAGCTGGTGAGCCGGCTCAATCCCCAGCGGACGCTGGCGCAGCTCGGCGAGGACATCGTCTCGATTGGCTACCCGAGGCCCACCTGATCCGCACCGAAACGTCCGGTCATCCCGCCGAGGCCTCCGGCCAGGGCGCCCTCCACGATCGTGATCGATGACGATGGGCGTCTCCTGCCGACGTCGTCCGATCGGGGGCATCACCACCCCGACCACCGCCCCGCAGTGAGATCATGGAACCGCTCACGGCGCATCTGAGCCTGCCGCAGGTGCTGCACCGACCGAGGTGGAGGTCACACAGACCAGGGTGGAGATCGACATGGCCGATCCTGCTGCAGCAGAACGCACTCAGCGCACCACCGCCCGCGTCCAACCCGTCCCACGCATCCCGCGGATGTTCTACGCCAAGGGCATCGTGCTGTGGTTGGCGGGGACAGCGTTCCTGGGCCTTGGCGCGGGCACGCTGACCCTGAGTCTCGACGACGACCTCCGCACCCGTGGCGTGACGACTTCTGCCGTGGTCACCGATGTCACCTGCGGCCCTCTGGACGGCAGGTCCGCATCCTTCGACGTGCGCGCCGACGTCGGCGACCTGCTCTTCCTGGACTGTCCGCCACGCACAGAACACCTGCGGGTCGGGCAGGTCGTGCAGGTCACCTACGACCCCCTCGACGTCACCAACGTGCGCTTGGCCGGCTACACCGACCGGTCGCTGGGCCTGGCCTTGACTCTCCTGGGATCCGCAGCGGCGCTGACGTTGACGGGCTGGACCGTTCTGGACCTCCGCCGGGGCTTTCGCTCTGCGGCCGAGGACGCCGCACTACGCGCCGTGAAGCAGCAGGAGGCGATCGCGAGGGCAGCCGCCACGAAGCGCAAAGCTGAGCGTCGTGCAGCCACTCGTCGTGGTGACTGGCTGAGGCAGCTCAAGCCTGCGGCTCGCTCATTCCGCAAGCGCACGGACTGGCCTGCGGACTACCGGGGTCGTCACCGCACCTGACCGCACCTGACAGGCCGGGATCGGCGAGGCGGAAACCGTTGATCACGCGCCCGCCCGATGGGGGAGGAGATGGCTGTGGTGTCGATGCAGACCCGCATGCCGCGGCAGCTGTCAGCACGTCTTGCGGTGCGCGCTAAGGGCACGGTCATCCCGCGGTGCGCGGTCGGCAGCGGCCGACAACTTCACGCTCTTGGCGATCTCCGCAAGATCGTTGATCCCTGCCAAGGCCTGCCTGATACGGCTTCGCCCGCTACGTTGCGGCCATGAGCCCAGCCGACTCGACGTCCATCGCCCGCGGCTGCATCCGCCGCGGCGACGTGTTTGACGACAGCAACGCCGTCGGCCACCTGGGCTTGTGAAGGGAGAGCAATGCGTCGAGGCGAGGCCGGGGAAGCGCGAATGACAAAGTCATCCAGAGGTTCTGCCGCCAGGATGAAACTACCTGACTGGGCATGGAACGGTGACCCCGGAAAGCTGTTAGAGGTGGCTGGCTTGCGTGGGAAGCGAACTAGCGAACCGAACGTGTGGAACGTTCGCGCGAGTGAAAGCTACAACAACATCCGCCCCTCGCTTATTCAACTTGTTCACTTGACAGGGGGCGGCACGAACAATGACAGGTTTTCCTGGGTCAACAGGCTGCGTTCCCCGAACTTCTGGCGTGAACCTCCCCTAGGCAATGTAGCCGAGCTCATAGGTAAACGGCGCATTGAGGCTGCAAATGAAGATTTGGTAGAGAATCTACACCTGTGGATGCTAGAGACCACAGCATCCTCGCCCGAGGATCTTCCTGGCACTATCGAACGCGTTCACCAGGCCATCGTGGAGGCTCAAACTAGCGACGGACAGCGGCCATTTGCCGCGAGTGGGGTATCCGTAATCTCCGGCTCACCTGAGCTAGGAATGCGGATGAAGCTTGCGTCGGTATCGCTGCGCATGGAACGTGACTTAGATGGCGCTCAACGTCTAAAAGCTGAGCACGCAGCGGGGGATTCTATTTTTGCCTCTTCCGCAGGGCTGACGAACGGCTCAATTCTGCTCGACGCCTACTTGGGTCCGCTGCTGGGATGTTTGTCCCCGTATATTTGGGCAACGTACGCCCCACGCGTCACGGGCACAATCGTTTACGACCTTGGCGCAGCAATCGCGGACGGGGCTGGATCAAGGTCTCAGCTGCTACAGCTACTGCCGACTCAAGGCGCAGAGAGAGCCGTAGGCCGACCCTCGATCTCTTCGAATGCTGGGCGCAGTGCCCTTGCTTGGTGGTCAGATAAAATCAATCTACTGCTTGGAACTTTAAGTAATCCGGCATCGTTCACTGACGAGAATGGCGACTATGCGGCTATTCGTCAGGTGCATTACGTGTCATCTGTCGAGCAGTTCTTCAGGCGGGTTGCGTCAATTCAGGCGAATCACTTGGACGCGAACGCCCGGCGAGTTCTCCTCTACACAACTCTTGATACTTTTGAGAGGCTCGCAAGAGTTAATATTGACAATTCGTGCCAGCTCACGCATGCAAAAGATACACTAGAAAGATTGAAAGGTCAGCTACCCAGCGAGGCGGCGGAGGTTTTGCTGCCGGGCGCGGAACGCGGAGTGGCGGCACTGAAGGAACTGCAGAGCGGTTTCTTTCTTCAGCGCAAACAAGCTAATCCAGGGGTCACCTTTGAACGTAACGGCCGACTTCAAACCATTACACTGGAGGAGGCCGCGGCTCAATACGTCAAAGTGTTGCGAAATGCTACGCACGGGCACGGCAGTAATGATAGTAAGAACGTCAACCGGTCCAATGCTTTGTTGACCGAACATAATGGCGAACTACCGCACGACCTGCCTCTACTTGCATACCTGTACCTCTTGGACTTTTTAGCAAATATGGACCGCTTCAAGCGGATACTGTTATCGGAAACCTAACCGACCGCAGGCTAGTCAGTAATAGATAGGAAAAGCGCCGGCAAAGGATGCGTGGCCCTGCGTGAGCACCACTGTCCCGATGCGTCACAGAACGCGCCCACGACGGGCATGAGAGATCACCAGCTGAAGACTTCACGGTCAACCCGCGGTGTGCGTGGTCTGAAGCGGCTGGCGACGCCGCGGTCTTGGCGAGGAGCGAGTGGTCAGCCGGTGGCTTCAGTCCTGGCTTAGCTCGGGGTCCACGTCCCGCTCGGCGAGGATGGTGAGCACCGCCTGCACGTCCTCCACCGTGGAGCGCCCACCTGCCTGCTGCATCCAGTCCGCGGCGTTCTCATCTGCACCCGCCAGGTCGCGCAACAACCGCGCGCACTCGTGCTCGTCCCCGCGCAGGAGCGCCAGGACGACGTCAGCAGCCAGCGCGACCTCACCTTCCACGCCGCGCCGGAGGTCGGCGACCTGCTCGACGACCGCGGTGGGCAGGCCCGGGTGGCAGCAAGCGATGAGGGCCAGCAGGGGAACGCGCAGGTACGCAGGAGCGGCGGTGAGGAACGTGCCCCAGGTGCTGACCCCCTCGGTCACCGCCTCCCGGCACAACGCGGGCAAGTCCGCCTCACCCGGCCCATCGGGGACGTAGCTGTCGGGCGCGGCGATGGAGGCCAGCAGCCCGGCCACCCCGACCCGCGTCGTTGGCGCAGTGGAGCGCGCGGTGAGGACGCGCATCAGGAACGGCGCAACCACAGGCGTGACCGAATACACGGTGCCCTGGTGCCAGACGGTGCCGTACAGCTGGAACAGCGCTTCGCCGCGGACCTGCTCCTCTTCGTCCAGCAGGCCCCGCAGCAGCGTGGGCACGTCCTCGGCCGACGCGTAGGCGTGGTGCAGCCCCGCCCAGTCCAGGTCATCCGCGCCCGCCAGCAGCTCTGCCATGCCGACAGCATCCCCGATGCCTACCTACACGCCCCCGCGACTGCTGGGCGCATGTGCCCGCTCATCCCGCGGTGCGCGCGGAGCGCACGGTCATCCCGCTGGCCAGGACGTCGCGGCGCCTGCACCCGCCAGGGATCAGTTGCAGTGGGGAGACCACCAACATCCCAGCCTGCAGCCGAGAGACTGTCGGGATGGCACGTTGGAAGCATGACCGGGTCACGAAGTACGAAGGCGTCAACGCCATCGCCTGCTTCGTGGTCGGTCTCGTCTTGGTGGTTCTAGCCATCGCCCCGGTCGACTCAGAACCAGTGTCGTCAGTGATCGCAGCGATGGTCGCCCTCGGGTTCCTCGGCTTGGGCTTCCACTACGCATCGGTCTGGCGGGAGAAGCGCTCGACTCGTTGAACTTCACGGTCATCCCGCTGACCAGGAGATCATCGACATCGCGGTCATACCGCCGACCAAGAGGTCATCGACATCGCAATCATGGTGAAGAGCCCGTGCCAGCTGAGCGGATCTCAGGCCGCGACGTAGACGACGCGCACGTCGCCCCCGCACTTGCCCACCCGATCGGCCACCGCGTCACCGAAGTAGGAGCGAGGATCGGGAATCTCCCCTCCGCCACCTCCGGTCACCTGATCACCCACCGCTAACCGCTGCCCCGAAGGCAAGACGACTTCGCTGCTGTCCTCATCCCACGTGGTTCCCTCGCCCCAAACCACGACCTGGTCCCCGATCACGAGGCAACCGTCCTTCTCCTCGACCACCGCTCCTTCCATGCCCGCCGCTGGGGTGTCTCCCGGAGCCTCCACCGCAGCGATGACCGGCGAGGAGTCCTCGAGTGCTTCCCCAGCGTCGCCGCAGCCACCAACCGGGATGAGCACACAGAAGATCAGCGCCGTTGCTGCAATGCGTTCTCGCGCCATCTCATGACCTCACCTGTAGACGCCTAAGCACGATTCGTGACTCCCAACCTACTCGGAGGCATCGGTTTTCGTGAGCCGCCGCGAAGTCTCGAGACGTCACAACCCACTCGCCGCTTCGTCCCTCACAGCCCGCGCTTCCGGGCGAAAAGACAGGGTGCGCGCAGCGCAGCCGTTTTCACTTCGGCCGTCGTTCGACTTCACGATCATCCCGCGTTGTGCGCACGGAGACAGCCCGGCGTCGCTGCTACGTCGTCGATCGGGGCGTCAATTGGTGGGCTGTTGGGCGCGGGCGGTGGCGACGATGTCCTGCAGGGCCGCGACGTGGGACTGCAGGGCGCCCTGCCCCGTCGCGGTCAGTCGGAGTCGGGTCTTGGTGTAGCGACCGGAGGCGACCTTGCGGATCTCGACGTAGCCGCGCTCAGCCAGCACGGTGAGGTTCTTCGACAGGTTTGGCTGGCTCAGGTCGCAGAACTCCTGCACGGCCTTGAAGTCCGCTTCGTCGCAGCCGGAGAGGTAGGCGCAGATGCGCAGCCGTACCGCGGAGCTGAGGGTGTCATCCAGCGCGGGCTCAGGCGGGGGCATGGTCTCGCCCACGGGTGCCGTCGCCGCCGGGGACGTGGTTCTTGCCATCAGGAGCGAGCCCGGCCGCCGGCGATGAGCACCCCGCGCAGCATCGCGTACCAAGCCACGGCGGCGACAACCCCGAGGCCGGCGAAGATCCACGCCAGCTCCCGACCCCCGGCCCAGCCGCTGATCAGGAGGGAGACCGCGACCAGCAGGAAGGTGGTGTTCTCCATCCGGCTCCAGCCGCGGTAGCCGTGCAGGCCGCGCCGGCGACGCGCCGAGGTGGGAACCAGGTGGGCAGCGGCGAAGAGCAGCACCGCGGTAGCGGCGAAGAACAGGTGCGGCCAGCCGGGCCCGCCCTGGGCCGCGAGGACGACCCCGGCGCCGGCGCACAGGGCGGAGAGGGCGGACGTGGCGCGCGGCAGGGTGGGGCGGCTGGCGGCGAGGTAGGCGCGACGTACCTCGTCGGCCTGCGCCTGAGCGGTGTCGTAGTCCATGGATCGAGCGTGACATCCACATGCTAATTAGGCAAGTAGATGAGTGATTGGGTTGTTTGCGGTCATCCCGCGTTGTGCGCGGTCCTGAGCTGCCAGCGACGTCGCGATCGTGGCGAAGTGCGGATGAGTCCTGGTGCGCGGTGCCGCTGTCAGGATCATGCGATGGACGGTGATGACGAGCTGGAAAACGCCGCCGCCGAAGGCAGGAACCTGGTTGAGGCCCTCGACGCTCTCCGCGCGTGGCTGCTCCTGGAGGACTCCTACGCCCGAGGTGGCGTACCCGATGAGGTCCTGCACTTCATCCACGACCACATCAGCCGCCTCCTCGGCCCGCAGGCCCACACGGTGGCCGGGGACGTCCTGCGCACGCACGTCGAGGCCGGCGGGGACCTGGCGGACCTGGCACGCGACCGATCCGCCCTGCTCGACCTCCTCACCGCGATCGAGGGTGAGCAGCCACCAGCCACTACACACCGCTGGACCGCTCACGCACCGCTCAGCGGGCAGGCGATGTCCTCTGAGCGGACGTCAGCGGCGCAGGACGTGGAAGACGGGAGCTCGGAGCCGTGACAACTTCGTGGTCATCCCGCGGTGCGCGCGAAGCGCACGGTCATCCCGCGGTGCGCGCGGAACCCACGGTCACCCTGCAGTGCGTGCGAAGTGGCCTCCTCAATGCGCGGTCGATCCATCACAGGGAGCGCGTGACGAACACCGTGTCGCCGTAAACCTCATCGCGTTCGAGCCGGTCCGCCTCTACGAACCCGACCTTCGCCAAGACCCGCCGCGAGGCGGTGTTCCACTCCCGGACGCTCGCCCACAAACGCTCATGCCCAGAGGACCCGGCCCACTCCAGGACTGCCGCAGCAGCCTCGGTGGCGAAGCCCTGGCCCCATACGCAGCGCAGCAGTTCGAACGCGATCTCCGGTTCCCCCGCGGGCACACGTTCGCCGACGATCAGGCCGCAGTGGCCCACGACGTCACCTTCGAGCCTGCGCTCCATCGCGAGCCAGCCCAGCGTCGCGGGGCGCTGAGCGCGGACCCACTGCTTGAGGTCGTCGATCGTCGGGTGCCCGTCGGCGTCCAGTCGTCGGTGTGGCGGTACCCGGGGGTCACGCTCCTGCCAGAGCCGTCGGATCACGGCGGCCTCGCTCACCCGCCAGGGCCGCAGCTGAAGGCGATCCGTCGTCAAGACCACCTCGTCATCACCCACCACGTCGTGCGCCATGGCGGTGACGCTCCCACGCAACGCTGCAGATGCGGGGATCCAGAGCGACGACAGTTCACCGTCATCCCGTGATGGGCGCGCTGTTGTCGGCGGCTGGCACCTGCTCAGACCTACGACGGTCACCGAAGTCTTGACTCATCGACTCTCACCAAGTCCTGAGACATCACAGCTGTGCGCGACGACACCGCCGAGTCCGTCAGCGACTCAGAGCTCCAGACGACGGCGCTGCCGATGAAGCGTTAGCCCACCTGCGCCACGCCGGTTCGACGCAGACCACAGTCCACCCCCTACAGTGCTGATCGAACAAGTGTTCGACCTAGGCCGAAGGGAGGCTCATGGCCGCCACCATCGGCGAGCACGCCCCCGACGGCGACACCGGGGGAGAACGTCTCGACCAACTCTCCGCGAGCGCCGCTGAAGACGTGTTCGTGGTGGTTGACGCTGGCCGTCCCACTGCCGTGCGCTGGCGCGGCATGCTGCTGCCGATCACCCACGCAGTGCGCTGGCACGAGCGGCCCGTCATCCCCTGGTGGCGCTCGCAGCGTCGCCTCGATCTCGACCAGGCCCTAGCCCTGGTCGACCAGGAACGCTGGCGGCTGCAGGCCGAGGTCCCGCCGCCGGCGCCTACCTTGCGCGCCGTCCCCACGTACCCGCGTCAGGGAGGGGATCTCTCGCGCAGCGCGGACCGACACGACGGACTCGGGGCTGACCTCGAGGAGGGTTTCGCGGACGACTTCGGCTGCGGCGACGAAGGCGACTACAACGACGACCACAACGACGACCACAACGACGACCACAACGGCGACTTCGACGAGGGATCCCAAGACCTCCAGGACCTCGCGGGGGAACAGCCTCGGTCCGAGTCGGTCACCATCAGCGTCGAGGTCCTGCGCGCCGGCGACGACTGGCATGTCCTGCGCGTCGAGGAACCGTGAACCGTCGTGAGCACCCCGTTCACCCACCTGCACGTCGCCAGCGGGCACTCCCACCATCACGGCACCACTGACCCCGCCACCCTGGTCGCGGCCGCCGCGAGCGCCGGATCTCCCGCGTTGGCCCTGACCGACCGCGGTCAGATGGCTGGGCTGATCCAGCACGTCAGTGCTTGCCGGTCTGTCGGCATCGATCCCATCGCCGGTGTCGATGTCGCTCTGCGCCCGGGTCAGTCGAGCAGGCACCGTGGGGCTACCCAGACCTTCACCCAGACCTTCACCCACCCGCCGGCGCCGGTCGGTGCCGCAGTAGGTGCCGTAGGCGGTGCCGCGGTAGGTGCCGGTCCCGGACCGGGAGCTGGGCGCATCGTGGTCCTCGCTCACGGCCGCACCCACGGGGCCGGCTGGGCCGCGCTGTGCCGAGCCACCACCACCGCTCACCGCGCCAACACCACCAGTTCTGGTGCCAGCCCCAGCGCCGCAACAGCCGCCCTCACCCCTCACGCCCTGGCCACCGCCCTGGCCCCCGCCACCGGCAACGAACACGCCACCACCGTCCTCCTCGGCCCCGGCACCGACCTGGGCCGCGCCCTTGCCACCGGACGCCTCCGCGACGTCATCGACGCCTGGGAAACCTGGACCCGCCTCCTACCCGCCACGGCGCTCGCGGTGGAGGTCGTGTGTCACCTCACCCGCGACGGGCACCCCGCCTCGGTCGGCACCGCTGCCCGGATGCTGCGGGCCGCGTCCGCCGTCGGCATCCCCACCGTGCTGACCAACGCCGTCCGGCTTCTGCACCCGGGTGACGTCCCCACCGCTGACGTCGGCGACGCGGTCGCCGCGTTGCGCGGCCTGGAGGAGCTACACGCCGCACATGCCCTGTCGCCCAACGCCCAGGCCTGGCTGAAACCCCCGCAGCTGATGGAGGACCTGGCCCGTGAGATCGCCACCGCCGCCGGCTTGGAGCACCGCGGCCGCGACCACGCCGGCGGCCTGCTGGAACGCACCGCCGCCCTGGCCGAGCGGTGCCGGCTGGAGCCGGAGACCGACCTGGGTTGGGGGAGAGCTCGGGTGCCGGAACCGGCCATCCTGGGGATCGACGCCGCGGCCACGTTTAGCGACGACCCGCACGGTTACGCCGCCGCGCTGGGCATGCTGCGCGCCCGCGCTGATGCCGGCATCGGCCGTCGCTACCCCGGAGCAAGCCCCGCCAGGGTGCGGGCGGTGCAGGAGCGGGTGCAGGCTGAACTCGCCGTCGTCGACCGCCTCAACTACGCCACCTACTTCCTCGCCGTCGACGAATCCGTCCGCCTCATCCACGGTTTGGGCGTGCGCGCCACCGCCCGCGGGTCCGGCGTGGGCAGTGTTCTGCTGTGGCTGCTCGGGGTCAGCAACGTGGACCCCCTCGACCAGGGCCTCCTCTTCGAGAGGTTTATTTCTGATCGCAGGGAAACTCTTCCCGACATCGACCTGGACGTGGAGTCCGCCCGCCGCCATGACATCTACCGCGCCATCCGTGACCGCTTCGGGCCCGAACGCGTAACCCTGATGGCCACTACCCAGGCCTACCGCGCCCGCGGCGCGGTCCGTGCCGCCGGCCTGGCCCTGGGGGTGGAACCCGAGGTCGTCGACGAGGTCGCGGCCAGCCTGCGCGGGGTGTCGGCATCCCGGGTGCGGGAGGCAATGGCGGAGCTGCCGGAACTGCGTGAGCTCGCTGAGCTGGTGCGCAGCCACCGGCAGCTGGACCTGCTCGTCGACGTCACCGCCACCCTGGACCGTCTGCCCCGGCACCTGTCGATGCACCCGTGCGGGGTGATTCTCTCCGATGCTTCCCTGCTGGCCCGGACTCCCGTGCAGGCGTGCGGGATCGAGGGCATGGCCATGAGCCAGTTCGACAAGGACGACATCGACCCGATGGGCTGGCTCAAACTCGACGTCCTCGGTGTGCGGATGCAGTCGGCCATCGCCTACACCCTCACCGAGATCGAACGCACCGCAGCCACGCCAGAGAACTCGAACCTGAAGGACATGAACCGGGAGAACAGCCCTGCGGCGACCCGGGTTCCTGAGGTGGCGCACCTCGTTCCCAACTACCGCGCCGCGGCCGCGGATGGTTCGCAGTTCCCGGTCTACGAACCCACCCCTGCCGCTCCACGCAGGGAAACGTCCCCGGTCGGTGGCTCCACTGCTGGCCTTGCATCAGAGCTGGTGCCGGACTTGGACACCATCCCGCTGAATGACCCCCCCACGTTCGAGCTGATCCGCTCTACCCACACCCTCGGGGTGTTCCAGATCGAGTCCCCTGGCCAGCGTGAACTGCTGGGCAAGTTCCAGCCCCGCGCGTTCTCCGACCTCGTCATCGACGTCGCCTTATTCCGCCCCGGGCCGATGGCCGGGGACATGATCTCCCCGTTCCTGGAGGGCCATCACGGCTGGGTCGCTACCGGCGGTCCCCGCCGCCTGCCGCACCCAGACCTGACCCCGATCCTGTCCGAGACCCACGGCGTGGTCATCTTCCACGAGCAGGTCATGCGCATCCTCGACGTCTTCGCCGGTTGCGGCCTGGCTCGCGCCGACGTGTGGCGCCGGCACCTGTCCGATCCGGACGCCCGCGTCGAGGTGGAGGCGGACTTCCGCGCCGCCGCCAGCGCCCGCGGCTACACCCGCGATGTCGTGGATGCGGTGTGGAAGCTGGTGGCCGCCCACGGCGGGTTCGGGTTCGCGCGGGCCCACGCCGCCGCGTTCGCCGCGATCACCTACCAGAGTGCCTGGTTGAAGGCGCACTACCCGGTGCAGTTCCTCACCGGACTGCTCGAGCACGACCCCGGTATGTACCCCCGCCGGCTCCTCGTGGCGGAGGCCCGGCGTCTGGGCATCGCGATCCTGCCCGTCGACGTCCAGACCTCCACCGACGTCTGGCGCAGCGAGCCGCCGGCCTCTGCTGGTCCAGCAACCGGCGGGGAGAGGCGGTGGGGGATCAGGCCCCCGCTGACCGTGGTCAAGGACCTGCACGCCGTCGAGGTGGAACGCATCGTGGCTGCGCAGCCCTTCGCCGACGTCGGCGACTTCCGCGACCGGGCCCGACCCCGGCGCCCCACCCTCCTGCGCCTGGCTCGCCTCGGAGCCCTCGACGACCTCGCCGGCCTGGATCCGGTACTGGGCGCCTCGCTGCGGCCGGGGACCACCTACCGCGCGAGCCAGGGCAGTGGGCATGGGAGTGGGCGGGTGCTGACCCGCGGAGACCTGCTGGCGCACCTGCAGCAGATCAGCACCCGATCGACGGCAGGACGCGCCCCCGGCGCCGGGGGCGGGGCCAGGACCGGGGTCAGTACCGATGTCGGGACCGGGCCCGTGCCGCAGCCGCGGGCATCCGCAGTCCCCTCCGCACCCGGTGCCGCTGCCCCGAGCCGTCACCGCCCCGTGCTGACCTCAACCAGGACCGCGACGCCGACCCCGCCGCCAGCGGTGGTGCCCTCAGCGGGGCGGCCGGCGGGGCGCTTCGCCGGCTGGCACTCCGGCCAGCTGGCGCTTCCCCTGGGCGACCTCGACCTGGCCAGCGCCTCCGTCGGTCACCTGGCCCCGACCCCAGAGCAGCAGGTGAGCACCGAACTGGCCAGCACCGGGATGGACCTGCAGCAGCACCTCCTCACCCCACACCTGCCTGAACTGCGCCGGCGAGGCTTCACCCCGGCACAGCGACTGCTGGAGGTTCGCACCGACGTTGACGTCCTCGTCGCCGGAGTGCGCGTGGCGACCCAGACTCCGCCGGTGCGCTCAGGACGCCGGGTCGTGTTCCTGACCCTGGACGACGGCACCGGCTGCGTCGACGTCACCGTCTTCGCCGACGTACAGGAGAGCACCAGCCACCACCTGCTGTACCGGGCCTCCCTACTACTGGTCACCGGCCAGGTACGTCGCACCGGCCCGCGCGGGGTCAGCGTCCGCGCTGAGCACCTCGCTGCCCTGTCCTGAGACACCGCAGCAACGGCGAAGGCAGGTGCAGAGCGGCCGCCGCCGTACCGGCGGGCCGTTTCGGCTGAGCCTTCGCATGACCACCGCTGATCGAGGAGAACTCCAGCTTTCTGATCCAGATGCCGTTTAGGCTCATGGCCATGAAGCAGAGCGACTTCGCGTCGGAGTTCGATCCATCGGACCTTGAGGTCGATCTCGGAGCGCCGATGACCAACGCGGTACTGGCGGCGCAGATTGAGGCGAAGGGGGCGGCCTTCCGGGTAGAGGAGGCGCTGGGGAACCTCCTGACGAACGCGGTGTCCCCTTACTACTTCGCCAAGCGGGTCTGCCCGGCGCTAGATGAGTTGTCAGACGGGCAGAACACCCAACTTGCCGAAAGCTTCCGGCAGGTGCGCAACAGCCTGCTCAAGACTGCCGTGATCGGCATCGCCACCACCATCGACGCGGTGGACAGATCAGAGGGGCGCACCCGTTCAATCTGGCACGCGCTGCACGCGTTGAAGAGAGACCTGACGACCAGTCAGGCGCTGCAATCCAATAAGAATGTCGACGCCGCGCTGGAACTGCTCGACGACCTCCTGAAGCGAACTAGCGCCAACGACGTGATCTCACTGAAGTACGTACGGCATCTTCGCAACAAGTGGGCCGGTCACTCCTCCTTGGATCTGACGATTGACGGGTGGGCTGACGCGAACAAGCACATCAGCCTGCCTATTCTCGAAGATGCCCTGGTCCGGATGGTCAACGTCTTCCAGGACTTCTCTGAACTCGTTTCGATCAGCGAAGAACTGGTGCAGCTCGAGGCGGGAATGAACCCCCCTGAGACGCTGCCTGACGGAATCATCAGGATTAAAATGAAACTTGCTTGGTCCGGCGCGAACTCTCTCTCCGGAGTCATGCGCTTCGGGGCTCAGAAACAGGCAGATGCGTTCATTGAGGCTCTACGTCCCAGGTAACGGCGCGAGCGCCGAGCCGTACTGTGTGGTTGTGGATGAGAAGCCGGTAGCCGAAGGGGACTTCGGCGTCTTCGCCCGCCAACTGGTGGCGTATGTCGAAGCTAGCGCCCGCCAGCAGGGCAGGGCGTTGGCCCCCATGTCTCGAGTGGCGCGCGAGATCGCCGAGCATCCTGAGCTCCCGATGCGCGAGGCGTGGGTGCATCCATCCATGATTTTGACCGCAGCAGACGATCACTTGCGTGCGCTAGCGGCGGCCATCGACGCACCGAACGTTGCCCTCAGCATCATGGCGATCAGTCGGCTCGCCACTGAGCTGTCGTCCCTGGGCTACTGGTTGCTGGAGCCAACCCTCACACCTCGCAAGCGCGCGGCGCGTTTCTTCGCCCACCGCCTAGACGACGCCGGCCGCCACGCGTCGTCGATCACGCGCAACGCTGAGCTCTTCGGAGATGAAGCCGTCCGATGGGCGAGCAAGGAGCTGAACGACGTCCAGCTCCAGATCACGGCGGCTGGGCTCACGGTGGGGAAAAAGGGAAAGTCCAAGACCGTCGAGGGCGAGAGGCTGCCTGACCCCACCGAACGAGCTGGTGTCGCCTTGGGTGAGGACGCGGTCTTGGGTGAGATCCTCTACGACCAGGCCTCCGGTCTCGTTCACGGGCGCGAAACAGCCATCCGGTCCTTCTTCGTACCCTCGGGCCGTCCGTCCACTCAGGAGGGCGTGAGCCACGCAGCCCTACAGATCGACTCCCAACGCATAGCGCTGGCGGTATCTGCCGCCTGTCTGCCTCACCATCAAGCGCTGAGCTTCCTCATCGATGCCCGCGGGCAGCTGGTCGAGCCGTCCTGGGAGGAGAGCTTCCAGAGCATGTACTGGACCACGATGCGACCGTTCCTCACCAACATGCCGGTTGATGCCACGCGGGGACGCTTGAAGGGCCCCCGCTGAGGTGGCGTGTCGTCGGGCGCGGCCGCTGCAGGTCAGTTGCCCCTCGCCGCTGCTCTGAGCTTCTGAGGAAGACTCCTGAGTTTTCGCTGCGAACAACGAGGTGGTTTGACGGCTAGTTTCTTCGAGAGTTTTACGCTGCGTTCGGTGACGAGTTCCTCATCGTACTTCGCGTCTGTGGGCGATCAGGTCACAGGTCTAGCGCCAGAGCTGGAGTGTCGGTGACACTCCGAACATGATCCTCATGTTCGAGACCGCGACCTACCAGGTTCCGAAGTCCCATGAGCAGTGGCGAAAGCTCACCGCGGCGGCCCCGCGTGGTCGCTATCCCTGGACCACGCGCGAAGAAGGCGAGTTGTTGAAGTGCCGGCACAGCGAGGACGTCGGGGAGTTCGCCATGCGAGAGGGCAGGACCTTCCAGGCGGTCTACAGCCGTTGGCGCATGGCCGTCCGAGGGGGACAGGCGATGAGTGAGCCCGCTCCCTGGATCGAGCTCGCGTGCAGCCCGGCGCCGGTGACTGCGAGTGGTCAGTAGCGGCCGTGCACGTCGACGGGCAGGGACCGCAAGGTGCCAGGGATCGCGTACTCCTTCGGCTGCCCGTCGATTGGGGAGGGGGCGAGGGGATCATGGTCACCCCGACCTTTGCTCTCAGGGAAGTGAGCTGGCTGGGATGAGACGTCTGGCCCGACCCTGACGTAGTCCCTGCCGACGGCGGCGTGGAGTTGAGCCTTTCACTGGAAACGGGCCGTCACCACGACCGAGATGCTGGCACCGACCGAAGGCGGCGGCACCGCCGCACTCCTACGCCCGGGGTCGCCGGTCGGGGCGAGGTGCGGGTAGTCGAGGGCATCGTGGGGTTCGGTCGGGTGGCCCGTTCGCTGGGGCCGTGCACCATTCTGCCGCGTCCTGGGGGCCGGTCCAGTCACTCGCTGGCCGAACCGTGACCGGTGGGTCAGTCGTTCTCGGGGCCGCCGTTGGTGCCTGTCTCCGTGTCAGTGCGACGGGCGGATACGCGTGCTTCGAGTTTGCGCAGGTCGAGTGTCGGAGGCTGATCGTCGCCTGCCTCGTCGCGTAGCTCCTGCGTCCAATCGGCGAGCCTCTCGGCGCGTGGCGGGCGCTGCCGTTCGCGGATGAACTCGGTCGTGCCCCAGAGGACCATGCCGACGAGCGTCACGGCGACACCGACCAACCCGGCGATGTACGAGACGCCGAAGATGGTGACAGCGGTCTTCGTGGTGTCGCTGCGGAAGTCCACCCCGCCCAGCAGTTCGTCGATCCGTTCCTGACTGAACCCGTTGTCCTTCAACTGTTGCGTCAACTGCAAGGCCTCCCGAAGTTTGGCGGGGTCCATCAGGTCGGTTCGGTAGGTGTCGAGCCAGTCGCCGACAAAGAAGTCGGCCGCGCCCGTGAAGACTATGACGGCCCACCACCGACCATGAGGCGGAAGCCCCAACGTCTCGCCACAGTCAACCGTGAGTTCCCGTCCTCGCGGGCGAGTAACAGCCGGTCGACCTGCCCCTCAGCAAGGGACGCGACCTTCGTGCGGAGCGTCACCGGCCACGTCTCAGCGGCTCCCAGTAGTTCCAGGTCCCCCTTCAAGCGTGCCCGGCGGCTCCTGGCGTCGAGCCTGGTGACGATGAACGCGACGGCGCCGCCGAGGGCCGTGAGGAGAGCGACGATGTTCAGGGGCTCCATCGGTGCAGTCTCGCGGCCCTGGCGCTGGGAGGCGAGGGGGCCGGGCCGTGTCAGGTGCGGGATCGGCGGGCGCGGACCTTCCGGTACGCGTCGTCGGCGGCGCGGACCGCGCGGTGCGCGTCCTCGCGGGCGTCGGCGGCGTCTGGTTGCCGCGTCCACACGTCGAGGAGGTCCCGGGCGGTCTCGATCGACTCCCGCAGGCGTACGACGGCGAGGGCGGGTCGCGTTCGTGTGCTCCGGTCGGGGGCGTCGCGTGCCGATGCCTACAGGCATGTGGGCTCTCGTCGTCGGCGCGTTCGTCACGTTCGTCGCCGAGGGTCTCCTCAACGGGCCGACCCACGACGACCCGTCGTGGGGTGCGGTGGGGTTCGGTGCCGTCGCGGCGGTCCTCGTCCTCCTCCTCGAACACTCGGATAGCCCACGCACGCCGACACCGGACCGTCCCGACCTGCGGGTGCCGGACTCGTACCGCCCGACGCTGCCGACGCGCGCACGACGCGGGGCCGCGCCGGGGGCGACGGTGCTCCCCGCTCGGCGGTCACGGCGCGCGGGGCGTGCCGTGACGGTGGCCGTCGTAGTGGTCGGTGTCGTCGCAGGCGTGCGGGTGTTCGGCTAGGGCGTGTCTGACGGCTCGTTGAGGTCAGGACGGTCAGGATGATCACGTGCCCGAGTGCTTGTTCGCTCTGACTGATTCGATGTGGGAACGAATCGCACCCCACTTGCCCACCCGCAGCCGCGGGCGTGACGCGGGCCGTGGGGGTCTGCGGAGCGATCACCGCCTTGCGGTTGAAGGCATCCTGTGGCGCTTTCGGCCCGGCTCTCCGTGGCGGGACCTACCCACCGAATACGGTGCCTGGCAGACGATCTACTGGCGGTTCAACATCTGGTCCAAGAACGGCACCTTCAACACCATCCTGGCCTAACTGCAGGCCGATGCCCACGCTGAGGGCGACCTGGAATGGGTGGTCTCGATCGACTCCAGCAACGCCCGTGCCCACAAACACGCCGCGGGCGCTACAGGCGGGGCACGAACAGTTCCCCGCTCATCGCGCGGTGGAGGAGGTCTGCGCCCTGGGCCCGATCCCGAAGACTGCGCCCGATCCCAGCCAACCCCTGCAGTCGGGCTTCGCGCTGCTCAGGGTCGGGCACCTCGTCGGCGGCTCGCAGCGCCCGCCAGCTCTCCCGCGCGGCAGCCAGGTCGGCCGCGGTCAGTTGGCGGAACCACCAGGCCATGAAGGGCGGGTGGTTGCGCAACGTCTCGTACCCCTCCAGTCGCCACTGCGCTGGGCCGTAGTCGAGCATCCATGCCACAGCGCTCTCCTCCCAGCCCTCAACGGCAGGGGGGAGAACCTCAGGCGGCCAGCCTGGCGGGACGTAACCGGTGCGTGCCGGGGAGGCGGGATCGCTGACCTGCCGGGCCCGCCCCAGACGTCGCCCCTGCTGGTGTCCGTCGTGGTGTCCCGGTGAGCTGGCGGGGCTCACGCCAGGGCAGCGGTGAGGTCGGCGGAGTTGTTGCGGGGAGAGTTCACCGCGGTGGAGACCTCGTGACTGCTCAACGTGGGCTCCGGCACGGCGTCCAGGACCTGGCGTACCAGGTCCAGGTCGGTCAGGTGCGGGTCGAGCCAGTCATCGAGCATGTCGGGTGGGACGATGACCGGGGTGCGGTCGTGGATGTGGCCCAGGGCGTCGGTGGCCTGGGTGGTCAGGATGGTGAACGACCACAACCACCGGTCTGGATCGTCCTGGTCCTTGGTCGGGTCTGGCCACAGTTCGTAGAGGCCGGCGAAGGCGAGGACCTCGTCGTGGGGATCGTGCAGGAAGTGCGGCACCTTGGTCCGTCCCTCGCGCTTCTCCCACTCGTAGTACCCGTCGGCAGGACAGATCAGGCGTCTCTTGGCAGCAGCACGCTTGAACGCGGGTTTCTCGGTAATCGTCTCCATACGGGCATTGATCATCCGGGATCCGATCTTGAGGTCCTTGGACCAAGAGGGGATCAGGCCCCAGCGCAGGGTCCTCAGTTGACGGGTGGCCTCACCGTCGGGGTCTTCGTGCGGTGTCCGGTCGAGGACGACTCGGGCGTTCTGGGTGGGGGCGATGTTGTAGGACGGTGGTAATGCCTCACCGACGACGTCGCGGACGTGGAAGACGTCGACGAGTTCGGTCTCGGGGCGGGAGCGAGCGTAGCGACCACACACAGGAGAAGTCTGTCCTAGCTCCTCAGGACTCGCCTGATCCGGTGCCTGATCGGTGGTGGTGTCGGCGCCGGCTCTCCGGTGCGCGACTTCCCCACATCACCCGTGCCGCTGCACGCGCCCCTACGACAGCGAGCGCCGGTAGTGGGCGCCGGGCCGGTCCTGCTCGACGTCGTCCTGGACCTGCAGGAGGTGGCCGTCTTGTGGGGCGCGGATCCGAGCCCGCGTGGGCAGGCCTGCTACCGCAAGCACCGCTTCGCCCCCGACGGTCATAGTCAGACGGTCGACGGGTGCGCGGGAGATGCGATGGGTCTGACCCCGCAGCAGGCGGTAGGAGCTGCTCAGGTGGGGTTGCCTCAGGCGTCCTGGGCAGGATCGTGAGTAGGCGGGGTAGTCGCCGTAGGTGCGAAAGAGGGACGACTGCTCAGGGCTCACCCAGATCACGCCGATTACCGGGTGGTGAACGAACTGCGACGCCAGGACCTGCTGGCGCAGATCCGCGCTGCGCGGGCCTCGGAGTCACTGCAGCCGGGACAACTGGAGTTCCTGCAGTGGCAGCTGATGCAGACGTCTGAGGCTGGAAGCGTCCGTCAGCGTGTGGTCTACGTCGAGCGTTCCAGCGGCAGCCTTCTGGTCAAGGTCGCGGCCGCGGCCATCATCTTGTTCGTCTCGCTGGCTCTGATGCTCGGTGTGGTGGCGATCCAGGCCAAGCGGGCAGAGCAGAAGGAAACTCAGGCCAGACTGCAGTGCACGTTGGAGCACGGGCTGCAGGATCCCAGCACCTACTACTGCTGATCCCGCCGACTGATCCCGCCGATCGGTAACGCAGGTCGCCATCGTCGCGGCCTCGTCAGATCCGTGCGCCCTTCTCCTGGTTGCAGCGCCGGCACAGCAGTCGCAGGTTCTCCTCGCTGGTGGCCCCACCCAGGCTCCAGGGGATGTCGTGGTCGTACTCCAGGTACTCACTACGTCCGCACTGCACGCACTTGCCGCCATCACGCTGGAAGACCGCGACCTTCACCGCGTGCGGGATGCGGCGGGAGTCACGCTGGCCGGGGGCGATGACCAGGCGCTTGGCGATGCGCAGCGCCCCTTCAGCGGTGGCGGCGACGATGTCGGCGTCCACGACGCGGTAGACGTACTCCCCACCGGCGCGGGTGGTCTGGATGTGGACGTCGGGGCCGAAGGCGTCGACCCGCAGCACCTGCTTGTAGGTGTACTGGTGCCCGCTGACCCCACTGAAGGCCAGGCCGCGGCTGGTGATGAGCAGCTGGCCGGAGTGCAGGCGCTCGCTGGAGGCGTTGCGTTTGACGTAGGTGGCCGGGGCTTGCAGATGGGGGGTCTCATCAGCTTGCAGGTGCAGGCCGTAGACGTTCACCCGGGGCAGGACTCCGGAGCGGATGAGGCTCAGTTGCTGCCCGCGCAGCAGCTGGTTCCTCAGCACCGTGACCTGGGGGTGATCTTGCAGGGAGAGGGCCGCGACCCAGGCGTCGAAGTCGTCGATCTCGTGCTGTTCGATGATGGAGTCGGCGAAGGCGACGTGGACGACGGTCTGCAGGTGCGCCAGCGCGACCGGTTCGATGTCCGGGCGCATCCGCGGGTAGGTCAGGCCCAGCTCGTGCAGGCGCCGCCAGTGCTGGTCCAGGCCGGCAGGTGGTGAGGTGGCCAGGATGCGCTCAAGGTCGCGCAGCCACTCCTGACGCAGCGGCGTGCAGGTGGGGCAGGGGCTGAAGGAGAGCAGCTTGCGGGGCAGTTTGGTGCTGCAGTGGGGGCAGTAGCCGCGCTGGCCCTGTCGGGCGGGGTCGGGGCGAAGCGGTGCCGGCGAGGGAGGACCACCGTGAGGTGCAGGTGCAGGTGCAGGCCTGGGCGGGGTACTCGAGGGCCCGCTCGAAGGACCGCTTGAGGCTGGCCGTGCGGAGCGGGACCCGGCCGGTGGAGTCGAGGCTGGTGCCGGAGGTGGCGGTGGTGTCGGAGCAGCTGCACGAGGCACGATCGGGTCGTGGGTCGGGACTGCGTTCTCGGTCCCGTCGTCATCAACGGTGATCCCGTGATCGCGTAGGAGTCCGACGAGGCCGTTGGCGTAGCCGGCGCCGACGGAACTGACCCGCCACGCGCCTTGGTGGCGGTAGACCTCGCCCAGGATCACGACGGTCTCGACGCTGAGGTGGTCGGCCTGCAGGAGTACCTGGGAGCCGTCGTCGCTGCCGAGGGTGGTGCGTAGGGATCCCAGGTCGGCGAAGGGGGCACCGTCGCGGGAGGCGGCCAGGATGATGCGCTCGATCGAGGCCGGGACCCGGGTCAAGACCAGCTGCAGGCGCCCGGAGCTGAGCAGGCGGACACCGTGGCGGTCGTCGGGGGCGTTCCAGAAGATCAGGTCTGCATCGGAGGCGGCTTGGCGGCGTTCGTCGACGAGCAGGGCTAGCAGGTCCAGTCGATCCTCGAGGTGGGTGGCGACCGTCAGTCGTTGACCGGTGAGGGGGGTGCGAGCGCCGCTGAGCAAGGTGAGCACCGGCACTCCAGAAGGTCGACTGAGCTGGTCCTCATCGTAGAACGGGTGGCTACGCAGCGTCAGTTGATGCGGTGATCCCTCGCGTCCGTGCCTCAGGCGGCAGGTGCTTGGCGGTCGGTGAGGCGGATGTAGAGGATGAGGTGATCGGTCGGGATCTGTGTCCTGACTTGCTCGATGGCGGCGGCGCTGGTGTCGGCTTCGATGAGCACCATCGTTGCTTCGGCGGCGTCGGCTGTCCGGTGCGCAAGTTCCCACATCACCCGTGCAGCTTCACGCGCCCCTCCGACAGCGAGCACCGGCGGTCAGTGCCAGGCCAGGGGGTCTGGCAGTCGGGAAGGTCAGGAGTGGGTGATGTCCGCGCTGGGGCCGTAGCGCCATGGGGAGGTGCGCACGTAGCCGTAGCGGGCCAGGGCGTCGTCGAGTTCTTGGTGCGACCAGAGCAACCGGAGGGGAACGGCGTCGGCCTCGAGCAGTTCGAGGGCTTCGGCGGCGTCCATGCTGTCGTCGACGGGCAGGCGGCTGTGCTCGGTGCCGTTGAGCATGCGCAGCACCAGCTCGTCCTCGTGCAGGGTGCACGTCAGCCGTAGGGGTGGAAACGCCACGACCTGACGGTAGCGATGGTGCGGCTGCCGGGCCGAACGGTCAGCCTCTATCGTCACAGCCAGCAAGCTCGTCCGCTTCTTGCTGGGAGGTCTTCTTGTGACCATCGCTCTGGGTGTCCGCATCGAGTTCTACTTCAACGACACGCTGCACAGCGCCTACCTGCGTGAGGATCTGCAGGCTGCGGCCGCTCCCCGCGTGGGGGAGTCCTTTGCTCCGCATGCCCTGGGGACAGCCGCCAGTCCGGTCATCGGTGCGATGCCGACGGTGGTCGCCGTCGAGCACTTCCCTGTCGGCCCGCAGGGCGCAGGTACCTCGGGTTTGTCTACCTACACGGGTGACCCGCTCGTCATGGCCGTCGTGCGGTGTGACGACGTCCCAGTTGAGCGAGCCCGAGAGCTCGAGGCGGCGATGCGGGCTGAAGGCTGGAAGCCGTCGTTCAACCTCAGCGGCTGGCGAGTCAGCTAGCCGTCTCAGTAGCCGGGGTGAGGCCGGGGTTATCGGCAGGCTGCGGTGAGATCTTGAGCGACTTCACCCGTTTGGCTGAACGATCACGGTGAGTCCGCCTAGCGTCACCAGTGCACGCACCATCCGCCGCTGCTGGGAGGAACCACCATGAAGAACCGTCTGCGCCTGGCCGCCATCACCGTCGTGACCTCCAGCGCGCTGGTCTGGGCCGCCACCGCGGCTGAGGCCAGCGTCAAGTGGAAGTGAGCCGGCGATGAACCGCAGGAACCGTCTCCGCCTCGCCCTGGTCGGCGCTCTGTCGTCGTCGTTCGTGCTGCTCGGCATCGACGCCGCGCACGCCGGCCTGCGCATCAACAACTGACCCCCCTCCGCTGAAGGAACGCCACCATGTCGGTCAAGAACCGCGTCCGCGTCGCCGCCGTCACCCTCCTCTCCTCCTCCCTCGTCCTGCTGGGCGTGGAAGCAGCCCAGGCCGGGTTCCGACACTGACCCACGACGACGAAGCCCCCGCACCCAAGTTCGGGTACGGGGGCTTCGTCGCGTGATCTGATCGCGTGACCTGGTGGCGTGATCTGCAGGTCACCGTCGCCGCTCTCGCCGCTCTCAGCGCTCACGGATCCGGTCCTCGATTTCTCTCACCCGCCGGCGCTCGCGGGCGAGTCCGCGGGCACGAGCTCGTCCGGGCACGTGGCCAAGACACCGGCGATGGCGTCACGCTCGGCCGCGGTGACCCACAAGCCCCAGGTGGCCTTCAGCCCGACCTGGCGGGCGACGTAGGCGCAGCGGTACGCCTTGTTCGGCGGCAGCCACGTCGCGGCGTCGCCGTCGCTCTTCTGACCGTTCAACGGCCCGTCCACCGCGAGCAACTCCAGGCCGTCGTTGGCGAACGCGACTCGCTTCGCGGCGTCCCACTGCTGAGCGCCTTTCTGCCAGGCGTCGGACAGCGCGACGACGTGATCGATCTGCACCGCGCTCGAGGTGCTCTGCCCCCGGGTGAAAGCGATGGTCTTGCCGCTGTAGGGATCCGCGAGAGTGCCCGAAGCGACGACGCAGTCGAGGGCGCCGGGCTTGAACGTCTCGCCGGTCAGGTCACGGGCCAGGACGTCGTTGCGGGTATCGCAGCCGTTGCGGTCGACATCGACCCACCCGTCGCCGAACTGCTCACGGCTGTAACCGGTCTTCGGTGCCCGGCCCTTCACCTCCAGCCCCGCCAGCACCGCCACCGCCGTCTGCCCCGACTCATCGCCACCGGCCGGGGTTTCCGCGGCACTCGCGGGCGGCTCAGCGGCGCTGGAGGTGGGCGAGTCGGAGGCCGGCGTGCTCGAGCTGGTCGTGGCCGGCGCGCTCGAGATGGCGGTGGCAGAGGTCGGACCGGCGGCCGGCGCGGTACTCGGGGTGCACCCGGCGAGCGCGAGTGCCGCCGCTGCGCTGACAGCGGTCACGACACCCCAGCGGAGCGTCCTTGGCCACATCGTCACGGGTCCACTGTCGCAGCTGATGCGACATCGGTCGGGTCACGATGGACAGGGCGCCCAAGCGAGGAGCTCTGAGAAGCCCGCGCGGCGCGGGCGTCGTCGAGGCGGCTCGCGGCTGCCCACGCGGCCTGGGCGACGCTGCCCATGCAGTGGCTCACGAGGTGTTCGGGCCCGTAGCGTTGGATGACATCTGCGAGGCGTTCGTCGATGGTGAGGGGCGTCCCGTCTGGGCCGCTGGTGGCGTCGGCGACCCCCAGCACGTCTCGCACCAGCCCCGGGGAGTCGACGTAGGCGGCGAGCGCCGTGGCGTGCCCGAGGTGGCCGGCTTCGAGGTCGGCGAGGGAGTGGTGGGCGACGAGTCCGGTGAGGGCCGGTGGCCAGCCGAGTTCGTCGAGCAAGGTGGCGCCGTCGAGGGGGTGGAAGCCGGTGACGACGACGGTGGGGGTGTAACCGATGTCGTGCACCCAGGCCGCGGCAACGGCCAGGTCCGCGTCGGCGCTGTTGACGGGTAGGCCCTCGAGAAGGGCTGCGGCGGTGGCCGCAACCCGCAGGGTGTGCGCCCAGCGTCGCGGCAGGGTCGGGCACAGCAGGTCGTGGGCGGCGCTCGCCGCGGCCGCCACCAGGTGGGAGGAGAAGTGATCAGACGGGCACGTCGCGGTGGGGACCAGTTCGGCACCCGGGATGGGGATTGTCACGGTGAGGTTTCTGCTTTCGCTGGTAGGTCGATCGTCCCTCTGCAGTTGCGCTGCCTGCAGGCGGTGCGGTCCTTCCTCGCTGGGTCGGTGGAAGGCGGGGGATGCGCTGTGGGCCACTACATCCACGTCGCCCCTTCGTAGCGGTCGAGGTCGCGCCGTAGGCTCTCCGGTGACGGGTCGGGGACCGGTCGCCGCTGATTCCAGGCCCGCAGTACCGGTTCGCGTGCGTTCCACAGGATGAGAACGATGACGGCAGTGGCGATCAACCACAGGCCCGTTCGGGGGCGCAACACGTGGAAGGAGAAGGCCAGGCACGCGGCGGCCAGCACGATGGCCGTTGCGCTCGTGACGTTCCTGCGCAGCTGGTGACGCATCCCCTTCCACTGGTCACGTTCGTGGAGGAGACCGGCCTCACGTTGGCGATCCTGGAGGAGGGCGTTCAAGGTTTCTACGACCTGTCCGGCCTCGGCCTGATTGAGATCCTGCTGGGTGGCGCCGGCAACTGTCCGCAGTTCCTGCTCTGCCACCCGGGCCAGGTCGCGTTCACTCGCGTCCAGCCACTCCTCCTGGGTGATGAGGTACTCGAGCGCGTCGTGCAGCTGCTCGCGCTCGCGGTCGGTGCGCAGGCGAGCCAGCGCAGGTTCGTAGTACGCGTGCAGAGTTTCCAACGCGTCACGTCGGTCGGTGTCGTGTGCATCGTGCATGTGGACTCCCGCGGGTGGTGGATCGGTCGGTGGTCTCGCTGGGCCTGGTGCTAGAACCGTTCGTGTGCAGCGCTTCTGAGGGCCGCCGCGGCGTTGTTCAGCAGCGGTACGCGTGAGGGCGCAGGGCCTGCAGCTGCAGTTGGTCGTCACGGGTGAGGTGCGCACTGTTGGGGTCGGGGGTCCACACCGCCTGAGCCTTCATGGGCTGGCCATGAAGGTCGGAGCAGACCGCGCGACCCTGGACGTGAGAACTGACCTCGACGCCGATGATGCTGGACCACATCGTGTAGGACTCCTGGAAGTTCGCCGGCCCGATCCACATGCGCTGGCCGAAGTGGTGCAGCAGGGGGATACCTACGGAGGTGGCCCGCGTGGTCCGCACCGCGAGGTGGATCCGTGCGCAGCGTCCTCGGCACAGCAAGTCCTCGACGGCTTCCCGCGGCGCGAAACTGAGCGCACGACTGGCGGGTGGGCCGACCGCCTTGGGGGTCCTGGTCGTGGTGGCTTCATGGCTTCGCTCGCACCAGCCGTCGAAGTCGGGGTGGTCATCGATGGCCAGCAGGATGGGGACAAAGTCGTTCATCCGGGCCGTGCCGGTCTCGATGTCACGGTGGCGGCGCTGCATCTCCACGTGCAGTGCCTTGATGATGGAGATGGCCGCGTCCATATCGCCCTGCCCGGCAACCGAGTGGACGTTGGGCCAGTTCCGCAGTCCCTCCAGGCGACGGTGGTAGGGGTCGATGAGGTGCGCGACGCCGCCGCCCGCGGTCCAGGCGAGAACCGCAGTCCGTAGCGCAGCGGTGCCACCCGCACCGGCGCGGGCGCCGATGAGGAGGTGAGCCTCCGCCTCCGGGCGCCAGGTGAGCCATGCGCCGTCGTCGGAGCGGGCCAGCACGACGGTCGGGACGCGGTCGGTGTGGGCTGTCGTGGTGGCGATGGTGGGGTTGCGGACCAGTACGTGAGGCCCGGCGAGGGTGGTCACGACATCGGCCCAACGGGGGGCACAACCGTAGAGGGGGCATGGGCGGTGTCCGCGGTCGCGCCGAGCGCAGCCGGGTCGTGGTCCTCGGCGCTGGGGTAGGACCTCGCTGCCCACGGCGCTCCGAGGCTCCTCGAGGCCCTCTCGACTCGGCCCTGGCCGCTGAGGATGTAGAGATCGTGGTCAACCATTTCCCATCCCCCCAGGTGACCGTGGGCCCGGAGCCAGTCGCACAACGCGTGGACGCTCTGGGCACCATCGGGTCCGGACAGGTACTCGACGATGGCGGTGCGTCGCTCGTCAGACCGGGAAGAGGGGAACAGCTCCTCCTCGGCGTCGACGCCGAACCGGTAAGCGAAGCCGGCGCACGACTTGCAGTGCTTCTTCGCGCGGACGATGCGGTAGCCGGAAGCCGCGATGTCCTTCTCGGTGCTGTCCTGCCCGGTTGTGTCCCCCTCGAGGAAGTTGAGGCGGTAGCGGCCACCGGCGCACCGGGAGCGAGGACCCAGTTCGGGAGAGACGTGGTAGGTGCCGTGGTCGACGAGATGACGGGTGGCGCCGTGCCCTGAACTCCAGGTCGATGCACGGACGACGTCGATGGTGCGGCTCATCGCTGCCCCCTCGAACAGGACGGAGATCTCTGGGGACGACGTCGACGGGCTCGAACGCAAGACCGTCGCGGTGCGGTGTCTGCATGGTCATGACTCCTTCGGAACTTGATGGGCAGAGGGGCCGCTAGTCGCGGCGAGCGCCGAGGTGGGGCCGGTGGTGACGTCAGGTCGCCGACGGCGAGGCGTCAACCGCAAGGGCGGTGCAGGCCCCCGGGCCTGCGCTTGTTCTGACACGTCACCTCTCCTCTCCTCTGTTCCCGGTCACACCGGTAGGTGTTCTGGGCGGGTGAGGTGTGACAGCTGCGTGCACATCGGCTGGTGACGTTCACGTCACTGGCCCAGGTCGCGAGGTCGCGAGTGTCGAGCCTGGAGCGGCCGCGCTCGCGTAGCTCGGCTCTGCGGCGGGACCGTGCGCGGTGCCGGGCCGGGCGCCTACCGGGAAGGTCGGCGCCCGGCGCGAAATCAGTGGTCCTGCTCGCTCATCCGGTAGGCCATGACGTAGCTGCGGTGTGCGCCGTCCTGATCGCTGATGACCCACCCGCCGCTCGCGCGGGTACCGGCCACCGTGACGGTGCCGGGGAAGTGAGCGGCAGCCTCAGCCAGGTACTTCGGGGTGAATCCGACACCCTGCGGCGGCAGGCTGTCGAAGTCCTGTCGGTGCCCGACTCGTTCGCGGGTGCTGGCGTCGAGGGTGCCCAGGTAGACGCCCCGCTCGTCGACTTCCAGGCGGACGGCGCCGTTGCGTTCGATCAGCCCGCTCAGCCGCTTCGCGGTCGCGGCGAGGGTGGCCGCGTCCACCTGCACGCTGTGGCTCGTCTCAGCCGGCCACAGTGCCTCGACCCGCGGGTACTCCGCCTCGACGCGGCGCAGGGACAGGTCCGCGGTGTCAGTGCCCACGTGCAGCCACTCCTGCTCGACGCGGACGCTGACTCGGGCGTGACGGTCCAGACGCTTCAACGCGGCGGCCGCCGCCTTGAACGGCTTGGCCAGCACCAACACGCTCACGTCGTCACCGCCCCAGGTGCCCGGGGCGCTCCACTCGGCCAGACGGTGGCGGTCGGTGGCGTTGAGTACCGGCGCCTGCCCGGTGCGCAGCCGCAGCTGCACGCTGCACAGCACCGGCAACGTCAGGTCCGTGTAGGCGGCGAGCGCCACCGGGGACAGGCCCTCGACCAGCTCGGCGGCGCTCACGCTGAACACGAGCTCCCCGCGCGGGGTCGGCGGCTGCAGGTACTCCGACACCTCCCCCAGTGCGGGCAGGTGCGTCGCCCCGGTGGAGGTGAGGACCTCGACCCCGTCGTTACTGATCGACACGGTCACCGCCGTGCGCTGGCCCAGAACCTTCAAGGTGTCGCGCAAAGCGATGAACGGGACGACGGCAGTGGCCTCGACCGCGGGGGAGCTGTCGCTTACGGCCGCGGTGCGGGGAGTGCCCGTAGCGTCCACGACGGCCACGTGGGTGCGAGCGGCGACGTCCCCATCGAACGTCGACACGCTCAAGCCCTCGGCGCTCGCGGCCAGCAGCACCCCGCCGAGGATGGGTAGCGGCGGTCGGCGGTTCACGGCCGGCGCGACGAGGTGGGCCGCGCTCAGCAGCTCGGCGGCGGACACCGTCAGCGGGGCGGCCCCGTCTGCGGACGCGATGGGGGAGGTGGTGATGGTCACGAGAACTCCTCGAGGTGGTACGGCTGGTTGAGTGCTGGCGGGTCGCTGTCCACCAACACGTGAACCATAGCACACTATGTACACACGACCGAGCCTGTCGGCGTTCTGTTTGGGCGCAATCCCTCGGCTCCAGTGAAACGTCTCCGATGCCGTCGCGTGATCACGTAGAGTCCAGCAATGACTACGAAGAGTGGGGGTGAATCCGTGGATTTCGTCCTTTGCTAGGTAAGTCGATGACCCTAGAACCAAATTGACCACAAGAGGGAGCAGTCATGACGAAAGACGAGTACCCGCGAGCGCAAGGACCCGACGAACACTGGCATCTACTTGTCGATCCCGCCGACGGTCCTTCCCCGGCGGGGCGGGGAGGATCCACGCTTTTAGATACTAACGTAGTGCGCAATATCTATGACTTTTCGAGAAACCCCGGTAAATCACGACCAGACAAACATCTACTCAAGAAATTGCACCAAGAGCGAACCGAACTTGGTCAAATAAACCATCTATGGGGTGTGGCCGAATTCGCATGGCAGAGACATACCAGCGACTGGAATCATGAAAAATTTCTGATGAGTGCACGAGCGGTTAGAAGATTCTTTGCCGCAACCGACATTGAGGCGGTTGAGATGACGGACCCTGAGCCTGAGTCCGAGGAACATTTAGCTGAACTTTCTGTACTAGTTGCAGGCCTGTTTGCGGCGAATAATGATCTTCTCGGCGCAAACTTCAATTTCTCGTCTGGAGAGAATCTAACTACCTGCCTCTTAGAACTTCTTTTTAGCCAGGTCATTCGGGACGAAATCGTTCCGAACTTCACTATTCTGCTCAAGGTTATCGATGAAGCGCAGAAACCTCGTACTGATCGCTTAGCTCAAGATTTCCTTGACTGGCTATCGCACGAGATGGACTATGCCCCCATATTCGAAGCGGTACTCGGGGTCGCGCTCCTGGCTCCAGGCAAGTCCCTCTCCCCGCACGGACGTGACGTTAAGCGTATGGCCGACAAAATCCTAAAGCCGAACGTAACGGGACCAAAAGCTGCGCAATCTGCTTGGGGTGCGGCGTGGGATATGGCTTTCTTGCGGGTGCGCCACAGGATGGAGACCGTGTCTCCCGGTCTTTTCGACACGCCGCCCAAGAACCCCGCTCCGCCGTTTAGATTGTTTACTAACGAGGAGATACTAGTTGACGCTTTCAATCATTTCATTCTAATTCCTCGCCTGGGTGACATTGTTGAATTGAAGGAGGACGTGAGTGCGGGGATTGAGGTGTATTCGTCAGCCCCTCTCTTCAAAGACGAGTCCACCGGTCTGGGGAAGAGAATGAAAGATCTCCATCTTGAGCGCGCCCACTCCATGATGCAGAGAGGATCCCTTAAAGGTTCTCCCGAAAGTCGAAAAAAACTAAATGATGCAAGAGTTGTGTTGCAGGCGAAATTCGAGGATTACAGGCCGACTACTGATTGAGTATTTTCCATCCTGGGGCAGCCAGAGAGGATGAGGGTCTGCACCGCGGCCACGAGCGCGCTCGCCCGTGAGGGTTGCTCTCGTGTCTATTCGGTCGCTGCCGGCTGCGCCGGCCCGAGTTGGAGGTCCGGGCCGGCTCGCGTCCTCAGGCCAACGTTTCGGCGAAGGCGCCCGGGTCGATGATGGGGATGCCCAGCTGGGCGGCCTTGCGGGCCTTGGCGGTGTCGGTCTCAGCAGTGACCAGGGCGGTGGTCTTGGCCGAGACGCTGCTGCTGGCGGTGCCGCCGAGAGCCTCGATGCGCTCGGCGATGGTGGTGCGGGTGTACCCGGGCACCGCGCCGGAGACCACGTAGGTCTTACCCGCGAGTGGCTTGGCCGCGCCGTCGTCGGGGACGGCCATCGTCAGGCCGTGCGCCGCGAGGCGGTCGATGACCGGGCTGAGGCGGGCCAGCCCGTCGGCGATGTGCTGGGCCTTGATGGTGCCGAGCTTGTTGATCGCGGCCAGCTCCTCCACGCTGGCCGCCCGCAGGGCGTCCATGGACTCGAAGCGGGCGGCCAGCCAGCGTCCGACGGAGCGGCCGCTCATGCGGATGCCCAAGCCGGTGATGACGCGGTTCAGCGGCTGGGCTTTGCTGGCCGCCAAGCCGTCGACGATCTTGGCGGCGTTCAGCTCCCCGAGCATCCGGGTCGCGCCCGTCTCGGTGACCCCGAGAGGCAGGGTCGCCCACTGGGTGAGGGTGAGGTCGTACAGGTCGGCGACGCTGGTGGCCAGGCCGGTCTCGGCCAGCGCCTCGCAGACCACGGTGCCGATGCCGTCGATGTCCAGTGCGTTGCTGCTGGCCCAGTAGTCCAGCGCCCCGGCGATGGAGCAGGAGGGAGTGTGGCAGCGCCACAGCAGGGACGTGGTGTCCAGTTCCTCCCCGCACTGCGGGCAGTGCGTCGGCGCGACCCACGGCTGCGCGTTCATGCTGCGAGCGCCGAGGTTCGCACTCGTCACCCGCGGGATCACGTCCCCCGCGCGGTAGACCCACACCTCATCGCCGACGCGCAGGTCACGCTCGATGATCCAGGGGGCGTTGTGCATGGTGACGTAGGTGATGGTCGTGCCCCCGACGGCGACGGGGTCCAGGACAGCGCGAAAGCCCAGGCGGCCGGTGCGTCCGACGCTGATCTCGATGTCGTGCAGGGTGGTGACGGCGGTGTCGGGGGCGTACTTGTAGGCGAGCGCCCAGCGGGGGGAGCCGGTGCGCTGGCCGAGGCGGTGGCGGGTGGCGAGGGAGTCGATCTTCAGGACCGAGCCATCGATGGGGAAGCCGAGGCTCGGGCGCAGCGCCTCGATGGCCTCGATGGCGGCGAGCACGTCTTCGACGCCTTCGTGTGGGGCGCGCAGCGCCTCGGGCAGCAGGTGGCGGGCGGTGGCGAAGCCGATCGCCTGCGCGGTGTCCAGGCTCTGGCTGTACGTCGCTGGCTCGCCGTCAGCATCACTCCCGCTGCCGTTTTGGCTGGGAAGAAGGTCGTAGGCGGCGAAACTCATCGGCACGTCGTAGGTGCGGTCGATGTTGCGCAGGGAGCCGCTGACGGCGTTGCGGGGGTTGGCGAAGGCGGGACGGCCGGCGGCTACGCGCAGTTCGTTGGCGGCGTCGAAGTTGGTCTCGCTCATGTAGACCTCCCCGCGCACTTCCCCGGACCAGCTCTTGCCCGCGCTGGTGGTGAGGCGGGCGGGGAGGCCGGTCACGCCTGCGCCGCGGGTGATCTGGCTGGTGATGTCTTCCCCGCTGGTCCCGTCCCCGCGCTGAGCAGCGAGGACGAGGGCGCCGTCCTCGTAGCGGGCGGCGATGGCGCAGCCGTCCATCTTCACCTCGACCACGAGCGGGCCGGGAGCCTGGCTGTCGACGGTGAGGCCGGCGATGAAGGCGCGGACCTCCTCGGCGGTGGTGGCCTTGGCCAGGCTGAGCATGGGGCTGCTGTGGCGCACGTCCCCGCCGACGCTGGCGCCGGAGGCGACCTGGGTGGTGACGCCTTCGTCGTTCCAGTCCGCGTGCTCGGCCTTGGTGGCGGCGACGCGGTCTTTGAGGGCGTCGAAGGCGGAGTCGGGCATGAGGGGCTGGTTCAGGCGGTAGGCCACCTCGGCTTCCTGCACCTGGGCGACGGCGGCGGTGAAGGAGGCCTGATCCGTGAAGGCCTCGCTGCCCGCGTCACCGGTAAGGGCGCTGGGCTGGGGCCCGTTCTCGGTCGGAGTGCTGGTGTGGGTGGTCTGGTTCATCGTGAAGTTCCTCGGGTTGTCGTGTGTGGCCGGGTCGCTGTCCGGCTCACACAACAAACCATAGCACACTATGCTTTGTTGTGGCGTCTCGTCCTCGACTAGCCATTTCCCTCACGCTCATTCCTTTCCGCGCTTCGACTTCGAGCGGTATCCAGGGTTCAGGATCTGCCAGACCTGCGCCTGCGTCAGTCCCGTGGCGGCCTGTAGGGCCGGCTGGTTGAGGGGATCGGGGTACAGCCGCCGGATCAGGGTGTCGCGCACGCGCCGGGCCGCGACCCACCGCGCCTGCACCGCAAGAATCCGGTCTACCTCCGCCGGCAACTGCGCGCGCGCCTGGGGCTGTTGAGCCAGGCCGACGGAGGCGGCATGTTCCGCGAGCGCCGCCGGGGTCGCCGTGTCCAGCCAGGTGTCGGTGACCTCGAGGCGGGCGGTGATACGTCGTCGCCAGGCGGTCTGGTGGATGCCGAGGGTGCGGTGCAGGCCGGGGGTGGCTTCGTAGGCGAGCAGCGATAGGGCCTGCTCGATGACCTCGGTGTTGGTGCTCTTCTCCTGTGTCTGGTGGGTGCGGGTGAGGGTGGCGGAGGCGCGTAGTCGCTCGGTGAGCTCCTCGAGCGTTCCTGTTGTAGCGGCGTGGATCAGGGCCGGGGGTGTGTCGCTGCCGCGGTAGGCGGAGGTGAGGGTGCCGATGAGCGTGTCTGCGGTCTCGGGGGTGTCGACGTCGCTAAGCAGGCCCAGCCCCCGGTAGGCGTCGGTGATGGCTGCGCGGCGGACGCGGTCGCGGTGCTCGTCGGTGAGCGGAGGCAGGGACAGCGACGGGGAAGCGGAAGGCGGCGCGGTGGCGCTCGCAGAGCGGGGAAGGCGGGAGGCCATGTAGCGCCTTTCTGGCTTGTCCCGCCGACTGGCGCGGCAGGGGTGTCGTTGCGGGGGTGTAGAAGAGCTTTCGCAGTCGCCGTTGAGGGTGCTGGGCTAGGAGCGATGGTCTCGCGCGGTCAGCGGCCGAGCCCAGCCAGGACGTGCAGTTGGGCGCTGAGGTGGGTGTTGTGGGGGTCCTCGCGCAGCGCCTTGGTCAGCAGCGGGCGGGTGTTGGGGTCGCACAGGACCGTGGCGTGCGCGCGGTGGCGAGACAGCGCGACGCACAGGCGTCCGGGGTCGGTGGCGAACTCGGGGGTCGATCGGTAGCCCGCGAGGGGGTGCAGGACCACGACCGCTTCACGCTCCAAGCCCTGGGCCGCGTTGGCGGTGCTGATCAGCACGCCGGGCAGGTCAGCCAGGTGAGCGGCGACGGCGGAAGCCTGGCCCACGTGCGGGGTGATGACGGCGACGTCGTGGGCGGTGAGCCGACGACCCGCCCCGTCCTGCGGTGCCTGGACCGTGGTGTGCAGCAGGTCGCGCACGCGGGCAGCGGCGGCGGCGGGCAGCGCGGCGTCGTGGTGGCCAGCGGTGGTCGTCACGGTCAGGGTGTCCAGTTCGGGCAACCGCTGCCCGGTGGGGATTTCCAGCCAGCGGTCGGGGCGGGCTGAGGTGAAGGGCAGGTCGGCGTAGAAGACCGGCTGCAGCAGGGCGGTCGTCTGCGGTCCCAGCCGCCAGGTCTGCGGGAGGCGCTGGTGGGTGACTTCGTCGCCGTAGACGGCGCTCAGAGCGTCCGGGGCGGGGGTGTGAGGTCCGGCGTCCCAGGTGTCCCACCGTCGGGTGGATCCGGTGACGACGGGGCTGATCTGGCCGGGGTCGCCCACGCAAACGATCTGCGGGGCCAGCGGTCCCAGGGCCAGCAGGTCGGAGTAGGTCAGCTGCCAGGCTTCATCAATCAGCAGCACGTCGGCCGTCCAGGCGCGGCTGTCGGTCCACTGCCAGCGGGCGGTGGTGGCCACCACGATGCCGGTGTGGTTGCGCAGACCCGACGCCGTGATGTGGCTTGCCTCGGGGGCCAGGTCCAGGGGGCGGATCGTGCCCTTGCCCAGCAGGGACACCGATGAAACCGAGGTGGTAGCCAAGTTGGACAGCGGGGACCACGACGTTCCCAGGGCTGCTGCCGAGACCGCGGCGGCGCGGTTGGCTACGTCGAGGGCCTGCGCTCGCGTCTGCGCCGCGACGGCGACGTTGAGGCCGGCGCGTCGGTGCAGCTGGTCCGCGAGGTGGGTGATGAGGCGCGTCTTGCCCGCCCCGGGCGGGGAGGCCACGCATACGAAGCGGTCACCGGACCAGGCGGCGAACAGGGCCGCGGCCAACTGAGGGTCACTGTCGTGCGCGGCGGCGACGGGGATCGTGGTCAGAGGTGCAGTCGGGGTCGTCATCGGCTCCCCGTTCACGTCCGTGGCGGCGCTCGCGGGCTGCGCGGTGGCCGTCGTGCCGATCTGGCGGGGAAGCGTCCTCATGGGAAAAACACTAGCGCATAGAAGCCATGGTGAATTGTGCAGCGCGCGAGATGTGGACACCTGTTGTTGTGAGTTCTAGTGCACCCTGCCGTCTCCGGGCCTACGGGTTCTGCAGCAGGTCAGCGGCGCCGGGTGCCGTGGCTGGGGGTCCTACTCATCCATGGATGCGGCACCGGCCATCGCAGTCATCGTGGCTCCAGCGGCGCGAAGTTGATCCTGCTCAAACGAAGAGGCGCGCCCGTGCGCCCTTGTCCCGTACGTTTGTTCGCAGGCAGGACCAAGCCGGCCCTGTCCGTGCGCTGCACGGCGCATGTTGGACAGACGAAAAGAGTTTAAGTTGAGTAGTTCGCGCGGATTTTTCGTCGGTCAGCTGATCGACGATCTTGCTTCCATCTCGCACCAAGTTGAGACCCGCTGTCGTCTAGGTTTTACGGATCTCAACAGTATGCTGGAGGAGTTCTTCTGCAACGTTCTGAACACCCTGCAGGGTCTTCAACTGAGAAATCTTAACGAGACGCGGGCAAATGAGCCAGGTCTGGACCTTGGTGACGAGATCGCTAAAATTGCTTTTCAGGTCACTTCGACTGCTACTGCCGCCAAGGTCAACAATACCTTAGAGAAGATTACAGCGGATCAAGCAGGCAAGTTTGATAAGTTTCGAGTTCTCATCATCGGCGCTAAGCAGAAGAGCTACAGCCTCGATCCCAAACTCTGCGCTAAGTACAACTTCGGCGAAGAGGACATTTGGGACATTACGCATCTCGCCCGTAAGGCCCTCACTCTGCCAATTACCGACCTGCAGGACCTTCATCGCATGGTTGCTAAGGAGGTGGCCCGCGTTCGGGTCGAGCTAGAACTGCCCGCTCCGGACGGCACGTACCCGACTGGCCTGGACGACTACATAGAGGCGGTCGGTAAGCCGACACGATCGGACGGGTCCGTCCTGACTGCAGCTTATTCGGCGGGAAACATGGAACAAGTCAAGGCACAGGCGCTGCTTAACGTCCTGGCAAACAAGCTGGCCGACCTGCCACGCATCTCTCGAGAGTTCTACGCTTTCCTGTTTGCTCGACGAGAGATGGACGCGTCGGGACGCAATCCACGCGTCAATGGCGATCTAGTGCCCCGGCTTTCAAGCTACCCTGATACCGAAGGTGAGCTGCGCTTCCTGCAGGATCGTGGTTTTATTAGTTTTATGGATCCGCGGGAGAATATTTATGGGACTTTGGGGTCCCCTTACTGGCAAATCTTGCTTCCAGGCTGGGGCAGCGACGAGTCTGATGCCTTCTTCTACTTTCTTGACGACCCAGAGGGCGCCCACGTCGACCTGAGACGGGTGATCGTTTCGCTGGACTTCTCAGCCTTCGGTCCTTTGCCTACTACTTAACTGGACGACGAAGCCCGCGACCTAGACTGTTGATCGGCCTCGCATGAGTCCGTTTAACCTCTTGAGGTTGCTGAGACTGCGGGTTGCTGGGTCAGTCGGTGGCTGCTGCGACGATGACGTCCCACGGCACGTCACGGCGTGTCGGTGCGGGCGTCGCCGCGCGGACCAGCCAGTTCGCCCCGCCCGTGTAGCGGAAGCGCCGGTTGCTGCGCGACTGCTGCTGCTGGGAGGCGAGAACGCGCTGCCGGCGCAACTCCACGGGTTGCCCGACCGCGAGCGCCGAGGGGGTGGGGGCGTTCTTCTTGCTGCGGCTGCCACCTCGCACGGTGAGGTCGTCCAGGGTGATGACGAGTTCTCCGGTGCTGCTCATGCGGGTGTCGCTGACGGTGGCGCGGAAGCCGGTCGCGGTGGCGTCGGTGGTGCTGCCTTCGATGCTGCTCCGGGCGCGCAGTCGGCAGGGGAGGCGGTCGGCGGTCAGTTCGACGCTGCGGTTGTTGATCCAGGTGAGGGTGCCGGTGACGATCGTTCCGTCGAAGCGTGCCCGGTCAGCGACCAGGGGGTCATCGAGGCGCTGGGAGTCGTAGAGCTCGGTGGCGTCGCATCGGGTGGCCAGTCCCAGGGCTGCCTCGGTGCGGGTGTCGGACCTGCGAAAGTTCCAGCCGCCGCCGAGGCGGTCGAGGTGGTACTTCCATGACCGTTCGTCGCCGCTGGCGGTCGGTTCCAGACCGGGTAGCGGGGTTCCGTTGGTGGCCAGATCAGCGAGGTCGAGTAGGTCTGCACCCGTGGCGCTGCCGAGGGCGGGGTTGGGGGCCGTCAGGTGGTGCCAGGCGAGCCAGGTCTCGGGGTGACGCTCGGCACGGGGAACGTCGCCGGTGTACCAGCGCGCGGTGCAGGTTGCGACGACGTTGAGGACGGCTGCGCTGCCGGGGTGCTCGGCGCGTTGCAACCACCAGGCCAGGACAGCGGCCTGCGCGTCCCATCGACTGCCGCGCGGAGTGTGGGCCAGGACAGTGTGCAAACGCTGCAGGGTGGCGGCGTCAGCGACGACGAGGGTGCGGAACGGTTCGCTGGGGGCGTCGGGGTCCGCTTCGGCGCTCGGCCCCGCGTTCGGCCCGGCGTTCGCTGCGGGGCTGCTGCTGGCGCTCGCGGCATGGGTGGGGCCGGCGGGAGTCGGTCCCGTCGGGATCGTCGCCGTCGTCGGGGGCGTCGTGAGAGTTGGCGGGATGGTGATGGTGGTTCCGACGCCAAGGGCCGCGAGCGCCGAGAGGGCGTCGCGTCCGTAGCCGGTGGCGGTACGCACGGAGGTGAGGTGACCGTCGGGGGCGCTACGGGGGTGGGCGCGTTCGGTGGCGGTCAGTGCCCAGCGTCCATCGGGGTGGGGCATGAGGGTGATCGCGAGGGGTTCGCGGGGGACGAGGGCGGGCGCGTACTGCGAGCGATTGACGAGGTGTCCGGTGGTGGCCGCGCGCAGGCGGGCGGCGAGGTCGTAGTGCTCGGTGCTCACTGGTCGTCTCCGTCCGTTCCGGTGGTGCTGGTAGCGCTGGGTTCGGTGCTCGGATCGGGCAAGGTCAGCTGTGTCGGGCCGGTGGGGGAGGCATGGCGGGCGGCGGCCGACCATCCTGCCCACAGTGCCGACGCCAGGTCACCGTTGCAGTCGCCGTCGAGTTTCTGGGGAGGCTGGGGGCCTGTCTGGGGGGCGGTGTAGGGACCGGTTAGGGGGAAACTCAGGATGGTCTCGAGGTCGATGCCGGTTCCGGACAGGAGGTCTTCGGCGTAGTCGCGAAGGGTTGCAGGCAGATGGTTCTGCGCCAGAGGTTCCGTGGCGGGTCCTGTGGTGGGCTCCGTGGTGGGCTCGGCGGTGGGGTGCGATGCGCCAACGGGGTTTCTCATGCGAGAAACACTAGCGCATCGCACCGATACGACCGCGAGTTTTCCACACCCGGGCCGGATGGGCTTACGACTCCCCGGGGATCGCCACCGTGTGAGCCCACGACGGAACCGTCGCGAGAACGCCGTCCCCTTGCGCCGAACCGAGGACGCCGACGATCAGACGTGACCGGGTGGGCTCGGCGGGCCAGGGCGTGTAGCCGTCGGTGAGAACTACGATTGCGTCCGGACGGGGCCGCAACTGCTGCGCCGCAGCGATACCGACGCGCATGTCCGTTCCGCCGCCACCGGATAGGTCCACGTCCTCGACCACCGTGCTGGCCCGCCGAACGCGGGTGGTCGCGGCCACGTCAGCGTCCACGGCCAGCACGCTCAGGCCCCGCTCGGGAACGCCGGTGGCCTTCACGATGCCGCCGATCTCCCCCAGGGCGGTGCGCAGCAGCTGCGCTCCCACCGACGCTGAGGTGTCCACCACAACCGCGACGGTGACCTGCGGGCGGCGAGCGCCGGGGGTGAGGATGCCGGGCAGGCGGTGACGCGGCAGCCGCGTGTAGGTGGGGGAGGTGGACCCGGCGCGGTACTGCACCGCGCGGCGGATCGTTGCGGCGAGCGCCCGACGCCAGTCGATGGTCGGTTCGGCCAGGGTGCTTTCGGCCCAGCGCCGCAAACCGGCAGGGACGCTCCCGCGCCCGCGGCCACCGGGGTTGGCAGCGGCGTGCTCGCGCACGGCGTGGGCGACGGCGCGGCGGACGAGGTGCGCGCGGGCGGGGCTGAGTCCGTTGGTGAGGTCGTCGGTGTCGGTCAGTTCGGCGTCGGTGGAATTGTTGGCGTCGCGCGAGGTGCGGGTGCTGCCGGGGGCGGGAAGCTCCCAGGATGCGGGCACGTCGCCTGCGCCGGAACCGCATCCGATGCCGTTGTCCCCGTTCCCGTCCCCGTTCCCGTCCCCGTCCCCGGCGTTCTCGCCCTGGTGTCCGCCGTCGCCGTGCTCGGAGTCATCGAGGGAATCGTCGGGGTGCTGGTCCGCGAGCGCCCGGTAGTAGCTCTCCTCGATGCCTTCCAGGGGCAGGCCGAGGGCGGCGGGGGTGATCGCACCCTCGGGCAGCGCGATGGAGGCGGCGAGCAGGTCGTCGTTGATCGCGGCGTCGGTGGCGTAGTTCCACAGGAGGTGGTTGCGGTGCGGTCCCAGCGCCTCGGCGCGGCGGGCGTGGTCGCGCAGCAGGTGACCGACCTCGTGGTTGAGGACACCGGCTGCCTGTTGCGGTCCCCAAGCCGCCAGGGTGGCCGGGTCGAGGTAGAGCCGCCAGGAGGCGTCCACGGCGAAGGTGCCCAGCCCCTCGGCGGCGACGGGGGAGACGCTGAACAGGGCGTGGGCGAAGTAGGGGCAGTCCTGCAGAGCGCGCAGGCGCGCGGCGGTCAGGCTCTGGTGCTCCGCGGCGCTCAGGGGCCGCAGCTGCGGCGCTGTGGGTGAGGGGGCCGGCTCGCTGCCCTGCGGACTCGTGGTGGCGGCAGAGGGGCCGCGAGCGCCTTCGTGGCCGGGGCCGGCGGTGACGGCGTGCAGCGCCGGTCGCTGAGTCGATCGCGATGCGGGGTGCGGGCTGGGGGTGGTGTGGGTGCTCACGCGGCGTCTCCGGTTTGTGCGGTGCCCGCGAGGTCGGGGCTGGTGGCGGGGCTGACGGCGGGGCTGGTGGTCGCGCTGGTGGGGGCGAGCAGGCCAGCGGCGGCGAGGACGGCGGTGAAGTCCTTCACCGCGCGCGGCGGGGTGGCCGAGGTGGGGCGAGCGCGCATCAACGCGGCGGCGTGGGCGGCGGCGACGTCGCCGCGTCCGCACTTGGCGGCGTGGGAGAGCGGACCCCATGCCTCGCGCCAGGCCGCAGCGGTCTTGCGTCCGGTGCACAGCGCCACGACCCCGGCCAGGATCGCCCAGGCGCGGGAGGGGTCGGTGTTGTGCCAGTCCACGTCGCCGGGGGCCGCGAGCACGTCCACGGGGTCGGGAAGGTCGTTCAAGCGGCGCCAGGACAGGAACTCCGCGCCCGCCCCTTCCCCGACCAGGCCGCTGACCGCGAGGAACTCGGCGTTCTCCCCGGTGGGGTCGCTGGTGCAGGGCGTCAGCGCCGAGAGCACGTCGGCGGTCATGGCCCACGTCCGGCGCGACGGCCAGGGGCCAGCGGCGCTCGCGGCGTCGGTGGGTAGGCGGTGCAGCAGTTCAGGGCGGTGACGGATGAACGCCGCGACCTGCGCGCGCATGATCGCTCGGCGCTCGCGGGTGGGTTCGACCACGCCGCCGAGGGCGGGCATGTGCCACCCAGAGGTCATGCCCTCGATCCACGCCTCCACGCCGGGGGCGTAGGTCAGGTGCAGGAATCGGTTGGCCAGCGGGGCGTCGAGGTCGTCGCCGTCCACGGCGATGTTGGAGGGGTTGGCGGCGGCGAGGATGCGCACGGAGTCGGGCAGGTGCAGGTCGCCCACGGTTCGGTCCAGGACGACGCCGAGCATCGCCTTGCGGACGTGGGCCGGGACGGTGGTGACCTCATCCAGCAGCAGGTGCGTGCTCTCCCCGCTGGCCAGTCGCTTGGCCCAGGCGGGGGGTTCCAGGAACACGCCGTCGGGGCCGACGACGGGTAGGCCGTTGAAGTCGCTGGCTTCGCGCAGCGAGCCCAGGACGGTCTCGCAGCGCCCGCCTGCGGCGGTGGCCAGGGTGTTGGCCAGGGAGGACTTCCCGACGCCGGGGTCGGCCATGAGCAGTGGGACGACGTGGGCGCGGGTGGCGGCGTCGATGACCCGCAGCAGGGTCGTGTCGTCGGCGGCGACAGAACCCGATGCGGGGGCGGCGGTGCTGGTGCTCATGGGTGGGTTCTCCTGAACGATCAGAGGGGGCGGCGGTCGGCCGCGTGGGATGCGCTGCGAGGGGGGCGGGGGGCGAATCACCCGCCCCCCTCGCAGTCTGTGGGGCTACTCGGGGTCAGAGGTCGAGGTCGAAGGGGTCGAGGTCGTCGGGGGAGCCATCGGCGTCTCGTTCGGTTTCGTTGGTCTCGCCGCATCCGGTGCAGTGCCAGGTGCCGATCACGTTGCCGTCGGGGTAGGTCACGTCTGCGTCGCCTTCCCAGCCGCAGTCGTCGCTGTCGCAGGTGACGGCTTCGACCTGGGTGTCGTCGAAGACGCGCGAGCCGACCCAAGCGGTGGGGCTGAGGAATCCGAGTGCCATGACGTTGCTCCCGTCTGCTTCCCCTGTGGAGGGGTACTGGTTTGAGTGTTGGCCGGGTCGCTGTCCGACCAACACTCAAACCATAGCACACTATGTGTGCGAGGTATCAAGCCAGGGGGAGTTCACCCAGCCCCCGGCCATGGCGGCGTCCATCGCGGCAGCGGCGGGGGACAGGGGTGGTTCGTACGCCTCGGCCCAGGTGGGGCGGTCGTCGGCGGGATCACCGGGGAAGTCGTCGCCCAGGTCGAGCGCGTCGTAGTCGGATGCGTCGTAGCCGAAGTGGTCCATGGTGGAGCCCCTATCGCGAGTGCCTACTGGTTGGTGTTGGGCGGGTCGCTATCCGACCAACACCCAAAGCATAGCACACTATGTATGTCTCTGCGAGGCAGTTCCGATTGGCGGTCGCGGGGACCCATGAGTACTTGAATGGGAGGTTCCACACCCCGTTCTAGTTCCATAGGGTGCGTACTGTGCGCAGACGGAAGACGCGAGATCGGGCAGGCGGTTGCGTGCCTTGGTCTACAGCAGGAGCTGCGGCGAGAAGATGCGCGCCTTCGTGGTTGACCCAATTCAGGTGCTGCGAGAACTGGAGCTGCCTGGCAATATGGCCTCATGGCTGAAGCCTCTGGCTACCCGACGGTCCTCTGGCACTACACGAGCACGAACGCTCTGAACCTCATACTGGAGGGGCGGGTGGCCGGCAGCGACGTTCGGACACCGAACGTTCGGATGGGGCACACCGACCTCCTGAACGATCCACGGGAGCGCCGCTTGGTCTACGAGACCTACGAGGAGTTGCTTCAAGAGCGAGCCCCGAAGGAGTACGTAGCGCGACGGCGGGCCGAGGGGCTACCGTTGGGCTTCGATGTGGATGACCCGGTGATGTACGCCTACGCCCCGTTCTCGCTGTCCTTGAGCAAGAACCCCGACAACCTCTTGCTTTGGCTTCAGTACGCAGACGGCCTCAGGGGAGTGGCCATCGGGTTTCGAACGACCACGTTCGGTCAAGGTCCGCACCCCGAACGGGAGTTCGCTCCATCGACAGTGGGCTACCGCGTCGAGGACATCAAGATGACCGTCGAGGGAGACGTCATCCGGCCGAGGCTGAAGATGTCTCACCTGGGTAGAGCGATCGACTTTGCCGACGGCTTGGCGTTGTCCCGACTAGGTTGGCACGCAGCTAATTTTAAGACCAAGGGATGGCGGCAGGAGGAAGAAGTTCGTTTCACGAGTAGACCTGTCGTCCCAGAAGACTTTGGAACTCCTGAGGCAGTTGCTAGCGCGAAAAGTCGGTGGCAGTGGGATGGGTCGAAGCCGTACCTGGTCTTGCCCTTCGACCCCGCCGCGGCCATCGAAAACCTCCGAGTGGGGCCCCTGGGGGACGTCGCGATGGTGGAGCGTATCCTGGATCGCTGGGGTCTCTCGGTGCCCGTTGAGAAGTCTCCAACCCTGTATCGCCGTTGACCAGGTCGCCCGACGCGTCGGTCTCGCGGACCTGAGGTGTGGGAGAAGCCGTCACGGCGGCGGGGGTGACGAACGACGGTGGTCAGACGCCGGTCGGTGCACTCGGGGATGAAGCACTCCAGGTGTTCCTTCGCCCACGCCTTCAACGCCCGCGCGTCACCGTCGGCGAGGCAATACAGCTCCCCTCCGTCCTTGTACCGGGCCCACACCAGGCAACGCTCACCGTCCTGAAAAGCAGCGAGCTCTCGATGGTCATGGCGGGCTGAAGACACCTTTGATCACTCGGCGCTCGCCGTGCCCTCTTAAGCGTCCGCAACATCCCTGCAACATCCCCGCGACGGCCCCGAGTACTGGGGACTAGGCTCCATGCCGCTCGGCGAGGCTGGCAGCCCCCGCTGGGGGATCTGTGAGCCCTGCCAGATGGCGGCGCCCAGCATGAAGCTCAGCGGGACACAGCAACGCTGGCACAGGTAGTCCGAGAGGGAGCCGTCTCTTCCTGACCCTTACGGAACCGGCTCCTGGTCCCGAAGTCTCACTCCGCACGCTCCGAGGCAATGGCCGCGGTCAGGGTGGCCGCGTCGGGCAACGCGGCGCGTTCCTCAGGAGGCAAGCGGTCGTAGGTGTAACTGGCCACCGCGACGGGGGCGGCAGTGCTGGCCAGGGCGTAGCGCACCGCCTGCTCACGCGGGGCCTTCGTGCACAGCAGGATCCCCACGGTGGGGGCATGCCGGTCAGGGCGACGCAACCGCTCATCGACCAAGGCAACGTAGGCACCGAGCTGACCGGTGTAGGAGGGGGAGAAGGCGCCCACCTTCAACTCGATGACGACGTAGCGGACCTGCTCAACGGAGAAGAACAGCAAGTCGATGATCATCTCGCTGTCATCGACGGAGAAGTGAACCTGGCGGCCAACGAAAGCCATCCCATGGCCGAACTCGGTCAAGGTCTCCTGCAGCCGGTCCATCAAGGACTGCTCGACTTCACGCTCAGCCGCCGGTCGGGTCAACGCCAGGTGCTCGAAGACGTAAGGGTCGCGGGTCAGTTGCTGGGCCAGGTCGGAGTCTGCCGCCGGCAGCTGCGCGGCGAAGTTGGAGACCGCCTCCCCCTCACGCCGGTGCAGGCCGGTAGCGACGTGATGCTCCAGCACGTTGCGAGACCAGCCGTACTGCACGGCGCTCGCGGCGTAGTAGTCCCGGAGGGGCTGGGTGTCGAGGCGGTCCAGCAGGAGCCGGACGTGGCCCCAGGGAAGTTGTCCCACAGCTTGTGGGACGAATGCGTTCTCCACGGGCCAGGCCGCGGCGAAGGAGCGCATGTAGTGCAGGTTTGAGCGTGACCAGCCGCTTTGGTCGGGGAAAGCGGCGCGCAGGTCTTTTGCGAGGCGGTCGATGACCTTGCCGCCCCAGCCGGCGTGCTCTTGGCGCTCGAGGATGTCGCGGCCGATGGACCAGTACAGCCGCAGCAACTCGGTATTGGCGGCGCGAGCGGCGCGGACTTGGGTGGCGCGGACCCGCTCCTTCAGCGCCTCCAGCAGCTGGGCATAGCCACTGGGCTCGAGCCCGCCGTCAGAGCTTGGGGTCCGCGCGCTGGTCATGCCCTGATCTTGACGTACGGGTCCGACGCAGACCGTAGGGGCTTTAGGGGCTTCGGGTTGTCGTTGACGCCGAGGGCGAACTGCGCCGCCTACGCCCCGCTCCAGTGAGCGCACGTGGCGACGACGGTGTCTCTGGTCACGACGGTGTCCCTGGTGACGACGGTGTCCCTGGTGACGACGACCGTCGGATTGTGGTCAGCCGGGCGAGGAGCGCTGGTCCAGTCAGTCGGCACAGTCGGGGCAGATCAGCTAACCGTCACTGTTGCTCTGCGCGGCGTGCAGCTGGCTACGGTGCTTGACCAGGAAGCAATTGGTGCAGGTGAACTCGTCCTGCCGACGCGGCAGGACCTGCACCGACAGTTCCTCACCGGAGAGGTCCGCATCGGGCAGCTCGAAGCCCTCGACGGCGTCGGTCTCGTCCTCATCGACGCGGGAGAACGACGTCTTCTCTGTGCGTCGGGTCTTCAGTTCCTCGATCGAGTCGGTCTCGAGGTCCTCGTCGGTCTTGCGTGGTGCGTCAGGTCCAAGCCTCTCGGCTGTCGGGCATGCCCTCCGGTCGACTCAGTGAATCGCGGCAAGGCTGCAGATGCGTCTCCGCAGTGACCCGAATTCGGTGCGGCGATCAGTAGATCGTTGCCTCCACCCCGACGATGTTCAGGTTCTCCCGGGCGAGTGCCTTCTGCAGGTATTGCCGGTCGGCGACCTCCCCGGCCAGCCAGGCGAACGGGTCGTCACCCTCACTGCGCGAACGCGCCAGGGCCTTGGAGACGGCGTAGCCGCCCTTGGCGCCGACCTCGACGGTCGTCCCGTTCTGCAGGGTCACGCGGAAGCGGACGTTCTTGCGGCCCCCGCGCTGGCTGCGCGCGGCGCGGCGCAACGCTCCCAGCAGGCCCTGGCGAGCCCGCTCCCGACCGCTGCCTTCACTGCGTGGTGCCGTCACCGTGTGCTGACGCACCCCGCCCGGCAGGTAGGTCGTGCTGTCGCTGAACCCACTGCCCCGCCCTGCTCGTCCGCCTGAAGCGGGGGAGGGCTGGCCGCCGCCGGCGGGCGACTGCGGCTGTCCAGCGGCCTCGGCTTGCTGAGATCCCGCACCTTCTTCAGGGCGGCGGGTCGACTCGGAGGCTCCTCGCGGTGCACGTACCCGCATGAGCTCACCGTCGCGTCCGCGCCGGCGCGCGGGCGGCGCCTGAGTCCGCCCGGTCTGAACCAGTTCGTTCAGGGCGGTGACGTAGAGCTGCCCGCTGCTCTGCCCCTGCACGACCTTGCGGATCATGCGGGGAGAACGGCCGAGCTCACGCGCGATCTCGCTGACGCTGAGGCCGTAGGCCCGCAGATCGGCGATCAGGTCCGCCGCGCTGGGAGTCGAGGAATCAGGCACCCGCCACCTCCACGCTGACCGCGTCAGCCGCGTCGACCGCGACATCGGAAGACGGCGTCGACCATGCTGAACCAGTCCCCGCCGCCTCGGCGCGCTGGCGCAACCGGTTGCGTTCAGCGGCGGTGGTCGGCAGCTTCACTGCGGGCAGCCACCCCTGCAGGCGCATCCGCCCGACGTCACCGTCGTCACCGCCACCGGTGGCGATCGGTAGCGACCACCCCGGGACCTCGGTGGTGTAGATCGCGTCGCCGTTGACCGCTAGCAACGTCGCCGGGTCGACCTCCAACGCACCTCCCAAGCTGGCCAGGCCCACCCCGGGCAGGCGCGTCGACAGGGCCGTGGGGCACTCCAGCACCCGAGCCCGACCCCGCGACCACACCTGCGCGGCCAGTTCCGGGCGGTACAACGCCGCCGCCTGACCCTGCGGGCGCGCAGCGCGGGTGCGGAACACGAACGCCTCTCCGTAGCGCACCAACGTGGACGCGGCCGCGGGTGGCACATCACGCGCCGACCACACGACCTGCGTGGTCTCCCGTCCCCGGGAGGCGAACGCGCCGATCCCTTGGATGAGGATCGCGCGCATCGCGCTGACCGCGGCGGCGCGCACCGTCGGGGGCAGGTCCTGAGCCCCGGCCAGGCGCTCGCGGGCGCGGCGGAGCCGGTCGGCCCAGGTGTCCAGGACGCGGGCCTTGGTGAACTCGATCCCGTCCAGGAACTCGATGCCCCAGCCGTGGTCCAGGGCGAGTTTGAGTTCCACCCCGTCGACCCAGGTCTCACCGTGAGCCCCGGGGACGTTGGGGTAGTGCCAGCCGTCGTCGGCGTCGTGGTGGGCGAGGGGGAGCACACCGAGGGTGTCCCAGCCGTCGGGGACGGTGAAGCGGACGTGGAAGCGGGCGCGGGCGTAAGGGTTGGACGCCAGGAGCTCCTCGGCCTGCTCCCCGGTCAGTCGACGTGCGGGGCCAGTGCCGAGTTCGCGGCACAGGGCGGCGTACATGAAGCGGCCGTCGACATAGGCGAACCCGCCCCGGGGTTGTTCGCCCACGTCGACCAGCGGTCGGCAGGACCCGCACGCGCAGGCGCCGGCGCCGGTGGTGAGGTGTTCGATGCGGTGCTGCCCGGCGGTGCGGTGCAACAACTCGGCAGTCTCGGGGTCGAGGGGTTCGGGGTCGAGGGTGCGGGGTAGGGACTGCGCCCACAACTGCGTTCCCGTCGCGGCCGGGGACTTCAGCAGTTCCGCGTCGCGGGCGACGGACTTGAGCGCCTCCGAGGTGGCGACCCAGGCCTGGCGGGCTTCGTCGGGGGTGAGGGAGGCGTCGGGGGAGGTGAACCACTCCGAGGCCAGGCGGACCTCCAGCTTGCGGCCGGTGATGTCGTGGGTGAAGCGGCCGGTGGGGGGACTGGAGAGCCAGTGCCCTCCGGCGCTCCAGCCGGGGGTTTCGGTGATGAGCCAGTGCTGCTCGCCCAGGCCCTGCTGGGGGATCTTCCCGGTCAGCATGATCCGCTCGGCGGAGAGGTTGTGGGCGGTGTCGAGCAGGTCGACCAGGACAGGTCGCTTGCGGCGTCCGGTGATCTTGGGGGTGACGCGGGCACCGCTGTCGGTGACGCCGATGCCGGTGACGTAGTCCAGCCACACGGTCGCGACGGGGCGGACCTTCCAGGGGGCGGGTCTCATCGGAGGACTCCTGTCGATCGTGATGCCGTCGTGGTGAGTCTTGAGGCCGTCCTGGTGGTCGTCCCGACCGCGGTCGCTGTCGGTGTCAGGCCCAGGGGTTGAACGGCTGCTCCCTGCGCGGCGCGGAAGCGTCGCCCGGCGTAGCGCGCCCGCACCTGTTTCGTCGCCCGGCTCACCTCGAAACGCACCCGCCCGTCCTCAGCCAGGCGGAATCCGCGGATGGCGGCCACCGCGACGACGAAGCCGCACACATCACCGACTAAGGCGGCCCCGAGGTAGCGCTCAGGGCGACAGATCCACCACCCCGCCCAGGCGTCCTCACGCTCAGCTGCGCTCAGCCCGTGACTGTGGGCGAAGGCGTGCCACCCCTGGTACCTGCGTCCGCCGCGGTGCAGGGGATCCGGGGTCAGGGGAGCGAGGTGGACGGCAAGGTCGGGGGAGGGGCTGGGCAGGTCCACCCAGGGGCGGGTGGCGAGTTCGCGCACGCGGGCCTCGTCGTAGCGCCAGTGCCCGCCCTCGGTCTGCATCGTGCGCAGGGTTTCCTCGTCGCCCAGCAGACCCACCTCGCGCAGGCGGTTCAACTGGGCGGGATTCACCCCCAACAGGGCTTGCGCGCGGGTTCCCCCGATGGGGGGTTCGGTGATCGTGGCTTGCTGGGGCATGGCTCGTCTCCGGGTCGGCGGTGACGCCACGCTATACCCCCTGACATGTCTAATCCGTCTTGTCAGGGATGTGTCTCGCGTCGCCTCGGAACACGACCGGTGGGGATCGAATCCTCGGTCACCCTGTTCCGGATCGTTCCCTGGGGGTCTACCGCTGAAACCGTGGCAGCGGTCAGGACAGGGAGGTAGAAAGCAGGCGGGTGCTGACGCGGGGGAGCCGGCTGACCCACCTGGAGCGAACCAGCGCCCGATCCAGACCGGGGACACCCATGGCTGGGCCGAGTCTTGGCGACGGGCCGAGCGGGGGCGGTGTCGGAACCAGCAAGCTCCGCAGCGCCGTCACCGCCTCCCGCGGCCACTTCTCCCAACCTCTTGTAACACTGAGACCCAGCATGACGAGACCGCAGCGCTCTGCGCCGCCCGCTCCACGCACCGCAGCGCCGGTCCCGCTCTCGGTACTCCGGCCAGCTTGCGTTGCCGCTGGGGGATCTCGACCTGGCTAGCGCCGCCGCCGGGCATCTGGCGCCGACCCCGGAGCAGCAGGTGAGCACCGAGCTGGCCAGCACGGGGATGGACCTGCAGCAGCACGTCCTCACCCCGCACCTGCCTGAACTGCGCCGGCGAGGCTTCACCCCGGCGCAGCGACTGCTGGAGGTGCGCACCGACGTCGACGTCCTGGACGCCGGAGTGCGCGTGGCGACCCAGACTCCGCCGGTGCGCTCAGGACGCCGGGTCGTGTTCCTGACCCTGGAGGACGGCACCGGCTGCGTCGACGTCACCATCTTCGCCGACGTCCAGGCAACCACCAGTCACCACCTGCTGTACCGGGCCTCGCTGCTGCTGGTCACCGGCCGCGTGCGCCGCACCGGTCCTCGAGGGGTCAGCGTCCTCGCGGTACAGCTGCACGCGTTGACCTGACGCACCCGACCGGCGCACATCATCTGCGATGGCTGCGTCAGCGACTGCTTCCTGGCGCGTGATCGCGGCGGGCTGAGGAAACGGCAACGGCTGCGGCAACGGCGGTGGCGACGGAGTCGAGGAAGACGTCGATGGCGTCCAGGTCACCCGGCTGCAGACCTCGAGCGGGCGTCGGACGGAGCAGCAGCGCCGGTCCCGCGCTCAACAGCTCCTCGCGCACCGGACCGTCCAAGGGAACTTCGGTGTCGTCAGTCCACACCAGCGCCCGCCCAGAGGCCAGCACCTCCCGCGCCGCCGCCAGCTTCGCCGTGGCGGCCTCCTGATCGAACAACGGCGTCGACCACGCGCGCGGCAGGCAGGGAAGCCCGAAGAGTGCCTCCAACTGGTCGGCGTCTGGACACCACGTCGTGCACCAGTGGATCTCCACCCGGCCCGAGAGGTGCAGAGCCCGGACACGGTCCAGTAGCGCCGGGGACCAGCGGATGCGGTACCCCACCCCGTTGGAGGTGGCGTTGCGGGTTCGAGGCGGGCCACCCCAACCAGGGCGGGAGGCGTTGAGCACGCCGTCGACGTCCAAGAGCCAGACCGGCAGTGCTGCGTCCACCGTCCTCACCTCTTCCCTCGATTCGCGCTGCACGACCTACGAAGTACGCGCTTGTCCACCATCTAGCGTCCCGGGGTAGGTTCTTCAACCGCGCCGCTGGGTAGGAGTTCCTCCGTCACCGCGGTCGTGCGGCGCACCAGGTGCCAGGTGGCGGATGGGCCACCCGAGCGGGCCTCCTCCAGCGCAACCACAGCGTCTTCGTAGGTGCGCCCGCGCTGGAACAACGTCCACCGGCCTCCGCGCTCACCCACGACGTCGTACTCCACCTCAGACGTGAGAACGGGAGTGAAGATGAAATCGGTGATCGCCACCCGCGCTCCCTCTCACCGGACCCTGCCCTGAAGATCGACAACTCACGACGCTACCAACCGCTACCGACAGAAGAACCCCGTTCGTCTCGCCTGGGGAAACTCACGGTGCGGCAGTGCGGCAGTGCGGCAGGGCGGCGGTGCGGCAGTGCGGCAGTGCGGCAGGGCGGCGGTGCGGCAGGGCGGCGGTGCGGCGGCAGTGCGCACCACGCACCCTTCGAACAGGAGGGCTCGAGCGGACCGGGGCCCCGCTCATCGCCGCAGCCGTGCCGCCGTCCGCGTGGCGGACGGGGATCGACGGGAGCCCGCGGGGCGAGCCGGCTACGAGGACGCGTCAGTCGGCGCAGTCGTTGCAGATCAGCTGACCGTCGCTGCTGCTCTGGGCGGCGTGCAGCTGGCTGCGGTGCTTGACCAGGAAGCAGCTGGTGCAAGTGAACTCGTCCTGCTGACGCGGCAGGACTTGCACTGTCAGCTCCTCACCGGAGAGGTCCGCACCGGGCAGCTCGAAGCCCTCGGCGGCGTCGGTCTCGTCCTCATCGACGCGGGAGGACGAGGTCTTGTCGGTGCGGTGGGTCTTCAGTTCCTCGATGGAGTCGGTGTCGTCGTCGTCGGTCTTGCGTGGTGCGTCGTAGTCGGTTGCCATCAGTTCTTCTCCCCGTGTGGTGCGTCGTCTGCCCGGTGCCCTGACGGTCTGTCTGGGTACGAGGGCGCGGTACTCAACCACGCCGAGACCGCGCGCATGCCCGCGCCGCGCCTCGCCGGACTGTGGCCCGCACCACGCTCACGACGCTCACCGTGGAGCTCTGCAGACTCGCGGACGAGGTGCGTCGCGTCCTGTCCGCTCACGTGTAGGTGACCCTCTGTGCCGAATCGGTGGCAGCGTGTCGTAGGGGCGGGGCATGCTGGATCCAGCCCGGTCCAGACCGCTGCACCAGGGCACTAGAGCACGCGCACTGGGTCAGGGGGACGTCGTGGGCATCGCCTGGGTCGAGGCTGTCCGGTTGGGACGAGCCAACCGCAGCCAGCAGGAGGAGCTCGAGGACCGCCACGCCGCCCTACTCAAGCGCGCAGAGCGCGAACGCCTGGCGCAGGAGCAACGCCGCCAGGAGATCTACGACCACGTCCTGGTTCCCTTCCGCGACGTCTTCGCCCGGCTGAAAAACGTCGACCTCGCTGAGCTGGCCAGCATCGACCTACCCACCGCCGGGCACGTCCCGCAGGTGGAGGTCACCCAGGTGCGTCTGAGCGCCCTGCACACCGTCGGAGCGCTCGCCGGCGGCTTGGGCGTAGGCGCCGGCGCCGGGGTCGGGGCGTTCGCCACGGTGGGTGCGTTCGCCGCGGCCTCCACCGGCACCGCCATCTCCGGTCTCTCCGGGGCCGCGGCCACCAGCGCCACCCTGGCCGCCCTCGGTGGGGGCTCCCTGGCCGCCGGCGGCGGTGGGGTCGCAGCTGGCACGCTCGTGCTGGGCAGCTTGGTCGCCGCGCCAGCCGTGCTGGCCACCGTGGGAGTGGTGATCTGGCAGGGACGACGTCAACGCCGCCGTCAGCAGGCCGGCGCCGAGGCGCTCGCAGTCTCTGAGACGGACCTGCAGCGGGCGGAGGAAATCACCGCTGCGGTCATCCACCGCAGCCGGCAGGTCCGCACCCTGCTCAGCGACCTGCAGGCTGAAGCCGGAATCCACCTCGAGTACCTGCGTCTCCTCGTCGACGCCGAGACCGACTACGCCGCCTACACCCCGGCGCAGCGCGCGCAGGTTGCGACGACGGTGTCGTTGATGACGACGACGATCTCGGTGATGGCCACCCCGCTGGCGGATGAGGAAGGGGTGGTGAGCGATTTGTCGGGTCAGGTCGTCGACGATGCCCGCGAGCGCCTGCATGACCTCGCCGATGAGCGTGCTGCCGCCGCAGACCCTGCTGCCGGCAAGACCGGGGCGAACGACGAGGCGGGTAGTGAGGCGGGTGCTGAGACGGGAACCGGGACGGCTGCTGAGGCGGAGGAATCGGCGAGCGCGGGGGCGGCCTCGTGATCGAGGGCACGGCTGAGGGATCCGAAGAGTTTGTCGAGGCCTCACGTGGTGTCGATGACCCCGCGCCCGGCGGGCTTGATGCACCCGATGAGCTTGATGCCCCCGAGGAGGCGGGCGGCCCTGAGGAGCCCGACGCTTCGAGTCCTCGCGCTCGCCGGGTCTGGCGTGCTGGAGGGCGAGCCGGAGCTGCCCGAGCGGGGGCAGCGGTTGCTGCGGGAGCGGCTGCTGGAGCCGCAGCGAAGGTGGGAGCGCAGGCCGCAGCGTGGGCGCTGGTGAACGCCGGCACCCGCCGCCAAGTCGTCCGGGCGGCTCAGACCGCAGAAGCCTTGCAGATCCGTGAACTCGCGCAGGAAGTCGCTCATCGCTACCGCAACCTCGGGAACCCCCAGCGCGCCGGGCACCTCTTCGAGGTCATGCACCAGGCGACGTTCAACCACGACGCCATCGCCAAGGGTTCGAGGATCCGTGCTTCCACCACCGAGTGGGTCAAGGGGGGCTCGCAGAGCGCACCGGCGGACCTGCACCTCACCGATGGTCCGGCAGCGGAGGGTGGGCGGCTGTTGGCCGCGGCGCAGGCGAAACTGATGGGAAAGGCGACGACCGCCGCCAGCGGTATCTCCCAGGAGCGTTACGAGGGAATGCAACGCCTTATCGGCGCCGACAAGCTCGCCCGAGTGGAGAGCCTGCTCGACCGGCGGCTGCGGATGAACCCCGAGGGGCTGAAGTTCGACGACTACGCCGACGCCCGCGCCTACGTCAGCGACACCTTGCACATCGACACCACCGACGCGGCCGGGCACGTCACCACCGTGCGCAGCCGTCCGGTGTCCACCGAAGCGGCCCACCACGCCGCCGGTAACTCCTCCCGCTGGGGCGATAAGCACGCTGCTTCTGTCGCCGGCCGTGAGGTTGGTGCGGCGATGGCGGTCGGGGCCGCGACCGGTGCCGTCGTGGCGGGGTTGATGGAAGCCGCGAGTCAGGCCGCGCGGGTCCGTGCGGGGGAGACCTCCGCGGCTGCGGCTGCCGCGACTGCCGCGGGGGCGGCGGCGATGGGGGCGGTGCGCTCGGCCTCTGGTGCCGGGTTGGGTAAGGCCATCGGCATCGCCGCCCAGGCCGGCGCTCTGCCTGCCGCGTTCGGGCAGGGTTCTGCACCCTCGGCGATGGCCGGCGCGGTCGTGGACATCACCGTCGCCGGCGTCGCCTTTGCCCGGGGGGACATCGACTCCGCCGAACTCGCTGCCCGCTGTTGTGACTCTGCGCTGCGCGCGACGCTAGTGGGGGTGTGTAGTGGGCTGGGGCAGACGGTGATCCCGGTTCCGGTCGTCGGCGGCCTCGTCGGTGCGGTGGTGGGTCAGGCCGCGGCGACGCTGATCAGCCAGGGTCTGCGCGCCGCGGCTACCGCGGTCCGCGCCGAGTTCGCCGCCGGGCAGGACGTCGATGAGGCGCTCCTCGTCGCCCTGGAGGACGAGACCGCTTCCGCTCTTGCCACCACGATCCTGCTGGGGGAGGCGGAGCGGGCGCTAGGGGAGGAACGCAACGCCTACGTCAGTGCCACCGTCGGACCGCTGTTGGACGACGCGCTGATCGCGGTCACCAGCGCCGACCCGCAGGAGGTGCTCAAACGACTCGCCGAGGTCGCGCGCTGCTTCAACGGGCAGCCGCTGTTCGTGACCGTCGATGAGTTCGACGCCTGGATGGCGGATCCGATGACGTTGCTGACGCTGAACCCCAACTGGACCTGAAACTCCACTGGCTCAGGCCAGGGGGGTGTGGGTGATCGGGTCGGGCGGACGAGCACGCTCTAACTGCGCCAGCGCGGTTGCTTGCAGCATGGCTGCAAGGGTCCGCGGGACGGTTGGCAGTTGACCACCCCAGCCGCGGACACCTGCCGGCGCTATCGCCGGGTCGTGTCTGGCTCGGAGATAGGCCGCCGGCGCGCGTGCGCACCCGTTGCAGCGTGTGCTGATGTACGCGAAGACGCTCCCGTATGGGCGGCAGTGCAAGAAACTCGGCGTCTCGCCGCGTTGAGCAGGTGAGCACCTGCTCTGTGCTCAGCAGAGATGCGCCACCGCTGCGTGGGCCACGTCCGTGGCTACGGCGGGGTCCAGGTAGTTCTGGCCAGCCAGCTCCGTCGCAGCATCGCTCTCGGAGACACCCTGGTCGACGTAGGAGCAGATGCCGTAGCCGATTCCGACGACGTCCACTTCGGCGGTGAAGTCGGCCGCGATCAGGGCGGCGCGGTCTGAGTCGACGTCGGCGAGGAACTGCTGCTCGGCCGGTGTCAGTTCACCCATCGCCAGACGCTGGTCACGCGCGACTTCCTGCGGGTCCTCGGCCTCTATCGGTCCGGCAGGGGGAGTGATCGAGGCCGGCGGTGACCACGGTGTAGCTGGCGCTGCTGCTGCTGCTGCTGCCGCCGCGGTCGAGTCGTGGTTCAGTCCGAGCAACGCGGCGCCGGTCCCAGAGACTACTAGGGCGACCAGGATGGGAAACCAGGCTAGGGAGATGGCGTTGATCAACACCCCGGCCTTGGCCCGCGACCGCGTCAGGGGATGTTCGCCACGGCCTCTGCCCACCAGAGCGAGGATCAGGCCCAGGATCGACAGCCACCCCAAGACGGGGAGGAAGGACAGTACCCCCAGCACCACCGAGGCCGTCGCGCTCCCAGTCTCATGGCTCTCGATGGCTCTACCAACCATCAGCATCGGCACTCGCGCGCCGGTACCTGACCGATCACAGTGCGATGCGTCCAGGACGGTTCCGGCAAGGCATCCATCAACGGCGTACCCGTGCGCACCTGCGACACCCATGCCCGTTCTGAGCTCAGATGGCGGCCAGACCGGCGCGGCGTAGGCGTGCTCGAGCGTCACGGGCGGCTCGGCGAGTGCTAGTGGTTTTACCAACGGCAGTCGGAGCCAGGTGGGATCGCTGGGGTGGACCAAGCAGCTGTCCTTGGTCTCCACGATCCGCCACTCAGTTGCGCGCACGGCCTCCAGAAGCTGCAGGTGCTCGCAGCGGTACTTCACCGCCGAAGCTTCACCGCCCAACGCGGGCACGCATCCGACCTGCGACCGGGCCCTGACCGGTGTGAGCGGACTGCCTTTGGGAGGGGACGCCGGAACCATGGGGGGTAAACAGCTCAGTGATGGCCTGCTCACGCGGGTGGTGCACCACCCGAAGCGTGTGCTGGCGAACCGCGAAGACGCCTCCAGCGGGACAGAAGCGCAGAAACTCTGACGCGCACCCGTCGAGCAGGTCGTTAAGGCCGGCCAGGTCCGGCCCGGAGGCTGAGCAGGCCAGTGCCGGTCCGAGTCAGCTTCGAACCTCCTGCTGCGCGGTGACGAGGAACAAGTGCCCGTGCCGGCCTTGAGGTTGATCAGCAACGTCTCGACAACGCTGATGATCACCTCAAGGCCGTCTCGCTGTCCACCTTCGACTTCTCGACAGAGAGTTGGAGGTAAAATGTCAAGCTTAGTTCCGCGCGGGCAACGGCGTGCTGCTCGCTGAGGACTCGCTGGGGAATATGTGCACGCCCTCGGGCGCGATCGTGAACCAGACTTCAGCGCCGGTGGTGAGGTGTTCGGAATCCTGCGACAGCATGGTCACGGGAATTGTGGTCCCGCCCGTGTCGATCTCCGTCCGGGCGATCGGGCCGAAGAAATCAACAGGTCCTAGTCGCCCGATCGACGCGTCGGCCGTGGCGGTGGGGAAGACTCGCACCTTCTCCGACATCACCAGCACGTCCACGGCGCTGCCCGTGACCAGGTCGGGGCGGGCGCTGGGCAGGACTAGACCGCCGAGGTCGACGTGGGTCTGCAGGCCGTCGGTGTGGACGGTTCCGCGGCCGACGTGGTGGGCGCCGAGGAACTGGGCGACGAAACGGTTACGCGGCGCGCGGTAGAGCGCCTCGGGGACCTCGTTCTGCTGGACGTGGCCCTGGTCCAGTAGGAGGACTTTGTCGCCGAGGTCGATCGCCTCCTCCTGGTCGTGCGTGACCATGATGGTGGTCAGGCCCGTCTCGTGGTGGATGCGCTTGATCTCACGCTGCATGTCACCGCGGATCTTGCGGTCCAACGCGGACAGCGGTTCGTCGAGCAGCAGCAGGTCGGGCTCGGTGACCAGCGCGCGAGCCAGGGCCACGCGCTGCTGCTGGCCGCCGGACAACTGCCGGGGGGAGCGGTCGCCGTACCCCTTCAGGCCGACCAGCGTGAGCATGTCCTCGGCCCGCCGGTTGGCCTCGGCGCCGCGGATCCGCTGCGCCTTCAGCCCGTACGTCACGTTGGCCCGTACGCTCAGATGCGGAAAGAGAGCGTAATTCTGGAAGACGAAGCCGATGTTCCGCTTTTCCACGGGCGTGCGGGTGACGTCGCGGCCGCCGATGCGCACCGCCCCGCCGTCGGGGACCTCCAGGCCCGCCACGATGCGCAGCAGCGTCGACTTGCCCGACCCTGAGGAGCCGAGCATGGCGCAGAAGCTGCCGTCTGGGACCTGCAGGTCCAGCGGGTGCAGGACCGTCGTGCCGTGGAAGGACTTCGAGACGCCCGAGATCGTCAGCTCAGCCATCGTTCTCCTCGCTGTTCTTGGAGGTCGAGAGGAACCGGGCCGCGTTGCCCGAGAGCCAGGTGATGACCACCACGAGGGCGACGGTGGCCAGGATGATGAGAGTGGCGAGGGCGTTCACGTCGGGGGTGACGCCGAGCCGGACCATCGAGTAGATCTGCACAGGCAGGGTGGAGATCCCGATGGGCGAGAGGAACAGTTGGATGGCGAAGTTGTTGAACGTCGTCAAGAACGCCAGCATCGCGCCCGCCACGATGGCCGGTCCGACCAGAGGCACGGTCACGGTGGTGAACACCCGCACCGGCCCCGCGCCCAGCGACCGCGCGGCCTGGGCGAGGTTCGGGTCCAGGTCGCGCAGTCGGCCGCCGACGATGAGGACGACGAAGGGCAGCGACGTCACGACCGAGGCCAGCACCAGCGACGTAGAGCTTGAGCCCAGCCCGATCCAGTCGAACACGATGACGAAACCCGCGGCCAGTACCAAGGCCGGTACGGTCAGCAGTGCCAGCAGGAGCCCGTTGACCGGCAGGTTGACGGCTTTGCCGCTGCGCACCAGGGCCAGGCTGAGCAGGGTGCCGACGATCGTGGCGAACGCCATCGCCTGGAACGCCAGGTTCAGGCTGGTGACCAGCGCCTGCACGAGACTGGAGTTCGACGCCAGCGCCTCGTACCAGCGTGTGCTGAAGGAGAACGGCAGCGTTCCGTAGGACGACTTGTTCAGCGAGAGGGCCATGACGCTGACCAGTGGCAGCGCCATGACGACCAGGACGACGACGAGGTAGGCCTTGAGCAGGCGGGGGACGGGCTGGTTCAACGGAGCATTCCTTCCGTGGCCGGAGCCGGGGCCTCGGCGAGGCGCTCGACGCCCGAGGAGGCCGCCGGCATGGCGAGGGTGCGCGCGTTCGACCCGCCCTGCCGAGTCCGCTGCCAGCCAAGGAGGCCGCTCACCAGGCCGACGACGACGAGGCTGGCCAACAGCATCACCAGGGACAGGGCGATGGCGAACTCGCGGTGGACGCCCTGCTGCAGCTGCGCGGCGATGGTGTTGCCGTACATCTGCCCGCTCGGGCCGCCGACGATGGCGGGTTCGGCGAACGCGCCGACGGTCTGGACGAACGTCAACGCGAAGTTCACCCCCACCATCGACGAGCAGACCGGCCAGACGACCCGCATGAACGTCGTGAACCGGCCGGCGCCCAGCGTCCGCGACGCCTCGAGCAGCGAACTCTCGACCTGCTCCGAGGCCGAGTACAGGACGAGCATCGCCGTCGGGAGGCTCTCGACGACCAGCACGACGAACGTCGCCGTCGGGGTGTACATCAGCGACGCCTGCGAGGAGGTCAGCCCGGCCGACGACAGCAGCCACATGATCGGCCCACCGGCCTGCAGCAGGACGACGAAACCGTAGATGGTCAGCAGCTGGGAGGTGATGAACGGGATGACGACAAGCCTGAGCACGGTGGGCCGGTGCTTCGGCGTCACGTACCGGGCCAGCGCCCAGGCCGCAGGCCACCCGACGGCGATACTGATCACCGTGACGGCGAAGGCGATGAGCAGCGTCTTGACCAGCAGCGGGACGTACGTCGAGGAGCCCAGCACCTGGCCGAAGTTGTCGAACCCGAGGCCGTCGCCGGTGCTGAACCCGATGAAGAGCAACGCCACCAGCGGCAGCGCGGCGAAGAGCACGAGCAAGATCCCGCCGGGGGCCAGCAACAGCGCCGTCGCCCCCGTCCGTTGCAGCGCGGGGGAGCCCCCCGCGCCCCTGGCCGGACTCATCAGGAGGCCTTGACCTGGGTCCAGGCGTCGGTCCACGACTGCAGCACGTCGTCCGGCTGCGGCAACTGCAGCGCTAGGGCGGAAATCCTGTCCGGCTGGGCCTGCAGGCGGGTCAGCGTGTCGGCGTCCAGGGAACCGACGACGGCCTCGTTCGCGGGGGCCGGTGAGGCATCCTCCGGGGTCTCCGCCCACTTCTTCAGATAGTCCGAGCTGGTCATGTAGTTCAGCCACTCGTAGGCCAGGTCGAGCTTGGTGCTACTGGCCGCGATGGTCCAGTTGTCGATCCAGCCCACGGCGCCCTCTTTCGCGACGACGTACACGAGGTCCGACGCGCCGGGTTCGCCGGAGGCGATGAGCCCGCCGATACCGTCGGAGTTCGCGATGCCTGCGACGACGGCGCCGCTGGCGACGGCCTTGGCCAGGTCGTCCGTAGAGGAGTACGTCAGCTTCGCGTTGTCCTTCAGCTGCTGCAAGGCCGGGGTCACCGTGGCCATGTCGGGGTTCTGCGGGTCCTGCCCGAGGTAGAGCGCGGTGATGGGGACGAGCACGTTCGCGTCGTCGATGAGGGCGGTGCGCCCGGCGTAGGCCGGGTCCCACAAGATCGCAAGCGAGTCCGGCGCCGGCGTGACCTGGCTTCCGTTGAAGAACAGACCGGTGCTACCCCACGTCCACGGGATGCCGTAGAGGGTCTCGCCCTTGCGGATCTCCGCCCGCTCGGCGAACTCGGGGTAGATCTCGGCGTAGTTCGCCAACTTGCTGGTGTCGAGTTCATGGAAGAGGCCCTGGTCGATACCGGCACCGATGTACTGGATGTTGGGCAGCGCGACGTCGATCGCCCCGTCGGCTTTGGCCAGCAGCTGCAGCAGGCTGGCCAGAGAGTCGATGTACTGGAACTTCAGCGTCGCCCCGGTCTTCGCCTTGAACGCCTCCGCGACCCACGGCAGGTCGGCGCCGTAGCCCTTCCAGATGGCGACCGTGAGCGTTTTCTCACTCGAGTCGGTGCCCGCGTTGGAGTCCAGCGAGCAGGAGGACAGGCACCGGCGCCGGCGATCGTGGTTGCGGAGCCCGCCATCATCCGCAGGGCGGACTTGCGAGTCATCAGGTTCTGGGTCACGGGGTTCACGGGCCTTCTCCTTCGAGGGGTGTGAAGTCAGAGGATGGTGCGGGTGACGTTCTCGAGGAACTCGCGGGCCTGGGTCAGCTGGCCGACCGGGTCGGCGGCCACGTCGAGTTCCAGCAGTACACCGCCGGAGTACCCGATGTCGCGCAGCAGGCGCGCCCAGGCGAACCAGTCCATGACGCCCCGACCGGCGGGGCGGAAGTAAGGCTGGTGCTTGGCGAACACGGTGTCGTCGACCTGCACGCTTTCGCGCATGGCCCCGCTGGCGTCTTTCCAGTGCGCCAGTGCGATGCGGTCGCGGTGGCGCGCCGCGACCTGGACCGGGTCGCTGCCGGAGAGCAAGAGGTGACCGGTGTCGGGGCAGAAGGAGACCAGCAGCGGGTCGGTCAGCAGGAGGAACAGGTCGACGTCGCGGGCGTTCCAGAACACCGAGTGGCTCTCGGTGTGCAACGCCAGCGTGACGCCGTGGCGGGCGGTGATCGCGCCGACGGCGTGCAGCAGGTCGGCGATCGGCAGCGCGGTGGCCATGTCCACCGGTAGGAGCCCGGAGCCGCTGGGGTCGTTGCGGCGCATAGGCAGTCCGGCGACGAGGTGCTTCGCGCCGAGCGCGGCGAGGAATTCCGCCTCGGTGTCAGCGGCCTGCAGGATTGCTTCGCGGACAGCCGGGTCGGTGATGTCCGTAGCGTGCTCGATGTCGCCGAAGTAGCTGCTGACGACGCTCAGCCCGCGTCGGTCGAGTTCGGCGCGGAACGCCGGGGCGGAGCCGAACGCGGCGAGGGCGCTTTTGCGGTCGGCGGGGGCGAACGTCATCTCAAGTTCGCGGACCCCGGCGGCCTGCAAGCCGTCGAAGACGCCGTTCCAGAACTTCACCGGCTCCAGGGCCGCGGGGTCGCTCAGCTGGGTGCGGTCGGAGAGGCCCCAGAAGTTGTGGTGGAAGAAGGTGATGAGGTCGACGCCGAAGGTGCGCGGGGAGGTGCTCACTGGGTCCAGGTCTCCTTCGACGGTTCCGGGCGGGTGCAGGTGGTGCTCAGGTCGCGGCGGAGTCCGTCGGTGCCCAGGGCCAGGGCGTCGAGGGTCTCCAGGACGTGCAGGGCGAAGTCGGCGCCGACGCGCAGGCTGGAGCCGTGCAGGGACTCGGCGAGGTCGGCAACCCCGGGCCCACGCAGCGGCAGGTCCGCCGCCGCGGTGGCGGCGGTGAAGGCGGAGATGACCGGCGCCAGGTCCAGCCAGGACTCCGCGCCGTGCGGGCGGATCCGGACGGTGCCGTCGTAGTCGTTGGGGTCGGGCAGGCTGAGGGTGCCGCGGGTGCCGTAGAGCTCCAGGAACGGCAGCTCGTGGTCCCACACGTCGAAGCTGGCCATCACCGTGCCCAGCACGCCGGAGGCGAACTCCAGCACGGCCGAGGAGTGGGTGGGGATGGTGACCTCGACGTGCTCGACCATGCGCCCTGGCGCGGTGACCGGGCGGAGGGTGGTCCCGGTGCGGGCTGTGGCGTACACCGAGGCGACGGGGCCGAGCAGGTTGACCAGAGCGGCGAGGTAGTAGGGACCCATGTCCAGGGCCGGGCCGCCACCGCGGGTGAACAGGAAGCCGGGGTTGGGGTGCCAGAGTTCGGCCTTGCTGTGCGTGACGAACGCGGTGACCCCGATGACGTCACCGATGAGCCCGTCGTCCACGACGGCGCGGGCGGTCTGGCCCGCCGAGCCGAGGAACGTGTCGGGCGCCGAGGCCAGTGACACCCCGGCCTCGCGGGCCGCGGCCACGAGCGGGGCCGCGGTGGCGAAGGAGGCGGTCAGCGGTTTCTCGGTGAAGACGTGCTTGCCTGTCGCGATGAGGTTCGCGATCACGCTCTCGTGGGCCAGTGGGGGCGTGAGGTTGACGAGGACGTCCACGTCATCGCGAGCCCCCAGTTCCTCGATGGAGGCGACGAAGGGGACGCCGTAGCGCTCCTGCGCTGCACGGCCGAGGTCGGCGTCGAGGTCGGTGCAGGCGACGACACGTAGGCCGGCGAACCGCTGCAGGCCGCGGAAGTACGCGCCGGAGATGTTGCCGCAGCCGACGATGGCGATGCCGGTGACGGTACCGGTGGAAATCATGGGGTCACCGCTTCCCTTGCAGAGAGACGCTGTGGTCGCCGCCCGTCGCGACGGGGGTCCGAGCCACTGGAACGACGTCCTGGAGGCTTGCGGAGGACGTCGTGGAAACGACGCTACTGCTTTGTGCGCGGTGATAGCAATACTCTTCCTGTAACCGGTATGTTTCCAGATGGAGAGGAGCTGTTCATGGATCACCTTGCGATGCGCCAGCACAACGCCGCGTCGACGCTGGACGCCCTGTACCGGAGTAGTCCGGCCACGATGGCCGACCTACAACGGGAACTGCGGCTGTCCCGCCGGACGCTGGAACTCATCCTCGACGACCTCATGGCCCTTGGGCAGGTGATCGAACTCGCGCCGCCGACGTCCGGGCGGCCCAAGGGCCGCCCGGCGCGGGTGTTCGCGTTCCGCTACGACGCCGGGAACCTGTTGGCGATCCAGCTGGACGCCGGGCAGATCACCGCCACGCTCACCGACCTCGCCGCGGACGTCGTCGCCGAGGCCGCCGAGCCGCTGCCGATGGCCACCAGTCGCACCGACCGACTGGGGCACCTGCGGGGGCTGGTCAGCGGGTTGCTGCGCTCGGCCGGGGTCGCCCCGGGCGACGTCGTCGCAACGACCGTCTCGACGCCGGGCATCGTGCACGACGACGGCACGGTCGACCTGCCGATGACCATGCCCGGCTGGACGGGATTCTCCCTGGCCGAGGAGATCGGGGAACTTGTCACCGGTCCGGTGCACGTCGAGAACGACGCCAAGCTCGCAGCGCTGGGGGAGAAGTGGTCACGCGCGGACGACGTCGAAGACTTCGCGTACCTGTTCTCCGACAGTGACCGCGTGGGCCTGGGCATCGTGCTGCGCGGAGAGGTGCACCGAGGGCTGGACGGAGCCGCGGGCGAGATCACCTGGGCGCCGGCCCTGGGGCTGGGGCCGCTGCGCAGCCCCCTGCTGCACGGGCTGTCCGACCAGGCCGGGAGCGATCACGACACCGCTACCGCGCTCGTCGCGGCCGCCCGCGCCGGGGACCCGGCCGCGCTGGCCGAGGTGGACCGGCTGGCCCACAGCCTGGTTCCCGCCGTGACGACGATCGCCTGGATGCTGGCGCCGGAGGAGATCATCCTCGGCGGAACTCTGGGCATGGTGCAGGACCTGCTCGTGCCCGCACTGGCGCAGGAGCTGGCCAGAAACGACCGACCACTGCGCACGCGCGTCGTGGGCTCGCGCTTCGGTGACCGCAGCGTGCTCGTCGGCTGCTTGCGGATGTGCGTGGAGACGATGCGGGCAGACTTCTACGCCGGCGCCCCGGAAATTCAACCGCAGGACCAGGCCGAGGAGGCCTGAGCGGTCAGGCCGGGCGTCGGGCGGGTTCGTCCACCTCCGGCGCACCGGAGGTCGCGAGGTCCTCGGGCGCTCAGCTACGACGTGCCGGTGGTCTCCTCCTGGGCGATCGCGGCGACGATTCCGGCTGCGGCGGCCACCTTGAGGTGCAGACCGGGGCGATCAGGGGGAACGGGGGACCGGGGGACCGGGGGACCGGCGTGACGTCGTAGGCGCGCAGGACCACGACGAGGCAGAGCACGGTCTGGACCGCCCCGGCCAGGGTGCCCACGGTTGCCAGGCTTTCCAGCGAGAAGGCCTGCAGCGGGGTCGAGGCGCTGTGGTGCCCGGTCCCGGGCAGTGGCAGGTGCTGGGTTGTACCGCCCGAGCCGGCGAGGGCGTCCAGCACGGGGGAGTGCACGCTCATGAGCGCGCCCAGCGCACCGGTGCTCCACCAGCCGTGGACGGTGGGAACCCGCCACAGATGAGCCAGGTGGAACAGGCAGAACACGGCCGCAGCGACCGTGAGGATCCCGACGGCCGGGTGGTCCACACCGTGCACCGGCGCCAGCACGAGGTGCGTGATCGAGCACACGACGCCGATCGGCACCACCAGCCGGTTCAGGGGACCCAGCCCAGCCGGGATCGTCGTGAGAGTCCCGGCCGGGACGGTCGTGGAAGTCATCGCCCGGGGTCAGCCGGCCGGGTGGCAGCAGGTGCCCCCACCCGCTGAATGCCCACCTGCCGAGTGCCCGTGCGTCGACTCACCGTGCGCCGAATCACTGTGCGTCGTCCGGCCGCGCGCCGGGTCGGGGGTGTCCAGCGCGGGGTTGCGGTCGAAGAACCCTTCGGGCTTGAGGACGAAACCCGTCGTGTCGATGGGCATGATCGGCCAGTCCTCGGGACGGGGGAAGTGCGTCAGCCCGAACGTGTGCCACAGCACGACGTCGGCCCCGTCGATCGAGCGGTCCTGCTGGATCCAGGTGTCGACGCCGTGCCCGCCTGCGCTCTGGTTCACGTAGTCGCCGGCGGGGAAGCGCTGCGTGTCGTCGTAGGCCGTGACCCACAGGTGCTTGGTCGTGAACGCGGCCCGGCGGGCGATCGAGGAGGCCTCGTCGGCGAGCAGGGTTGGCTGTCCCTCGGGGAACAGGACGTATTTCACGGGCTCGCCGACGGCGTTGCGAACGTCGGGGTTGCTGACCGCCCACACCCGCTGGACGCGGTTGTCCGCCTTGCGGACCCCCTCCAGTTCAGTGCGCAGCCGTCGGCTCTGCCGGGTGAAGCCGTTGCCGTAGGGGTTGCCCGGACCCATCGGGACCCGCTTAACCTCGAGTTCGTCGACGGCGTTTATGTTCCCGTCGACCTGCATGTCGAGGCGGGCCGAGAAGAGGTGCTGGTGGTAGGGGGCGGCGATGCCGGGAGCGATCTCGCTGGCCCACGGGTAGGTGCCGCGTTCGACGTCCTGGGGGTAGGCGGAGGCGAACACGACGCCGGTTGCCTTGCACTCCAGCTCGATCGTGCCGTCGAGGTAGAGGTACCAGTAGAAGCCGTAGTCGTAGTTGCCGACTGTGATGAAGAAGGAGACGACGAGGCGGCGCTGACGCCGGGTCGAGGAGGCCCCGCTGTAGCCGTCGGTGTGCTTCCACAGGAGGCCGTAGTCCTCCTCGTGCATGCAGATCGCGTTGGTGATGGTGCGGGCGTGGCCGTCGTCGTCGTGGATGACGCCGTCGAAGTAGCGGATCTCGCCGAGGCAGTCGCAGCCCAACGCCAGGGAGTTGCCTTCGCGGGAGAGGGAGTACTCGCCGGCGTCGAAGTAGTTCTGCCAGAAACGGACCGGGCTCGGGTCACCGTAGGGGACGACCATCTCGGCGATGGAGGCGCGGTAGATCACCGGGCGTAGTCGGTCGCCCTGCGAACGGTCCCGGAACCCGATCTGGTGCAGCACCAGGCCCTCGACCATGGTGTAGCCGAGGCGGAAGCGCCAACCCTCCCACTCCACGACGTCGCCCTCGACGGTGAAGCTCGGCCCTTCGGGCTGAGTGATGTGGATCGGCTTCTGGCTCGTGCGCTCGGTCTGCGGGAGGTGGAAGTCGTAGGCCTCGCGGGGCAGGTCGTAGTGGCGGTCGTCTTCGATGAGCTCCACGACCTCACGGGTGTTGAGGTCGACGTAGGCCACGACACCGTCGATGGGGTGAGCCCAGATGTTGTCGTCGTCGTTGAGCTGTAGGAACGCCAGACAACGTGTGAGGCGGCGCCCCTCTTCGCCGGGGATGTCGAAGGTCCCGGCGGACAGCGCGGAGATCCGGACCCGGCGGTGCTCGGTGATTCCCCGACGGCTCATGGCCGCGTTCCAGCCGTCGTGGGCCCAGAGGATCTCCTCGACGATGCCGAACTCCTCCAGCATGATCGGCGGCTGGCCTTCGGTGCGGACGTCGACGGCGCGGGTGCTCAGCACCGCCCGGTGCCCGAGGTCGACGAGGACCTCGGTGACGGCGTTGTCGGCCCGCTCGAGCAGGACGGTCTTGACCCGGCGCTCGACGGGGTCGCCGTCCTTCCAGGCCAGCACGTCGGCTTTGGAGGGTTCGGCCAGGGTGACGACGGGGAAGCGGGTCGTCGGGGTCACGAGGCCGGCGGCGAGGAGGATCTCGCGGTTGGCTGCGAACTCCTCCGCGGTGAGGCGGTCGAGCGGGTGGGGGGTCACGGGGGCTCCAGGGCTCATGCGGTCGGCGTGGGCGTGCGGTCCCACCCCTCGTGGACGAACTCGCCGGCGATCGCAGTGGCGCGCACGCGCAGCGACCCAAGTTCGGGGGTGGGCACGTCGAGGGGGTTGCGGTCCAGCACGACGAGGTCGGCGTCCAGTCCCGGGGTGAGCGTGCCGCTGACGTGGTCGAGCCGGTTGGCCCGGGCCGCCGCACGGGTGTAGCCCTGCAGGGCGGTGAGGATGGACAGCCGCTCCTGCGGCAGGAGCGGGTCCTGCTGAGACCGCTGGTCCAGGGCGTGCGGATCCCCCGCCGGGGCGGTGCGGTTGACGGCGGTGTGGATGCCCCACAACGGCGCCGGGTCCGAGACCGGCCAGTCCGAGCCCATCGCCAGGGTGACTCCTGCCCGGTGCAGCGCCCCAAAGACGAAGTGGTGGTGCTGGTGCCCTTCGTCGAGGTAGGGCAGCTTCGTCTCGACCAGCACCGGGTCCTGACGCGCCCACAACGGCTGAACGTTGGCGATGACCCCGAGCCGGGCCATCCGCTCGACGTCGGCGGGGTCGATGAGGTCGATGTGCGCGATCTGGTGCCGGACGTCCCTGACGTCGCGGCCCTCCAGCGTGGGTTCGACCGCGTCGAGGCACTCAGCGACCGCGCGGTCGCCGACGGCGTGCAGGTGCAGGTCGAAACCCGCAGCGACCAGGTGGCGCACGTTCTCCGCCAGCACCTCGGGGTCGAAGAAACTCAGCCCGGTTTCCTCCGGGTGACCCACGTAAGGGCGTTTTACCGCTGCGGTGAGGTTCTCGCACACCCCGTCCTGGACGATCTTGACCGCGGTCGCGGTGAACCGTCCTACCGCCGCGGCCCGGCGGGCGAGCAGTCGGGCCACCTCCTCGGCCCCCCCACCGCGCGGCCACCACAAGGCGCCGGTGACGCGGGAGCGCAGCCAGCCCTCCGCCGCCGCGGCGCGGTAGGTCTCGAAGTTGTCGGGCAGACCGAGCGCCTCACCGATGATGGCGTCCTGCCAGGCGGTGATACCCGCGGCGTGCAACGTCGACTGGGCCTGGCGCAGCGCCCGCTGCAGCCGTTCGGCATCGATGAGGGGACGCACGCGGTTGACGAGGTCGACGGCCCCCTCCAGGAGCAGGCCGGTGGGCCGCCCGGCCCCGTCGCGGACGATCCGTCCGTCCGCCGGGTCCGGGGTGCGCTCGTCCAGACCGGCCAGGTCCAAGGCCCGGGAGTTCACCCACAGGCCGTGGCAGTCGTGGCTGGCTAACGCCGCCGGGCGGTCGGGCACGAGGTCGTCGAGGAACTCTCGGGTGGGGAAACCCCCGGCGAAGACGTCGCCGTACCAGCCGGAGCCCTCGACCCACGGGCCCTCGTGGCGCGCCGCGAACGCGGCGATGACGCGCCGGTACTCCGCCGCGCCGTGCACCGCGGACAGGTCGCAGTCCAGCTGCTGCAGCCCCCCGGCGATCGCGTGGACGTGGGCGTCCTGGAAACCGGGGAGCACCGCCCCGCCGGCAAGGTCGACGACCTCGGTGCGCGGGCCGCGGGTGGCCAGCAGTTCCTCTCCACCGACGGCCTGGACCTTCCCCCCGGCGACGGCCAGGACGGACGCCGTGCGGTCGCCATCCATGGTCAGGACGGCGCCGCCGGTGAGGAGCAGGTCGGGACTCACGCGGTCGTCTCGCACATCGGGACTCACGCGGTCGTCCCGTAGGAGATCCACGTCGTCTTCAGCGCCGTGTACTCGTCGAAGGCGTGCAGCGACAGGTCGCGGCCGAAGCCGGACTGGTTGAAACCACCGAACGGGGTCGTGACGTCGAGCGCGTCGATGCAGTTCACCGACACTGTGCCGGCCCGCAGTTGGGAAGCGACCCGGTGGGCGCGCGAGAGGCTGTCGCTCCACACCGAGGCGGCCAGGCCGTAGGCCGTGTCGTGCGCCAGTTCCAGCGCCTGCGCCTCGGTGTCGAAGGTGAACGTCGCCAGCACGGGCCCGAACACCTCCTCGGTCGCCAGGCGCGAGCGCGGGTCGACGTCGGTGAAGACGGTGGGTTCCACGAACGTGGTCCGCGGGCCGGCGACCCCGCCGCCGGTGCGCAGGGTCGCACCGCTCTTCCCGTCGGCGATGAGGTCGAGGACCTTCTCGGCGTGCCGGTCGGAGACGAGCGGGCCCATGCCCGTCGCGGGGTCCAGCGGGTCGCCGGGACGGAAGTCCTCAGCCCGCTTGAGCACCAGGTCGAGCAGCTCGTCGGCGATGGAGCGCTCGACGATGAGGCGGGAGTTCGCCGAGCAGACCTCGCCGGCGTTGAAGAAGATGCCCTGGCACACGCCGTCGGCGACGGCCTGCAGGTCGGCGGCGTCGGCGAAGACGAGGTTGGGGCTCTTGCCGCCGCACTCCAGCTGCAGCCGGCGGATCCGCGTCTGGGCCGCGTAGCCCAGGAACATCCGCCCGACCTCGGTGGAGCCGGTGAACGCCACGGCGTCGACGTCGAGGTGGCGACCCAGGGCGCGTCCGACGACGGCGCCTTGACCGGGGACGACGTTGAGGACCCCGGCCGGCAAGCCGGCCTCGAGGGCGAGTTCGCCCAGGCGCAGGGCGGTGGAGGGGGATTCCTCGGCGGGCTTGAGGACGACGCTGTTGCCGGCGGCCAGCGCCGGGGCGAGCTTCCAGATCGCCGTCTCGAGGGGGTAGTTCCACGGGACGACGGCGGCAACGACGCCCACGGGTTCGCGGCTGATCACGGCCAGGTTCCCTGCGGCGGTAGGTGCGACCTCGCCGTAGACCTTGTCGATCGCCTCGGCGTACCAGGCGAGGATCGCCGCCGCGCCGGGAACGTCGATGGCGGAGGTGTCTGCGATGCGCTTGCCGGTGTCCAGGCTCTCCAGGACGGCGAGCTCGTCGGCGTGGGCGAGGATCAGCTCGCTCAGCCGCAGCAGGACGCGCTTGCGCTCGGCGGGGGACTGCCCACGCCACACGCCGCGGTCGAAGGCGTCGCGGGCCGCGCGCACGGAACGGTCGACGTCGGCCTCAGAACAGTCGGCGACCTGGGCGAGTTCGCGCCCGGTCGCCGGGTCGACGTCGGCCTGGGTGCGGCCGTCCTGCGCCGCGACGAGATCGCCGGCGATGACCGCCAGGGTCGGGTGGCTCACCTGCTCGGCGAGGTCGTGCCACTGCTGAGCGGTCTTCGTCATCTCGTTCTCCCACTCTCCGGCCGCGGATCTCGGCTCCACGCGGCGCGTCCCGATCGTCTGCGACCGTCCGGTGTCCCCGCTGCCTGGGAAGACTAGGCATCCCACGTCCAGCGCTCAACGCGGGTTTCCCGAAGCGCTGCATCGGAAATCCAGATGCAAAACCCGCCCGTAACAGGCAATGGATCGACCGGACCACGTCCTGCATCGATCCACCCGACGTTCGGCAACAGCTCTCCTGATCCAGCGGTAGCATCGCGGTGACCCGAGGAGGGGGACGTGGCACGCAAGCCCGACGTGACACTCACGCAGCTGCGGTACTTCATCGAGGCCGCCACCTGCCTGAGCATGACGGTCGCCGCCCAGCAGCTGCTGGTGGCGCAGTCGGCGGTGTCCGCCGCCGTGGCGCAGCTGGAAGCTCAGGTCGGCGCCCAGCTGTTCATCCGCCAGCGCTCCAAAGGACTGGCGCTCACCCCCGCCGGCCAGCAACTCCTCGGCGACGCGCGCGCGGTACTGGCCGGGCTCGACGAGGCCCTGGACGCGGCCCGCGGACTCGACAACCAGGTGCGCGGCACCATCCGCATCGCCTGCTTCGTGACGATGGCCCCGTTCCTGCTCGCCGATGTGCTCACCCTGGTGGAGGAGGAGCACCCGCACCTGGAGGTGCAGGTCCTCGAGGTCGACGCCCACGGCGCCCGGGACGCGCTGCGCTCCGGTCAGGCCGAGATGGTCATCAGCTACGACTTCGGCTACCCCGACGACGTGCGCCGCGAGACGATCGCGCAGGTGCCGGCCCACGTGGTGCTGCCGGCCGCCCACCCCCTCGCGGCCCGGGCCCGTATCCCGCTGCGGGAGCTGGCGCACGAACGGATGATCCTGCTCGACCTCCCGCACAGCCGCGAGTACTTCCTCTCCCTGCTGGCCACCGCCGGCGTCGAGCCGGTGATCCGCCACCGCTCACACGCCTACGAGACCGTGCGCTCGCTGGTGGCCAAGGGGCACGGCTACTCGATCCTCAACCTGCGCCCTCGCCACGACCAGACCTACGACGGGCGCGCAGTGGTCACCCGGGCCATCGCCGACGACGTCCCCGCGCTGCCCCTGGTCATCGCCTCCCTGGCCTCGATGCGCACCACGGCCCGCGCCCAGGCCGTCGCCGACGCCGTCAGGGTCGTGGTGGGACGCCAGCTCAGCCACCGCGATTGACCGCCTGCGTGTTTCGCACACGTTTCCGGTGGATGTCACCCGTGCTTCATCGTGAGAACAGATGCAGCGCAACTGAGACGGCTGTTTGGCGGGAGGGGCTGGGACGCGGATCCTGATCGCGCAGCGGCCGACGCGCCGCTCCGAGCGAAGGAGCCAGGTGTGAAGGACGACCGCACGGCGAACCTCGAGGGCACCCGTTCCAGCGGGGTCGAGGCCCGGACCATCGAGCACATCCCCGAGACCGAACGTCACGGCAAGACGCGGAACCTGTTCACCATCTGGTTTGGCGCGAACATCATGCTGCTGACCATGGCCAGCGGTGCCATCGCCACCGCCGTCTACGGCCTGCCGCTGTGGGCTGCGATCCTCGCCGTCGTCGTCGGCAACGTTGTCGGCGGCGTCGTCATGGCGCTGCACGCGGCCCAAGGCCCGCAGTTGGGCATCCCGCAGATGCTGCAGACCCGGGCGCAGTTCGGCTCCTTCGGCAGCCTGCTCGTCGTGGTGATCGTCGTCCTCATGTACACGGCGTTCTTCGCCTCCAACCTCGTCCTGGGCGGTCAGGCGCTGGCCGGACTGGTGCACCTGCCGACCAGCGCCGGCGTCGTCGCGATCGGCCTGGTCAGCGCTGTCGCGGCCATCGTCGGGTACCGCCTGCTGCACGCGCTCGGGACGATCATGTCCATCCTGGCCGGGGCCGCCTTCCTCGTGCTGATCGTGTGGTGGACCGCGGTGGACCCACTGCCGTCCTCGGTCCTCACCTCGGGCTCCTTCAGCGGGGTCGGGTTCATGGCCACCGTCTCCATCGCCGCGCTGTGGCAGATCGCCTACGCCCCCTACGTCTCGGACTACAGCCGCTACATGCCCAAGGACACCGGTGTCCGCCCGGCGTTCTGGGCGACCTACCTCGGCTGCGTCCTCGGGTCCATCTTCGGCATGGCCGTCGGAGCCGTGACGGGCGCGGCGCTGCCGGACCTGAGCACCCCCGACGCCCTGCGCGAGACCGCCCCCGGCATCTCCTCCGCGCTCATCGCGATCTTCGCCATCGGCCTGACCGTCTCCAACGGCGCGAACCTCTACTGCGGCAGCCTCGCCAGCATCACCGTGGGTCAGACCCTCTTCGACAACTGGCGTCCCGGGCCGCGGGCGCGGACGGTGGCGACGCTGGCGATCTACGTCGTCGCCCTCGTGCTGGCTATCGCGACGGCGGACAACTTCCTGGTCAACTTCTCCAACTTCATGATCCTGCTGTTGTGCGTCCTGATCCCCTGGACCGCGGTCAACCTCGTCGACTTCTACCTGTTGCGCCACGGTGAGTACCACCTGCCGTCGCTGTTCGAACGCAACGGTGGGATCTACGGACGGGTCAACGCGATCGCGGTGCTCTGCTACATCGTCGGGATCGCCGTCCAGCTGCCGTTCCTGGTCACGGCGTTCTTCACCGGGCCGATCGCGAACGCTCTCGGTGGTGTTGACGTCTCCTGGATCGTGGGCCTGGTCGTGATCTGTCCGCTGTACTACGTCCTGATGCGTCGCCGGCTCACCGCGCACCCCACCCCCCCCCCCACCCCCGTCGACCTGCTCGAGGCCTGCCTCGACGCGGG